>CBRG010000164.1 GCA_000470535.1 Streptomyces sp. AW19M42
CCCCGGCGGGGGGAGCCGGTCCTCCAGCAGCCAGGGCGCCTTGTCGGCGAGCCCGCCGATGGACTCCTCGGCGTTGCTGAACCCGGTCATGCGGTAGCCGGCGAAGGGCCAGGAACCGTCCTCGCGGCGGGCGGCGAGCAGCGCGGCCGGTGCGTGGCAGAGCACGCCGAGGTGCGTACCGGAGTCGAGCGCGGCGGTCAGCAGCCGCCCGGAGAGCTCGCTCACGGCCAGGTCCTCCATGGGCCCGTGGCCGCCCGGGTAGAAGACGGCGTCGTACCGGTCAGGGCGGATGTCCTCCAGCCGGGCCGGGGCGCGCAGTTCGGGGCCGATCGAGTCGAGGTACGCGGCGACGGCGTCGGCCTGCTGCTGCCCGCCGTTGGCGGCGGCCGTCAGGCTGCCCGCGTCGACGGTGGGGGTGACGCCGCCGGGGGTCACGAGGGTGAGGGCGTAACCGGCCTCGGTGAAGACCCGGTGCGGCGCCGCGAGCTCCTCGGCCCAGAAGCCGGTGGGGTGGGTGGTGCCGTCGTCGAGGGTCCAGTGGTCGGCGCCGGTGAGAACGAACAGTACGGAGGGCATGGGGGTAACTCCCTGCGAGCGGGCGAGCGGGACTGGCTCAGAACTTGATATGCTCAAGCAATTCATTTCATGTAACTGCCAAATATTGAGCATGTCAAATAAATGTCGACGGATGCCGATCGAAGAATGGCCGACCATGACCACCGAACCGACGCCCCGCGCCGACACTGCTCCGGACGATCGGGCCGCCCCGGCCCCGGAGGACCTCCTGGAGCCGCTGGCCCTCGTCGTGCGCGGTCACCACGACGACCTCACCGCCGTCGCCGCCCGTCACGGACTGTCCACCTCGCAGGCCCGCGCGCTGATCGCGCTCAACGAGCCCATGCCGATGAGCGCCCTGGCGGCCCATCTCGTCTGCGACGCGTCCAACGCCACCGGCCTCATCGGCCGCATGGAGACCCGAGGCCTGGTCAGCCGGGCCCCCGCCCCCGGCGACCGGCGCTCCAAGGTCGCGAGCCGCACCCCCGAGGGCACCGGGCTCGCCCACACCATCCGCGCCGAGATGCGCGCCGTGCACGGCGCGCTCGAAGCGCTCACACCGGAGGAGCGCACAGCGCTGCTGCCCCTGCTCAACCGGCTGGGGCAGCTGCTGTACGCCTGATGATCCCCGAGCGCGTTACGAAGCGGGCGGCGCCGACTCCTCCGGACCCGCCCCGCTCTCACGCCGCTTGAGCTCGTCCTCGCGGCGGCGCAGGTCGGCCTCCCAGTCCTTGAGGACCGACTCGTCCTTCTCGTTCCCCTCCTTCAGGGACTTCAGGAAGTCGGGATTGTCGTCCGGCGCCACCCACCGGACACGCCCGTTGCGGTGCCACTCGGAGGGAGTGCGGCCGTCGGCCGGCACCTCGCGCACCTTGCCCGCGGCCAGCCACACGATCGGGCCGACGATCCAGAACAGCAGGATGATGAAGACCCAGGCGATCTTCGGCAGGTGCTTGGCCTCGTCCTCCGGGGTGTTCAGGCAGTCGATGAACGCGAAGATCGTCAGCGCCAGCGGCAGGAGATAGATCAGGGCCCGGAGCATGGTGGAAGAATCCCCCCGAGGAGAGTTGGCGGGGCAAAGCCCCGCCCCGGTGACGGGCCCAGGGTAACGGGTGGCCGATACTGGACAACATGGCTTACGACGATCTTCGATCCCTCCTCCGGGCTCTGGAGCGCGAGGGCGAGCTCAAGCGCATCAGGGCCGAGGTCGACCCCTACCTGGAGGTCGGCGAGATCGTCGACCGGGTGAACAAGGCCGGCGGGCCCGCGCTGCTCTTCGAGAACGTCAAGGGCTCCTCGATGCCCCTGGCCATGAACGTGTTCGGCACCGACAAGCGGCTCCTGAAGGCCCTCGGGCTGAAGTCCTACTCCGAGATCAGCGACAAGATCGGCGGGCTGCTCAAGCCGGAGCTGCCGCACGGCTTCGTCGGCGTCCGGGAGGCCTTCGGCAAGCTCGGGACGATGGTCCACGTACCGCCGAAGAAGGTGAAGGCGGAGAACGCCCCCGTCCAGGAGGTCGTCCTCACCGGCGACGACGTGGACCTGGACCGGCTGCCCGCGCTCTTCACCTGGCCCAAGGACGGCGGCTCGTTCTTCAACCTCGGGCTGACCCACACCAAGCACCCCGAGACCGGCGTGCGGAACCTGGGGCTCTACCGGCTCCAGCGCCACGACCGCCGCACCATCGGGATGCACTGGCAGATCCACAAGGACAGCCGCAACCACTACCAGGTCGCCGCCAGGCGCGGGGAGCGGCTGCCGGTCGCCATCGCGTTCGGGGCGCCGCCCGCGGTGACGTACGCCTCCACCGCACCGCTGCCCGGGGACATCGACGAGTACCTGTTCGCCGGGTTCATCCAGGGCAAGCGCATCGAGATGGTCGACTGCAAGACCGTCCCGCTCCAGGTACCGGCCAACGCCGAGGTCGTCATCGAGGGCTGGCTGGAGCCGGGTGAGACGCTGCCCGAGGGGCCGTTCGGTGACCACACCGGCTTCTACACGCCGCAGGAACCGTTCCCCGCGCTGACCATCGACTGCGTGACCATGCGGAAGCGTCCGCTGCTCCAGTCGATCGTGGTGGGCCGGCCGCCGACCGAGGACGGGCCGCTGGGCCGGGCCACCGAGCGGTTCTTCCTGCCGCTGCTCAAGATCATCGTGCCGGACATCGTGGACTACCACCTGCCCGAGTCGGGCGGATTCCACAACTGTGCGATCGTCTCGATCGACAAGAAGTACCCGAAGCACGCCCAGAAGGTGATGAGTGCCATCTGGGGCGCGCACATGATGTCGCTGACCAAGCTGATCGTCGTGGTGGACTCCGACTGCGACGTCCACGATCTGCACGAGGTGTCCTGGCGGGCGCTCGGCAACACCGACTACGCGCGGGACCTGACCGTGGCCGAGGGGCCCGTCGACCATCTCGACCACGCCTCCTACCAGCAGTTCTGGGGCGGCAAGGCCGGGATCGACGCGACGAAGAAGTGGCCCGAGGAGGGCTACACCCGGGACGGGGGCTGGCCGGACATGGTCGAGTCCGATCCGGAGATCTCCGACCGGGTGACGCGACGCTGGAAGGAATACGGACTGTGAGTGCCTCCGCCGCTGCCGTGCCGCAGCCCCGCAGCAAGCCCCGCGCGTTCCTGCGGCTCGTCATGATCGAGCACTCCGTCTTCGCGCTGCCCTTCGCCTACATCGCCGCCCTCACCGCGATGTTCCGCGACGACGAGTCGATCCACTGGGTCACCCTGCTGCTCGTCACCGTCGCCATGGTCGGGCTGCGCACCTTCGCGATGGCCGCGAACCGGATCATCGACCGGGAGATCGACGCCCGCAACCCCCGCACCGCCGGCCGTGAGCTGGTGACCGGTGCGGTGTCCGTGCGCTCCGCGTGGACGGGGGCGCTCATCGCCGTCGTCGTCTTCCTCGGTGCGGCGGCGCTGCTCAACCCGCTCTGCCTGGCGCTGGCGCCGCTCGCGGTGATCCCGATGGTCGTCTACCCCTACGGCAAGCGGTTCACGAACTACCCGCACGCGATCCTGGGCATCGCCCAGGCCATGGGGCCGGTCGGCGCCTGGCTCGCGGTCACCGGGAGCTGGTCGTGGGACGCGGTCGTCCTGGGGCTGGCCGTCGGCGTCTGGATCGGCGGCTTCGACCTGATCTTCGCCTGCCAGGACGTGCAGGCGGACCGGGCGCACGGGGTGTTCTCGGTCCCGGCCCGGTTCGGCGTGCCGGCCGCGCTGTGGGGCGCGCGGGTCTGCCACGTGGTGACGACCGGGCTGCTGGTCTGGTTCGGACTGGCCACGGAGGCGGGGCTCTTCTACTGGATCGGCATGGTGATCGTCGCCGTCGCCTTCGTGTACGAGCACCGGGTGGTGCGGCCGCACGATCTGTCGCGGCTGAACCGGGCGTTCTTCTCGGTGAACGGGTTCATCGGAATCGCCCTGTTCGCGTGTGCGCTGCTCGATCTGCTGGTGCGGGGCCTGACGGTCTGAGCGGCCGGGCGCCCCGGCGCGGGACGAACGCGGCGGCGATGATCACGCCGTGCCGGATAGGCTCGGTTCTGTGGATTCCGGGATTTCAGTGAGTCAGCAGCAGCGACAGCCTTGGATTGTCGGAGTTTCGGGCGCTTCGGGCACACCATTCGCCGCCGCGGTGCTGCGTGGTCTGCTGGCCGCGGGGGAGAGCGTCGATCTGGTGGTGAGCCGGGCGTCGCGGCTGACCCTGCTGGACGAGACCGGGATCGCGTTCCGCGACGCGCACTGGCAGGAGGACCTGCGCGGCTGGCTGGCGCGGGGCGCGGACGGCAAGCCGCACACCTTCGACGTGGACGTGTCCGGTGTACGGCACTGGGCGGCGGGCGATCTGGCGGCCGGGCCGTCCTCGGGGTCCTATCCGGCGAAGGGGATGCTGATCGTCCCGGCCTCGACGGCGTGCGTGGCCGGGGTGGCGCTCGGGCTCTCGAAGGATCTGCTGCAGCGCGCCGCGAGCGTGACGCTCAAGGAGCGGCGGAAGCTGGTCGTCGCGGTGCGCGAGACCCCGCTCAGCGGGCAGACGCTCAAGGCTCTGGTGGCCCTGGACGAGGCGGGCGCGGTCGTGCTGCCCGCCTCTCCGGCGTTCTACGCGGGTGCGACGCACATCCAGGATCTGGTGGATTTCGTCGCGGGGCGGGTGCTGGACGCGGCAGGGGTGCCGCATCAGCTGTACCGCCGCTGGAAGGGAGAGCTCGGTGGAGGCTCCCGTGGCTGATCCGGGCGGGGTCAGCGCTTCTTGGGCGCGCGCGGGGTGCGGGTCCGGTCGACCCGGTGGGCGGCGGCGGGCTGATGGGCACGCGAGCGGTTGGCCAGATCCTGCAGCTCGCGCATCCGGGCGTAGGCCATCTCGATCGTGTACACGGTGTTTTCACTCCTGAAGATTCGAAAGCATTTTTTGGATGTTCGGGAAGATTTGCAGGCTCCGGAGCCTGCATGCCTTAGATTCTACACACAGACTCGCGATACTGCTGATTAATGGAAGGTTCCATTCACATGGACGCGGTGGACAGGCAGCTCATCCAGGCCCTCAGGGAGAACGGCAGGGCCTCGTACGCCGAGCTGGGCCGGCTCGTCGGGCTTTCCGGGCCCAGCGTCACCGACCGCATCAACCGGCTGGAGTCCGCCGGAGTCATCACCGGCTACCGCGCCACCGTCGACGCCGCCTCGCTCGGGCTCGGCGTCACGGCCCTGATCGGCATCTCGCTCTCCGACGCCGCGGACCACGAGGACGTCGCGCACCGGCTGAAGGACCTCGCCGAGATCGAGGACGCCTGGTTCATCGCGGGTGACGACTCCTACATGCTCAAGGTGCGCGTCGGTGACGTGGACGGCCTGGAGAAGACCATCCGCCGGCTCAGCGGCACCCGGGGCGTCTCGCGCACCCGCACCACGATCGTGCTGTCCACCAAGTGGGAGAACCGGGTCGGCGAACTTCCCGAAGAGAGCTGACGGGGGGTCCGCAGGGCGCGCCCGGCGGGGGAGTACGGTGAGCGGAGTCTGTTACGTAGAGAAACGGGAGGCGCCCTAGTGGACGCGGGACTCAAGCGCGAGCTGGAGCAGAAGGTCCGGGCCGGCGAACGGCTGACCCGTGAGGACGGGGTCGCGCTCTACGAGTCCGACGACCTGGCCTGGCTCGGCGGTCTGGCCCATGAGGTGCGCACACGCAAGAACGGCGACGTCGTCCACTTCAACGTCAACCGTCACCTCAACATGACGAACGTGTGCACCGCGTCGTGCGCGTACTGCTCGTTCCAGCGCAAGCCGGGCGAGAAGGACGCGTACACGATGCGCATCGAGGAGGCCGTCCGCCTCGCGAAGGCGATGCAGGGCGAGAACCTCACCGAGCTGCACATCGTCAACGGGCTGCACCCCACCCTGCCGTGGCGCTACTACCCGCGTTCGCTGAGCGCGCTGAAGGAAGCACTGCCGGAGGTCTCCCTCAAGGCGTTCACCGCCACCGAGATCCACCACTTCGAGACCATCTCCGGGCTCTCCGCCTCCGAGATCCTCGACGAGCTGATCGAGGCCGGTCTGGAGTCGCTGACCGGCGGCGGCGCGGAGATCTTCGACTGGGAGGTCCGTCAGCACATCGTGGACCACGCCACCCACTGGGAGGACTGGTCGCGGATCCACCGGCTCGCGCACGAGAAGGGCCTCAAGACCCCGGCGACGATGCTGTACGGACACATCGAGGAGCCCCGTCACCGCGTCGACCACGTGCTGCGGCTGCGTGAGCTCCAGGACGAGACCGGCGGCTTCCAGGTCTTCATCCCGCTGCGCTACCAGCACGACTTCGTGGACATGAAGGACGGCAAGGTCCGCAACAGGCTCCAGGCGCGGACGACGATGGCGACCGGCGCGGAGGCGCTCAAGACCTTCGCGGTCTCCCGGCTGCTCTTCGACAACGTCCCGCACGTCAAGGTCTTCTGGGTGATGCACGGCGTGCAGACCGCCCAGCTCGCGCTCCAGCACGGCGCGGACGACATGGACGGCTCGGTCGTCGAGTACAAGATCACGCACGACGCGGACAACTACGGCACGCCCAACAAGCTCGGCCGTGAGGACCTGCTGGACCTGATCCGCGACGCCGGCTTCCGGCCCGTCGAGCGCAACACCCGGTACGAGATCCTCCGCGAGTACCCGGGCCCGGACGCGGATCGGCGCGAGTCGCCGCAGCCCATGCGGGTCTGACCCGGCGCGCGCCCCTGGCGCGCACAGTGCTGTACTGCTCCACGAAAGCTCCGGCCGCCGTCCCCGGCCGGAGCTTTCTCGCGTGGCGGACCGGGTTCCCGGAACGGAATTGAGGGCAGCGCGCGTAATGGTTAATCTGGCCGTATGACGCTTACCTTTGAGCTGGACCCTCCCTTTGACAGGTCGCTGCGGGACGGCATCACCGCGCTCTGGGTCGAGGTGTCCAACGCGGGCGGCGCGGTGGGCTACGTACCGCCCGTCACCGCCGAGGACGTCCGGCCCGAACTGCTCAAGCACCTCATCGCCATCACCGAGGAGCGCACCCGGCTCCTCGTCGGCTACGACGAGGAGGGTGCCGTCGCCGCCACCGCCTTCCTGGCCCGCAACACGCACCGGCTGATGGAGCACTGGGTCTGGCTCTACACCGTGATGGTCCACCCCCGCCACCAGGGCAGGGGCTTCGGGCGCGACCTGATGGCCGCGGCCGCCGACGCCGCGCGCTCCATCGAGGGCATCGAGGCCATCCGGCTCACCTGCCGAGGCGGCACGGGTGCCGACCGGTTCTACGGCGCCTGCGGCTACAAGGAGGTCGGGCGGGTGCCGGGGGCGATCCGGGTGGCCGACGGGGACGACCGCGACGACATCATCATGCTGCTGCCGCTCGGCTGAGAGCGGTGGCCCAGGTGCGCCGGGCGGCCCCTTGGCGGAGCCCTCCGAACCGCTCGATTACGGGGCATGCTTCACTGGACGGGCAGGACTGTCACGTAGAGAGAAGGCGAGCTGTGTCCGCTGCAAAGCCGAGCGCAATGATCCGGTACACCGCGATGCGTCTCAGTATCTTCGTCGGCTGCTTCGCGCTCGCCGCCGTGGCCGTCAACTACGGGCTGCTGCCCTCCGGAGCGGGGGGCTCGAACATCATCTGGGTCATCCTGCTCGCCCTCGTGCTCTCCGCGCCGCTCAGCTACGTGCTGCTGCGCAAGCAGCGCGACGAGATGTCCGAGCAGATCGTCTCCAAGGTCGACCGGACGAAGGCCCGGCTTGAGGCGAACCGGACCCGCGAGGACAGCGTCACCCAGTAAGGGAGATGTAAGCTACCTCACACCCGTACCAATTCTTCCCGAAACCCCGGCGCCGGAGCGAACGCTCCTGTACTGGGGTTTTCGTGCGTCCAGGGCCAGTTGGGGGCGCCGGCTCGCGACGAGGCGCTCCTCCGGGCCGTTTCGGGCCCAAAGAAGACCTTTGAGGTTCTCAAAGTTCAAGTGTTAACGTGTTCGGCATGAAGACAGCTGTGCGCCTCCGACCTGCCGCGAGCATCCCGCTCGTGGCGCGCCTGCATGTCGATCTCTGCCGCTGTATGTCCGCGGTCTGTTGCCGCAACGTCTGAACGGCATCATGCAGCGGCGCCGCCTCTGACGCGGGCGCCGCACCCCCGTCCCCTCCGCACATCGTCCCCGTGCGTCCCGATGTGTCACATCTGGAGTGTGTCCGTGTCCGCGAACCCCGCGTCCGCCACCACCGACGAGCCCTCCGGCTCCGGTTTCCGCAAACCCAAGGTCCCGTTCTGGGCCCAGATCGTCGCCGGTCTCGTCCTCGGCGTACTGCTCGGCTGGCTCGCCCGCAGCCAGGACATCGGCTGGCTCTACACCACGCTCGACAAGGTCGGCCACATCTTCGTCCAGCTGCTGAAGCTGGCCGTCGCGCCCCTCGTCTTCTTCGCGATCCTGGTGTCGATCACCAACCTGCGCAAGGTCAACAACGCCGCCAGGCTGGCGGGCCGCACCGTCCTGTGGTTCATGATCACCTCCCTGATCGCGGTCGCCATCGGCCTCGCGATCGGCCTGATCACCAACCCGGGCTCCGGCACCGGCCTCACGCCGAAGGACGGCAAGGCCCCCGAGCAGGCCGGCTCCTGGCTCGACTTCCTGACCGGCATCATCCCGGAGAACGTGATCACCCCGTTCACCGACCTGAACGTCCTCCAGATCGTCTTCATGGCAGCCGTCGCCGGTATCGCCGCCCTGCAGCTCGGCGAGAGGGCCCAGCCGATCCTCAACCTCAGCGAAGCCATCCTGGAGCTCCTCCAGAAGGCCCTGTGGTGGGTCATCCGGCTCGCCCCGATCGGCACCATCGGCCTCATCGGCTACGCGATCGCGGACTACGGCTGGGACCTGATCGGCAAGTACGCGACGTTCACCGCAGACGTCTACATCGGCTGCGCCCTGGTGATGTTCGGCGTCTACCCGCTGCTCCTGGCCACCGTCGCCAAGGTCAGCCCGCTCCAGTTCTTCAAGGGCGCCTGGCCCGCGATCCAGCTCGGCTTCGTCTCACGCTCCTCGGTCGGCACCATGCCGGTCACCCAGCAGGTCACCGAGCGCCTCGGCGTGCCGAAGGAGTACGCCTCCTTCTCGGTCCCGTTCGGTGCGACGACCAAGATGGACGGCTGCGCCGCGATCTACCCGGCGCTGGCCGCGATCTTCATCGCGCAGATCTTCGACGTCCAGCTGGGTGTCGGTGACTACATCCTCATCGCGTTCGTCTCGGTGATCGGCTCGGCGGCCACCGCGGGGCTCACCGGCGCCACGGTCATGCTGACCCTGACGCTGTCGACGCTGGGCCTCCCGCTGGAGGGCGTCGGCCTGCTGATGGCCATCGACCCGATCCTGGACATGATGAGGACGGCAACGAACGTCGCGGGCCAGGCGCTGGTCCCGGTCCTCGTCTCGGCGCGCGAGAAGATCCTCGACCACGACCTGTACAACTCGGCCTCTGCCTCCGCGGTCGACGAGGCCGAGGCCCAGGACAGCGAGCCCGCCAAGGTGCCCGTTCCCGCCTGATCCACGCGGTCCCCAACGGCTGTGCCCCGTACCCTCGCACCTGGGTACGAGGCACAGCCGTTTTGCGAACGCGCCGTACTCTTACCGGGGAGTAGTGCAGCGGGGCGGGAGGAGTCCGGCATGGGTGCTGTGAAGGGCAAACGGATGCCGCGCGCCGTGCGCGAGCAGCAGATGATGGACGCCGCGGTGCGGACGTTCGGGCGGCGCGGCTACCGGGCCGCCTCCATGGACGAGATCGCCGAGCTGGCCGGGGTGTCCAAGCCGCTGGTGTACCTGTACCTGAATTCAAAGGACGAGCTGTTCACCGCGTGCATCCGGCGCGAGGCGCGCGAGCTGCTCGCGGCCGTACAGGCGGGGGCGGAGCCGGGGCTGCCCGCCGACCGGCAACTGTGGTCCGGGCTGCGGGCGTTCTTCACGCACACGGCGGAGAACCCGGACGGCTGGGCGGTGCTCTACCGGCAGGCGCGTACGCACGGGGAGCCGTTCGCCACCGAGGTGAGCGTGATGCGCGACGAGATCGTTGCGTTCGTGACGGGTCTGATCGGGGCGGCGGCCCGCGAGGCCCACCACGACCCGGCGCTCCCCGACCGTGACGTGGCGGGGCTCGCGCAGGCGTTGGTGGGCGCCGCGGAATCGCTCGCCGGCTGGGCGAACGAGACCCCGGGTGTCTCGGCGAAGGAGGCGGCGTCCACCCTGATGAACTTCTCCTGGGCGGGCCTGGAGAACCTCATGAACGGCCGCTCCTGGCAGCCGCCGTCCCGGTGAGGTGGACGCGGGCGTCGTCGCCCGCGCCGTCGCGGAGCTGGAAGCCGGTGCCGTCGGAGGCGTAGGTGACGGTGCCTGGCAGCAGGACGGGTGCCCTGAAGTCGGCCCGTACCGTGTGGATCAGGTGTGGCCGCGGGGTCTGCGCGAGGCAGCGGGCCACGGTCCACATGCCGTGCGCGATGGTGCGCGGGAAGCCGAACAGCCGTGCCGTCACCGGATACAGGTGGATGGGGTTGCGGTCGCCCGACGCGGCTCCGTAGCGCCGTCCCAGGTCTGCGGGGAGCCGCCACTCGGCGACGGCGGGGAGCGCCGGTCCGGGAGCGGTGGGAGCCGGGGCCGTGCCCGCACGTGTCGCATGACGGGACAGGTAGCCGCTGCGGGACTCCCACACCAGCTCGCCCGAGAGCCGGGCCTCGGTGACCACCGTGACCTCGGTGCCGCGCCGGTGTGGCGTCAACTCAGCTGCGTACACCGTCAGTTCGAGTGCATCCGTCGGGTGCAGGGCCCGGTGTGCGGTGATCTCGATCCAGGTGTGGACGAGTCCGGTGACCGGCAGCGGGAAGCGGCGCCGGGTCATCAGCCGCATCGCGAGCGGGAAGGCCAGGACGTGGGGGTAGGTGACCGGCAGGGCGTCCGGCTCCGTGAAGCCGCAGATCCTGCGGTACGCGGCCAGCGGACCGGCCGCGGGGGGCGTGGCGGGGCTGGTCGCGCGGTCGGCCGGCAGTACGGCGTCCGGGCGGCCGGGCCGTTTGAACGGGGACGTGGCGGCTCCGCGCGCCAGCGACAGGATCAGGCTCGGCACCGGGTCACGCCCCCAGCAGGCTCTGGCCGCAGACCCGGACGACCTGGCCGTTGACGGCGCTCGACGCGGGCTGGGCGAACCAGGCGGTCGTCTCGGCCACGTCGACCGGGAGCCCGCCCTGCGAGAGCGAGTTCATCCGGCGGCCCGCCTCGCGGACGAAGAGCGGCACGGCGGCGGTCATCTTCGTCTCGATGAAGCCGGGGGCGACCGCGTTGACGGTGACGCCGTGGTCGGCCTCCGCGCGCGGGGCGAGCGAGCGGACCAGCCCGATGATGCCGGCCTTGCTCGCCGCGTAGTTGGTCTGGCCGTTGTTGCCGGCGATCCCCGAGATGGAGGCGGTGGCGACGATCCGGCCGCCGCGGTTGACCGTGCCGGTCTTCAGCAGCGCGTCCGTGGTGCGCAGGACGCTGTCGAGGTTGACGTCGATGACCGGAGCCCAGCGGTCGGCGGCCATGTTGGCGAGCCGCCGGTCGCGGGTGATGCCGGCGTTGTGGACGAGGATGTCGAGGCCGTCCGGGGCGGCGGCGGTGATCCGGGCCGCCGCGTCGGCCGCGGTGATGTCCAGCGGCAGGGCGGTCGCGCCGAGCCGGGCGGCGGTGCGCTCCAGGTCCTCGCGCGCCTGCGGGACGTCCAGGCAGATGACGTGGGCGCCGTCCCGGGCGAGCACGGAGGCGACCGAGGCGCCGATGCCGCGCCCCGCCCCGGTGACCAGCGCGGTGCGTCCGGCGAGCGGGGCGGCCCAGTCGTCGACCGGGCCGGGGGCGGCCGAGGTCACCTCGACGACCTGGCCGCTGATGTACGCGGACCGGGGCGACAGCAGGAAGCGCAGAGTGGATTCCGCGCCGGCGACCGCGCCGGGCACGACGCGGACCAGCTGCGCGGTCGATCCCTTGCCTATCTCCTTGCCGAGTGAGCGTACGAAGCCTTCGATGGCCTGCTGGGCGGCGGCCTGGTGGTGGTCGTCCGGGGACGGCCGCACGCCGAGGACGACGACGCGACCACCCGGTGCGAGGGAGCGGACGACGGGGTGCAGTGCGCCGTGCACGGCCCCGAGCCCGGCGGCGGTGTCGACGGCCGTGGCGTCCAGGACGAGCGCGGCCGGCCGGTCGGCGCCCGCCCTGACCTCCAGGCCGGTCGCGGTGAGGACGGCGCCGAGCTCGTCGGTCACGGTGGAGTCCCCGGCGGTGAGGTGGAGGACGGGGCCGGTGAGCGACGGGGCCTCCGGCGACCAGCGGCGCAGCGGTGCGGGCTGCGGCAGGCCGATCCGCCGGGTCAGGAACCGGCCGGTCGCTGTGCCGGCGAAGTGCAGATAGCGGTCGGCCATTGTCCAGACTCCCTGCTCGGTCTTAGATTTACTCCAGAGTAAGGTTACTCAAGAGTCAGGAGTTGGTCGAGATGAGTTGGTCGAGTTGATCCCCCTCGCACTCCCGCAGCCCCGCAGGGTCGCGGTCATCGGCGGCAGCCGTATCCCCTTTGCCCGCTCCGACGGGCCGTACGCGCAGGCCTCCAACCAGCAGATGCTCACCGCCGCGCTGGACGGACTGGTCGAGCGGTTCGGGCTCCAGGGGCAGCGGGTCGGGGAGTTCGCCGCCGGCGCGGTCCTCAAGCACAGCCGGGACTTCAACCTGGCCCGGGAGACCGTGCTCGGGTCACGGCTCGACCCGCGCACCCCCGCGTACGACATCCAGCAGGCCTGCGGCACCGGTCTCCAGGCCGTCATCGCGGCCGCCAACAAGATCATGCTCGGGGCGGTCGACTCGGCGGTCGCGGGCGGCGCGGACACCACGAGCGACGCGCCCCTCGGCGTCAACGACGAGCTGCGCAGGCTACTGCTGTCGGCGCGGCGCGCGAAGTCGACGGGCGGCCGGGCGAAGACCCTCGCGGGCGTACGTCCCCGCCATCTCGTCCCGGACATCCCGCGCAACGCGGAACCGCGCACCGGCCTCTCGATGGGCGACCACGCGGCGGTCACCGCCCGGCAGTGGGACATCGCCCGCGCGGACCAGGACCTGCTCGCCGCCACCAGCCACCAGCGCCTCGCCGCCGCCTACGAGCGGGGATTCCTGGACGACCTCGTCGTCCCGTACGTGGGTCTGGACCGGGACCAGAACCTGCGTCCCGGCTCCACGGTGGAGAAACTCGCCACCCTGAAGCCGGTGTTCGGCGCGGACCACCCGGACGCGACGATGACCGCGGGCAACTCCACCCCGCTCACGGACGGCGCGGCGACGGTGCTACTGGCGAGCGAGGAGTGGGCCGAGCGGCACGGTCTGGAACCGCTGGCCTACCTCTCGCTGTACGAGACCGCCGCGGTGGACTACGTGGGCGGCGAGGACGGACTGCTGATGGCGCCCGCGTACGCCGTGCCGAGGCTGCTGGAGCGGGCCGGTCTCGGCGTCGAGGACTTCGACCTCTTCGAGGTCCATGAGGCCTTCGCCTCGCAGGTGCTCGCCACGCTGGCCGCCTGGGAGAAGGCGGGCCTGGCCCCCGTCGACCGGGAGAAGCTCAACGTGGCCGGCTCCTCGCTCGCCACCGGGCATCCGTTCGCCGCGACGGGCGCCCGGATCGTCGCCACCCTCGCCAAGCTCCTCGCGGAGCGGGACGCCCCGGGACGCGGGCTGATCTCGATCTGCGCGGCCGGCGGCCAGGGGGTCACAGCGATCCTCGAACGCCCCTGACACGTACTGGGCCCGACCCGTACCGGGCTTGAGGCGTACCCGCGCCCGACCCGTACCGACCCCGTCCGACCCCGATGCCCGAGGAGCCGCACGTGTCCACGCCACCCGCCACCACCACCGCGCCCGTCCTGGTCGAGCCGACCAGGGTCAGGGCCGCCGACGGCACTGTCCAGCAGGTCTCCGTACCGGCGTTCGCCCCGCCCGTCCGCCGCGGCTCGCTCGCGGAGATCCCGTTCGACAACGCCCGCGAGGCCCCGGCCGACGCCGTCCTCAGCCGCAAGCAGCAGGACGGCAGCTGGCAGGACGTGACGGCGGCGGAGTTCGCGGGCGAGGTGCACGCCGTCGCCAAGGGTCTGATCGCGGAAGGGCTGCGGGGCGGCGACCGCATCGCGATCATGGCCCGTACGACGTACGAGTGGACGCTGCTGGACTTCGCGGCGTGGGCCGCCGGCCTGGTCACCGTTCCCATCTACCCGACCTCCTCCGCCTTCCAGGCCCGCTGGATACTCCAGGACTCGGGCGCGGCCGCCTGCGCGGTCGAGACGGCGGAGCAGGGCCGCGTCATCAGCCAGGAACGCAAGCAGCTCGGCGGCCTCGCCCACCTCTGGCAGTTCGACACGGGCGTACTGGGGCGGCTGAAGGCGGCCGGCCGGGACGTCCCCGACGACGCCGTGGCGGCCCGTCGCGCCACGCTGGAACCGGAGACCCCCGCCACCCTCATCTACACCTCGGGCACCACCGGCCGCCCCAAGGGCTGTGTGCTGACCCACGGCAACTTCTTCGCCGAGGTCGACAACGCCATCGAGCTGCTGCACCCGGTGTTCAAGTCGGTCAGCAAGTACCCCGCGTCCACCCTGCTGTTCCTGCCGCTGTCGCACGTCTTCGGCCGGATGGTCGCGATCGGCTGCCTGCGCGCGAGGGTCCGGCTCGGCCACGCCCCGTCCATCCAGACGGACGACCTGCTCGCGGACCTGGCCGGCTTCAGGCCGTCGTTCCTGCTGGCCATCCCGTACGTCCTGGAGAAGGTGTACAACACCGGCCGGGCCACCGCGGAGAAGATGGGCCGCGCCTCGTCCTTCGACCGGGCCGCCCGGATCGCCCAGCGCTACGGCCGGGCCGTCGAGGCCGCGGAACACGGCACCGGACCGGGCCCCGGACTCGGTCTGCGGGCGGCCCGCGCGCTCTACGACCCGTTGGTCTACCGCCGCATCAGGGCCGCTCTCGGCGGCCAGGTCCGGTACGCGATCTGCGGCGGCTCCCCGCTCGGCAGCCGGCTCGCCGCCTTCTACGCGGGCGCCGGCATCGAGATCTTCGAGGGCTACGGCCTGACGGAGACCACCGCGGCCGCCACCGTGACCCCGCCCCTCAGACCGCGCCTGGGCACGGTCGGCTGGCCGCTGCCGGGCACCGCCGTCCGCATCGCGCCGGACGGCGAGGTGCTGCTCAGCGGCGGCCAGGTCTTCCAGGGCTACTGGGACGCCGAACGCGGTGCGCCCGTTCCCGCGCTCGACGGCGGCTGGTTCGCCACCGGGGACCTGGGCGCGCTCGACGAGGACGGCTACCTCACGATCACCGGCCGCAAGAAGGACATCATCATCACCTCGGGCGGCAAGAACGTCACCCCGGCCCCGCTGGAGGACTGGCTGCGCGCCCATCCGCTGGTCAGCCAGTGCATGGTGGTCGGCGACAACCGGTCCTTCATCACCGCCCTGATCACCCTGGAGCCGGACGGGCTGTCCCACTGGCGCCGGATGCGGAAGAAGGAGGGCGTCCCGGTGCGCGACCTGATCCACGACGAGGAACTGCACACCACGCTTCAACGCGCGGTCGACGAGGCCAACCGGCTCGTCTCCCGCGCGGAGTCGATCCGGAAGTTCACCGTGCTGCCGGTGGACTTCACCGAGGCGCGCGGTCATCTGACCCCGTCGCTGAAGCTGAAGCGGGACGCGATCTCCCGGGACTTCGCGGCGGAGATCGAGGAGCTGTACCGCAAGTGAGACCTGCGGCGGG
>CBRG010000165.1 GCA_000470535.1 Streptomyces sp. AW19M42
GGGGGCGCGGCGCGCCCCCCCGCCGGCCCCCAGCCGGTGACGTCTGTCACACGTCGCAGCCGGTAGCGCACGGTGTTGGGGTGGACGAAGAGCATCCTGGCGGCTCCTTCGAGGCTGCTCGCCTGTTCCAGATACACACTCAGCGTCTCCAGGAGGGCAGAACCCGCTTCTTCGAGCGGTCTGTAGATCTCCTCTACCAACTGGTCCCGCGCGGCCGGGTCGCCCGCCATCGCGCGCTCCGGCAGCAGATCGTCCGCCAGTACCGGCCGGGGGGCGTCCTGCCAGGCGCTGCACGCCTTGAGCCCGGCGGCCGCCGCCTGTGCGGAGCGGGTGGCCGCCAGCAGGTCGGGCACCACGGGACCGGCGACGACCGGACCCGCCGCGTACGGCCCGATCAGCGCCTTCGCGACCTGGAGCGGATTGTCGCTGCCGCCCGCGATGACGACGAGGCGGCTGCCTAGCACCCCGGTCAGCACCTGGAGCTTGGCGTGCCGGGCGGCCCGCCTGATCGCCTCCACGGTCAGTTCGCTGTCGCCGTCCGGTGCCGTTCCGAGCAGCACGCAGACGTGCTCGGGGGAGCTCCAGCCGAGCGCGGCGGCCCGGGACACGGCGCCCTCGTCGGCCTCCCCGGACAGCACCGCGTTCACCACGAGCGATTCGAGCCGGGCGTCCCAGGCGCCCCGGGCCTCGGCGGCCTGGGCGTACACCTGGGCGGTCGCGAAGGCGATCTCGCGGGCGTAGACGAGCAGCGCCTCACGCAGCACCGACTCGTCGCCGGGCGCGGCTACTTCGTCGATCGCGGCCTCCATGACCTCGATCGTCGTGCGCACCATCTCGACGGTCTGGCGCAGCGTGATCGCCCGGGTCAGCTCGCGCGGAGCCGTACCGAAGACATCGGTGGAGATGGCCTGCGGGGTCTCCGGATGCCGGAACCACTCGGTGAAGGCGGCGATGCCGGCCTGGGCGACCAGGCCGATCCAGGACCGGTTCTCCGGTGGCATGGCCCGGTACCAGGGCAGTGACTCGTCCATGCGGGCGATCGCGTTCGCGGCCAGCCGGCCGGAGGACTGCTCCAGACGCTTCAGCGTCGCGGCATGGAGATGGGCGTCGTTCGCAGCGGGCTGCTCAGGATCGGGTCGGGGCACGGACACAAGACTGCCCTATCCGGACAGCTGCCCGGAGGGGCGGGGCGGTCCGCGGGTCGTTGCGCCGGGCAGCGGCGCGGTGGGCCGGACCCCGGGCCGAGCGGTGCGGGCTACCGTGGGGCGGGTGATTTCCGTACGTCGCTCGGGCGACCGCTTCAGGGGCGGGGACGAGGCGGCCGGCATCGAGTCCCGGCACTCCTTCTCCTTCGGCACCTTCTACGACCCGGACAACCTCCGCTTCGGCCCGGTCCTCGCCTGCAACGAGGAACGCCTCGCCCCCGGCGCGGGCTTCGACGAGCACCCGCACAGCCACACGGAGATCGTGACCTGGGTGGTGGAGGGGGAGCTGACCCACCGCGACTCCGCCGGCCACGCCACGGTCGTACGGGCCGGGGACGTCCAGCACCTCAGCGCGGCGGGCGGGGTCAGGCACGTCGAACGCAACGACGGGGACACCCCACTGACCTTCCTCCAGATGTGGCTCGCACCACTGGAGCCGGGCGGCGAGCCCTCGTACACGACCGTCCCCGGCATCGCCGACTCCACCCCGTACGCCCTCCCGGAGGCGGGCGCGATGCTCCATGTCCGGCGGCTGGGGGAGGGCGAGCGCACGGCGCTGCCGGATTCGCCGCGGGTGTACGTGCACGTGGTCGCCGGAGAGGTGCGGATCGGTGACGAGGCGCTGTCGCCGGGCGATTCGGCGCGGATCGCCGGGGAGGAAGGGCTTGAGCTGGTCGCGGGCGTGCCCGCCGAGGTGCTGGTCTGGGAGCTGCCGGGGTGATCCGGGAGCCGGCGGCCGGAGGTGTCCGCAGGCCGGCCCGTCACCATTCGAACCTCTCCATGTCCTCTTCGACGGCCCTGCGGTGGCCGACGATCACATCACCGTCGAACTCCACGACGTAGAGGTCCTCGTTGTCCAGGCCGCACACCTCGCACCATTCCGGATAGCCGGGGATCTCGAAGCGCCCCGTCCTCGGGGACCCCTTGGCCGTGTCCGACCACGCGATCGTGTCCCCGAACCGGAACCTGTGCAGCCACACGGCCCCGAAGTGGAACTGGATCACCAGGTCCGCCCGCGAACCGCACTGCGGGCAGGGCGAGGATCTGGGCACGAACAGCCGCTCGTAAACGCCCATGCGGACCCTCGTGCCTCTCGCTCGGGCGACGTCATCCGCTCGTGCCGGGAGCGGCGCCGGGTTCTGTCCGGGCGGCCTCCCGGCGCCACATCGCCCACATCGGCGGCCCGGCCGGAAACGTCATCTCCTCGTGCACGGTGAATCCGTGCCGTTCGTAGAACGTCAGGTTGCGCCGGTTGCTCGACTCCAGGAACACCGGCCGCCCGTCCGCGTCCGCCCGTTCCAGCAGCCCGCCCAGCACCCGTGATCCGCGCCCGGTGCCGCGTGCGTCGGCGTGGGTGCCGATGTACTCGACGTACCAGTGCGCGGGGCCGGCCGGATGGCGGTGCTCCAGCGCGCGCAACCGCCGTGCGGTCCTGGGTAGTTGGGCCCGTCCGGCGCGCAGCAGCGTGCCCGCGTTGCGCAGCAGGTAGCGCGCCGGGAGCTTCCACCGGCCGGGCTCCGCCCACACCGCCGCCACCGTGCGGTCCCGGTCGGTCCACACCCGGCCCGCCGGGATCTGCTGGGCGAGGTGCGCGGTGAACAGCAGCCGCAGCCGCCGGTCCCGGTCGTGCGGCATCAGCCAGGACCAGACGGGGTCATCTGCGTAGGCGCCGGCGAGTACGGCGGCGAGCGCCGGGACGTCGGAAGCGGCGGCACGCACTATGTCGGTCATGGCGGGGGAGGGTATCGGCCATTCGTCATCTCGTACTACCGGTCGGACGCGGCCAGTGGGCATCTTGGCCCCGGTAAGTCCCGACCGGCGAATCGGCGAGAGATCATCTGCTGGCGTCTCAGGAGTGAGGAGTACGGCCATGGTTCGCCCGCCGTTCGCCCCGGCGGCCTAGATTTCGCAGGCACGCGCCGCCATCTGCCCCCGAATCACTCTCCCCCAGAGGCCCCCCTGATGACTCTCACCACCGAAAACACTGTGAGCCCCGCCCGGGAACCCCGTATCACCCGACGCCGGATGCTCCAGACGGCCGCCGTCGCACTCGGTGCGGTGGCGGCCGGTCCGGTCGCGGAAGCGGTCGCCGGGACACAGGCCAGTGCGGCCGAGTACGTCCTGCCCAAGGGCTTCCACGGCGACATCTCCGATCTGAAGCATGTGGTGATCCTGATGCAGGAGAACCGGTCCTTCGACCACTACCTCGGCCAGCTGCCGGGTGTACGCGGGCATCACGACAAGCAGGTCCTCAGATTCCAGGACGGCACCGACGTCTTCCAGCAGCGCGACGCGACCGGCGCCATCGTGCCGCCCGCCGAGTCGACCGCCACCTGGAGCGACAACCACAGCTTCTACGGCGCCAACGGCGGGCGCTGGAACACCTGGGTGAAGGACAAGGGCGACCACTGCATGTGGTACTACACGCCTGACTACATGCCGTGGATGTACTCGCTCGCCTCCCAGTACACCGTCTGCGACATGAACTTCTGCTCGCTGCACGGCCCGACCATCCCGAACCGCTACTACCTGATGACCGGTTCCGCGGGCGGCGAGACCAGCAACGCCAGGCAGAACGACTACAGCCGCAGCTGGACCACGGTCCCCGAGCAGCTCCAGCAGGCCGGCATCGGCTGGCGGGTCTACTCCGACAACAGCGGCAACGGCGTCGGCGGCAGCCTCCAGAGCGGCTTTGTCGGTGAGTACGGCTGCAACGTCACCAACGGTTTCACGTCGTTCGACCCCCGCACGGCGCAGGCGGCCGACCTCGAACCGGGCACCGGCAGGATCTGGAAGGCCAACTCCTTCGTATACGAGGGTGCCACCACGCCCAACGACGACTCGGAGGCGAACCTCGACGCGGTGCTCCGCGACCTGATCGCCGCCTGCGAGCCGGGGGCGGAGCACCCGCTTCCCGAGGTCTCCTGGGTGGTGATGCCCGCCGCGTGGAGCGAGCACCCGGGCTTCGACACCGTGCACGGCGAGCGCTACATGAACAAGGTCCTCAAGACGCTCCAGAGCAACGAGGAGATCTGGAACCACACCCTGGTGATCATCACCTACGACGAGAACGACGGAAAGTTCGACCATGTGCTGCCCCCGCGCCCGGAGCCGGGCACGGCCGGTGAGTTCTCCGGCACCACTCCGTACGGGTTCGGCCCCCGGGTGCCGATGGTGCTGGTCTCGCCGTGGACACGGGGCGGCTATGTCGCCTCCGAGGTGTTCGACCACACCTCGACCGTGAAGTTCCTGGAGACCTGGGCCGCCGTCCTGGGCAAGCCGTTCACCTGCCCGAACATCACCGACTGGCGCAGGTCCGTCGCGGGCGACCTGACCAGCGCGATCGACTTCGCGTACCCGCGCCCCGGGCCGGTCGTCATCGCGGACCCGGTCACCGGGACCCCGCCGGACCCGTCGCGGAACAGGATGAAGCCGCGGGCCCTCACCTTCCACCCGCACGCCACCCTCACCGAGGACCGCTCCGCGGGCACGGTGACCGCGTCGATGACGCTGGCCGGGGGCCCGGCGGGCAAGGCGGTGAGCCTCCAGGTCTTCCCCGACCGGTACCTCGCCTTCGACAACACGCCGTACACGGTGACCGCGGCGGCCCCCCGCTCGTACACCTGGGACGCGACGAGGACCGACGGCAGGTACGCCTTCTCCGTCTACGGGCCCGACGGCTTCCTGCGTTCCTTCGCCGGACAGCTGATCCCCGCGGGCGGGAGGAGCGAGGGCAAGAAGCACATCGGCATTCCGCGCGTCGACGCGGAGCTGGTCAGGGGCAGACGCCCCGTGGTCGGGCTCAGACTGCACAACGACGGCAGGCATCCCGTCCGTTACACCCTGGAGGCCAACGACTATCTCGGCGGCACCCGGAAGTACACCGTCCCGGGCGGCGCCTCCACCGTCGTGCACTGGCCCACGGAGGACGGCTACTACGACGTGGTGCTCACCGCCGACACCGGGACCGGCTGGACCCAGCGGTACGCCGGACGCGTGTCGGCGTAGCGCCTGGCCGCCGCGTCCGGTGCCGGACCGGTCACGCCGCCAGCTCGGCCAGCACCGCGTCCGTGAACGGCGTCCAGACCTCGGCCGCCCACGGTCCGAAGGGCCGGTCGGTGAGCGCCACGCAGGCCGCCCCCGCGACCGGGTCGATCCACAGGAACGTGCCGGACTGACCGAAGTGCCCGAAGGTCGCGGGGGAGGAGTTCGCGCCGGTCCAGTGCGGGGACTTGGAGTCCCGGATCTCGAAGCCGAGGCCCCAGTCGTTGGGGTTCTGGTGGCCGTAGGCGGGCAGGACGCCCTTCAGTCCGGGGTGCACGACGCTCTGCGCCTCCAGCACCGTGCGCGGGTCGAGGAGGCGGGGGGCCTGCACCTCGGCCGCGAACCGGGCCAGGTCGTCGACGGTGGAGACGCCGTCGCGGGCGGGCGAGCCGTCCAGGGCGGTCGCGGTCATGCGCAGGGGCTCCAGGACCGCCTGGCGGGCGTACTCCGGGAACGGGATGCCGGTGGCCTTGGCGATATGGTCCCCGAGCACCTCGAAGCCCGCGTTGGAGTACAGCCGCCGGGTGCCGGGCGGGGCCGTCACCCGGCGCTCGTCGAAGGCGAGGCCGCTGGTGTGGGCGAGCAGGTGGCGGACCGTGGACCCCTCGGGGCCCGCCGGCTCGTCGAGCTCGACCGCGCCCTCCTCGTACGCCACCAGCGCCGCGTAGGCGGCGAGCGGCTTGGTGACGGAGGCGAGCGGGAAGCGGTGGCCGCCAGGACCGTGCCGGCCGAGGACGGTGCCGTCCGCTCGTACGACGGCCGCCGCCGCGGTGGGCACGGGCCAGTTCTCGATCATCGCCAGGCTCTGCATGGGTACGAGACTAGCCTCGCGCCGGCGGAAACCCGGCTCCGGTTGCGCTTGCTTCGAGTGCACTCCAAGGTTCTAGCGTGGAGGCATGACGGTGATGGAGACCACGACGACGTCGACGAGGACCGATATCTGCGTGTCGGCCCCCAAGGCGCACCCGCGCCCCGAGGGGCAGGACCAGTACACGATCAGCGAGGTGGTTGCCTTCACCGGGCTCACCGCACACACGCTGCGCTGGTACGAGCGGATCGGACTGATGCCGCACGTCGACCGGTCACACACCGGTCAGCGCCGTTTCACCAACCGTGACCTGGACTGGCTGACCTTCGTCGGCAAGCTGCGGCTGACCGGCATGCCGGTCGCCCACATGGTCCGTTACGCGGAGCTGCTGCGCGAGGGCGACCACACCTTCGAGGAACGGCAGGAACTACTGGAGGCGACCCGCCGCGACGTGAGGACGCGGATCGCGGAGCTCCACGACACCCTCGCCGTACTCGACCACAAGATCGACTTTTACGCGGGCGCCCGACGGGCGCCGGAGAGGTCCAGTACCTGATGACCGACAACAAGATCGCCACCGTGGAGCTCGGCAGGGGCGGCCCGCAGATCGGCGTCCAGGGGCTCGGCTGCATGGGCATGAGCGAGTTCTACGGCGACACCGACGAGGCCTCCGCGCGCGAGACGCTGGAGACCGCCCTGGCGGCCGGTGTCACGCTCTTCGACACCGCGGACATCTACGGCAGCGGCGCCAACGAGACGTTCATCGCGCCGTTCGTCGGGGCGCACCGGGACGAGATCACCCTCGCCACCAAGTTCGCCATCGAGCGCCGGGACGACGACCCGCACTACCGGGGCATCCGCAACGACCCCGCGTACATCCGGCAGGCCGTCGAGAACAGCCTGCGGCGGCTGGGCACCGACGTGATCGACCTCTACTACATGCACCGCCGCGACCCGGCCGTGCCGCTGGCCGAGTCCGTGGGCGCCATGGCCGAGCTCGTCCAGCAGGGCAAGGTCAAGCAGCTCGGGCTCAGCGAGGTGACGGGTGCGGAGCTGCGCGAGGCACACGCCGTACACCCGATCGCCGCCCTCCAGTCCGAGTGGTCGCTGTTCAGCCGGGACAGCGAGCGCAGCGCGGTGCCCGCCGCCGTGGAGCTCGGCGTGACCGTCGTGCCGTACTCGCCGCTCGGCCGGGGCTTTCTGGCCGGGTCTTTCGCGGACGCGGGCAAGGACCTGTCGAAGAACGACTTCCGGCAGTTCCAGCCGCGCTTCACCGGCGACAACGCGAAGACGAACGCAGGGCTGCTGGAGCCGGTCCGCAAGATCGCCGCCGCTCACGGGGCGACCGCCGCCCAGGTGGCGCTGGCCTGGGTGCAGCAGCGCGCCCAGGTGCACGGACTGGCCGTGGTGCCGATCCCGGGCACCCGTAGGAGCAGCCGCCTGCTGGAGAACGTCGGCGCCACCCGGATCACGCTGACGTCCCAGGAGCTGGCCCAGCTGGAGCCGGTCGCCGGCCAGGTCGCCGGGGACCGCTACCCGGACATGAGCTCGACCGCCAGCGCCCGCGAATAGCGGCGACGGCTGATCGCGCCCGGCGGCCGGGCGCGATCAGCCCTTGGGCACCTTGATGACCACGGTGGAGCACATCTTGTCGGCGAAGGTCTGCCTCCTGACGTCCCAGAGCGGCCAGAGCCAGCCGAGATAGCACGGCAGGCCGTCCACTATGTGCGCGAGTTTGCGCACGAACGCCATGCCGAAACCGAGCGTCGTTCCGTCGGCCTGACGGCGCACGCTGATCCGGAGGACCTTCTTGCCGGTCGTCTGGCCGTACCTGCCCTCCCGGTAGAGCTGGTAGAAGCCCATGACGAGGAAGTAGGCCACGCCGGCCGCGAAGAAGGGCCCGGGGTCCGCGGTCGCCGGGTCGTCGCTCCTCACGATGTCGATGAGCCCCAGCGCGTACATCGGCGCCACGATGATCATCAGGTCGAGCAGCCACGCCCCCACCCGCTCCCCCCAGTGGGCCAGCGGCGGCATGCCCTGCCCCGGCATGCCCGGCATCCCGGCCGGCGGGTACATCCCGTACGGCTGCTGCTGGTGGCCGTACTGCGGGGGAACGCCGTACTGGGGAGGTAGGCCCTGCGGGGTTCCCTGCGGGTATCCGGCCAGGCCGTGCGAAGGCTGCTCGCCGTAGGGGTTGTTCGGATCGCCGTAGCTCATGGCGAGGTTTCTCCCGTGCCGGTAAGAGGTGCGGAGCGCCTGGGCGGTGAGCCGGGCTCGCCGTAACGGCCGTTTGCCCCCGCACAGTTGCAATCGTGAGCGCTCATCGTGAGGGGCACCCCGGCCGCTTGTCCAGTCCGCCACCCGCCCGTTCCGCCTGGCAACGCCTCTGACCTCCGCCTACGTGCCCGAGGGGAACGGGCCCTTGGGGTACGCGCCTTCAGCGATCGCGGCGAAGACGTGCAGCGATTCGGTTCCGGGAGCGAAGTACCCGGTGTGTCCGTGGGCGTCCGCTGCGGGCACCCGGCGGGCGCCGAACGCGGCGGAGGCCGGGTCGGCGCCATGGCCCAGCCCGGCGAACTCGACGTGGGGCACCTTGTCGATCCAGTCGCTGGGGTCCTTGGCGGCCCACACCCGGGCATCGGTGTGCAGATCGCGGACGGTGTCGGCGCGCATCCCCGGCGATCCGAGGACGACCAGATCCGTGGCGCGCAGCCGGGACGCGGCGAGGCCGCAGACGACGGAGCCGTAGCTGTGGCAGAACACGGCGGGCGCGGGCACACCGTCGGCGGTAAGCCCGTCGTCGAACCGGGTCAGCCGGTCGGCCCCGGCCTCCGCGAGCGAACCGGTCGCCGCGTCCACGCCGAGCCCGACGGGGGTGGTGTACCCGGCCCAGGCGATCACGGCGCTGCCCCGCCCGGTCTGCGCGTAGAGGGACCTGGCCATGCCGGCCGGGGTGCCGTACACATCGGTGCGGCGGTCGAAGGTCCCGGCGTCGATGTCGGAGCCCGGCACCACCACGGACACCTGCCACGCGGCCCTCAGGTCACCGAAGACCTCGGCCACCTGACCCCGGCCGCGCGGGTCGAACGCGAGGATCTGCCGGTGCGGGTCAGCGGCGAGATGTGCGTACCGGGGATCGTGACCGCTCCTCAGCGCGCGGGCGTTGGCCCGATAGCGCAGCTCGACCGGCACACCGTCGAGGTTCCCGACGACGAGCGGATGCCGCGCGATCAGCGTCTGCCGGTCCTGGTCGCTCAACCCCCGGAAGAACGCGCTCACTTCGGCGGGCGCGTCCCGCTCCGGGTCGGGCAGCTCCCGGCCCAGCACCTGGTCCGCCCGCCAGGCGGCGGTACCGGGCGGGGGCCCGGTCAGCGCCTGCTGGGCGTTTCCGGAGGCCCACCCGGCCGTCCCGGCCACCACCGTGGTCGCCAGGGCGACCGCCACCAAGGTCCTCGCGTAACGGCGCATCGGGCCCTCCCCCTCCGGCCGAGCCGGATCCCGTCACACCGTGCGGCGCGACGGGACGCAAGGTAGGAAGAGGGTGGGTGCGGAGGCGTCACACCGAGGGGCCAACCGCGAGGTGATACCGGGGTAGGGGGTGCGGCGACCCCAGCCCGTTCGGCGGTTGAGGACAGAGCGGCCGCCGGACGGCCCGGCCATCCACCGCGCCCGGTTCGTACGCGCGCCTCACCCCTCGCCCGGTACCACCACGCCCGCCTCGTACGCGAAGATCACCGCCTGGGCCCGGTCGCGCAGATCCAGCTTCGCGAGTATCCGCCCGATGTGCGTCTTCACCGTCTGCTCCGCCAGCACCAGATGCCCCGCGATCTCCTGGTTCGACAGCCCCCGGGCTATCAGCTCCAGCACCTCCGTCTCGCGCGGAGTCAGCCCGTTCAGCCGCAGCGCCGCCCCGCCGCGCCCCGCCCCGGACGGCCGTTGGCGGGCGAAGTCCGCGATCAGGCGCCGGGTCACGGACGGGGCGAGCAGCGCGTCACCCGCCGCCACCACCCGTACCGCCGAGATCAGGTCCGCCGGCGGCGCGTCCTTCAGCAGGAAGCCGGACGCCCCGGCGCGCAGCGCCTCGTACACGTAGTCGTCGACGTCGAACGTGGTCAGCATCAGCACCCTCGGCACGTGCGCCACGCCCACCGGCGGGGTCAGCAGCTCGCGTGCCGCTGCCAGTCCGTCCATCTCGGGCATCCGGACGTCCATCAGCACCACGTCCGGATGGACCCGGCGGCTGACGTCGATGCCCCGGCGCCCGTCCGGCGCCTCACCGACCACATCGATATCGGTCTGTGCCGCGAGCAGCGCCGCGAACCCCGCCCGCACCATGGCCTGGTCGTCGACGATGATCACACGGATGGTCAAGAGTCCTCCGGAGGCGGGACGGGAGAGGCAGCGGAAGCGCGATGGGCACCCGGCGGCGTCGCCGGTGGCAGCGGCAACCGCGCGGCCACCCGGAAACCCCCGTCCGGCAGCGGCCCGGTGTCCAGCGTGCCGCCGGTCAACCGTACGCGCTCGCGCATCCCGACCAGCCCGTGTCCCGTCCCCGCCGTCTCCAGCGGCTCGCGCGGCGAACCCGCCTGCTCCGGCGGGCCGTTGACGATCAGCACCGTCAGATGCGCGCCGTCGGAGCTGACCGACACCCGGGTCCGGGCACCCGGCGCGTGCCGGACCACGTTGGCCAGGGCCTCCTGCACGATCCGGTACGCGGACAGGTCGACCGCCTGCGGCAGGCCCGTCAGCCCGGCGGGCAGTGACAGCTCGGCCGGGAGCCCCGCCCGTACCGTCGCCTCCACCAGCTGTTGCAGCCGGTCCAGCCCCGGCTGCGGTGCCCGCTCGCCCTCCGTGCCCTCGCTGCGCAGCACCAGCAGCAGCCGCCGCATCTCCCCGAGGGACTCCCGCGCGCTCGCGGCGATCGACTCGAACTCCTCGCGGACGTCGTCGGGAAGGCCGCCCAGCCGGTACGGGGCGGAGTCCGCCTGCACCGTGATCACCGACATGTGGTGCGCGACCACGTCATGCAGTTCACGGGCGATCCTGGTGCGCTCCTCCAGCAGCGTGCGCTGCGCCCGCTCGGCCTCGCTGATGGTCTCCTGTTCGGCCAGCCGGCGCTGCGCGACGCCACGTTCCCGTACCGCCGCGCCGATCACCAGCACCACGGCGCCGAGCATCACCAGCAGCAGCGCGCTGCCGTTGCTGCGCTCGGGCGAGATCCAATACAGGGCCAGACTCGCCGCGCCCGTCGCCAGCCAGACGGAGACCAGGGTGCGCCGGGTCTCGCGCAGGGCGAGTGAGAGCAGCAGGAAGAGGTAGCCGATCAGGGCGGGCGGTGTCCACGGCCAGATGTCGTACGTCTCGGGTGGTCGCGTGAGCGCCACGACCGCGCCCAGGATGTCGGCCGGGAAGATGAGCCACCAGGCCTGCAGCGGCCGGTGCGCCAGCATCAGCAGCGGCGCGGCCTGGGCGACGGCGAGGACGCCCGCCACACCGCCGCTCATGTCGTACTGGTCGGTCAGGACCGCGATCGTGACCGGCACGAAGAGCGCCGTGAGGGCGACGACGACGATGTACGGCGTGACTCGCTGCCAGCGCTTCGGCGCGTCGGCCAGGAGCGGGGTCGGCGGATGCGAGGGGTGGGACAGTCCGTACACCATCGGGCGCAGATTGCGGCGGGCCGCGCTCAGCAGACCGTCCGTCGCCGACGGGGACGACGGTGGCGGGGGCGGGGGTGAAGGAGGCATGGCTGCTCAGGGTAGGCAGCGCGATCACCGGTCGGCGTCATACCGGAGTGCCGGTTCCGCGGGTGCCCGGCTCGTACGGGGGTATGACCCGGACCGCTGCGGTCCGGGTCATAGGGATGCGCGTGCGGCGGCGTCCTACAGCTCTGCGAGCAGCTGGGCCTTCTTCGCGCTGAACTCGTCGTCCGTCACCAGTCCCGCCCGGTGCAGTTCGCCGAGGTGATGGATCCGCTCCGCGATGTCCGCCGGGTCGCGCCGCCCGGCGGACGCCAGGGCCATCGTCGCGGCGGCGGGCGCGGACTGCTTCCTGCGGACGGATTCCAGCACGGCCGCGGCGAACGGCAGCGACTCGTGCACCGGGCCGTAGCCGAGGCCGAAGATCACCGCGGCGGGGTCCTCGTCCGCCCGGGTGGGCCGTGTGGCCACCGGCTGCACGCTCTGGGCGGTGCCCGTGCACAGCGCCGGGCCGGGACCGCCGCCGGGGCCGACGCCCTCTGCCGCGGCCGGACCCGCGCCCTCCAGCCCCCTCGGCACCAGCCGCAGATAGCCCTCGAAGGCCTCCGGGGAGCGCCACTCGACGCCACTCAGCTCGGTGACCGGGAACGTCTGGTCGCCCGCCTTCCACTTCTCCGAGGAGGCGCCCGTCCAGAACCACCGGAAGGAGATCCGGTCCCCGTCGAAGCTGGCCCGGCCGTCGTACGCCTTGAAGCGCATCGGCGCCTCGGGTGCCGCGACCAGGAAGCGTTCGGCGGGTTCACCCGCGTCGGGGCCCAGCCGGGCACGCAGCTCGTCCGCGTAGTACTCGGCGAGCGTCTCGCGCTCGGCCGGAAGCACCAGGCGGTAGGGGTCGCAGCCGTCCTTGAGCTGCCCGGCCGCGGCTTCGAGCAGCGGGTCGGCGCCAGGTCTCGGGACGGCACGCAGCACCACCGTGCCCCGCTTGCCCGGAGTCAGCGTCACCGACGACAGCGCCGCGTGCGGTACGCGGCGCTCACGGAGGCTCTGGAAGAGCCTCGGCGTGCGGATACCCCGTTCGAAGCGGATGAGCACGGAGTCGGTGTCGAACTCCCAGGTGGCTTGAATTCCGGCCAGCACATCACCCATGTGCCCCATCGTATGCGGCACTTGCCCGCACGTCCCCCCTCGGAGTCGAAGGCAATCCGCGATCCGGCACGGCTCTCTACGCGCGTCAGACCGTCTCGTTGCCGGAAATTCGTTCGTGACAAGCGCTGTCGGCCCGCGCACAGGTCACCGAACCGTAGGTGCCGACACCGATCGCGGCGAAGTTGCCGAGACTCTCGGTTCCCGGCTCGAAATAGCCGCTGTGGCCGATCGCGTCCCCCGCCGCCGCGATCCGTGCGCCGAAGCCCGGATCGACCGGATCCGCTCCGTGGCCGAGCCCGGCGACCTCAAGGTTCGGTACATCCGCGATCCAGTCGTCGTGGTCCCGCATCGCCCACACATTGGCCCGGGTGTGCAGCTCGCCGGCGTTGTCGGCACGCATGCCCGGACTGCCCGCGACCGCGATGTCGGTCACCCGGGCGGGCAGTCCGCTCGCCGCCACGCCGCACAGGACCGAGCCGTAGCTGTGGCAGAACAGCGAGACGGGTGCCCGGCCCGGGAGCGCGCCGACGAGCGCGTCGAGCCGGACCGCCCCGCGCCGGGCGAGGTTCCCGAGGGCGGCGTCCACGCCGATGCCCACGGGCGCGGTGTAGTCGGCCCAGGCGATCACGGCGGTGCGTACGCCGGGGCGCGCGGTCCGCTCTGCGGCGTACAGGGACTTGGCCATGCCGACGGGGGCGGCGTTGGTCTTGGCCCCGGTCCGCTCCAGCGTCAGCAGGTTGGTGTCGACGCCCGGTACGACCACCGAGACCCGCTCGGCCCGGTCGAGATCACCGAAGACCTCGGCGGCGTGGCCCCGGCCCGACGGGTCGAACGCGAGGAAGTGCCGGCCGGGGGCGAGCATCGACCGGAAGCGGTCCAGCCGGTGGACCGCCTCGGCGCGGCCGTCGGGGGAGAGCTGGGTGTCGTGCGCCCGCTGCTCCTCCACCGCGCCCGCCTGTTCGAGCGCGAGCCGGTTGGCCCGGTAGCGCAGGGTGACCGGCGCGCCGTTCAGATTCCCCACCACCAGCGGGTACTTGTCCGTCAGCCGGACCCCCTGCGCGGCCGTGAGCGTGGCGAAGAAGTGCGCCAGTCTGTGCGGCTGGGCGTCGGCGGGGGGAAGCGCCCGGCCCCCTATCGATCCCTTGGCCCAGGAGGCGAGTGCGACAGTGCGTGGCTCGTCGGAGCGTTGATGACGCACGGCGGTCCAGCCAGTGGTCGCCAGCATCACGAACACAACCGCGATGGCGAGCAGAGTGCGCCATGCGGTGAGCGTCGGGGAGGAATCGAAGGAATTCACTGCGGCCCACATTAGGAGACGCGCGCCGCACGCCGTTAAACGGGTGACACACATCACCCGACTGTCGGGAATGGAACGCCTCTTCCCTCACGCTCCGTACGGGCCACCCGCACGCTCCGCCGAGCCCGAGACCCCTCAGATGTCGCATCCGGACGGCGTGGTCCGCGTGTTGTGACCTTGGCCATACGCCGGTCCCGAGACATGCGGCACACGGTCCAGGGCGGGCGCGCGCCAGTCCCCGGCCAGGGCCGGCCCCAACTGGTCGAGATACGCCTCGGTCAGCGTCCGCAGCGAGTCCATGCTGGTCTCCCGGCCGTGCCCCCACAGCTGGCCGGTCACCCGCATCACCCCGCAGAAAGCGGCGACCGCGACGCGCGGGCGCGGGTCCCGCTCCACGTCCAGACCCTCGCGCCGCGCGATCAGCAGGGCTATCTGGTTCTCCAGCTCACTGTTGCGCCGCAGGTGGGCGGCGAGCAGCGAGGGCGTCGATTCGATCATCTGGTACGTACGCATGTGGAGTTCGACCGGGATGAGGGCCTCGATGGCGTCCCCGATACTGTTCCAGGCGCAGAGGACCGCGCGGCGCATCGCCTCGAAGGGGGCTTCCGGCGCGGGTCGTTGGCTCAGTTCGGCGATGAAGCGCGACTCCACCATCTCCTGGACGGCGAAGGCGGCCGACTCCTTGCCGGCGAAGTAGCGGAAGAAGGTGCGCTGGGACACCTCCACCGCGTCGGCGATCTCGTCGACGGTGGTCTCCTCGTACCCCTGGGTGGTGAAAAGATCGAGGGCGGCATGGAGCAGTGCGTCCCGGGTGCGGCGCTTCTTGCGCTCGCGCAGCCCGGTCGGATGCTCGGCGGTTTGTTGCCCGTCGGTCACTGAGCTGGTCCTCTTTTCCCTGCTTTGTCCAGCTCAGCTTACCTGTGAGCTACGTGACAGTTACCGACTTGTGAAATGGTTTGTCAACTGTCAGTGACTGACACTAATCTCCCGGGTATGACTAGTCAGACCACCGTCGAAAAGGCACCGCGGGAGCCCCGGGATGCTCCTGTTCCCGCACCTGCCAAGGGGCTGCGCGGCCACCCCTGGCTGACGCTCTTCTCCGTGGCCATCGGCGTGATGATGGTCGCGCTCGACGGCACGATCGTCGCGATCGCCAACCCCGCGATCCAGAAGGACCTCGGCGCCTCGCTCGCGGACGTCCAGTGGATCACCAACGGCTACATGCTCGCCCTCGCGGTGTCCCTGATCACCGCGGGCAAGCTCGGTGACCGGTTCGGCCACCGCCAGACCTTCCTGATAGGCGTCGTGGGCTTCGCCGCGGCGTCCGGCGCGATCGGCCTCTCCAACAGCGTCGTCCTGGTCATCACCTTCCGGGTGCTCCAGGGCCTCTTCGGCGCGCTGCTGATGCCGGCCGCGCTCGGCCTGCTCCGCGCCACCTTCCCGGCCGAGAAGCTGAACATGGCGATCGGCATCTGGGGCATGGTGATCGGCGCCTCGACCGCCGGTGGCCCGATCCTGGGCGGCGTGCTCGTCGAGCACGTCAGCTGGCAGTCCGTCTTCTTCATCAACGTGCCGGTCGGCGTGATCGCGCTCGTGCTCGGCGTGCTGATCCTCAAGGACCACCGTGCGAAGAACGCGCCGCGCTCCTTCGACTTCGCCGGCATCGTGCTGCTGTCCGGCGCGATGTTCTGCCTGATCTGGGCCCTTATCAAGGGCTCGGAGTGGGGCTGGGGCGACCCGAAGACGATCGGCTTCCTGATCGCCGCCGTCGCCCTGTTCGTCGGGTTCGCCCTCGTCCAGCAGCGCGTCAGGGAACCGCTGATCCCGCTGGCGATGTTCCGCTCCGTGCCGCTCTCCGCCGGCACGGTCCTGATGGTGCTGATGGCCTTCGCCTTCATGGGCGGCCTGTTCTTCGTCACCTTCTACCTCCAGAACGTGCACGGCATGAAGGCCGTCGACGCCGGTCTGCACCTGCTGCCGCTGACCGCGATGATGATCGTCGCCTCGCCGCTGGCGGGCTACCTGATCACCAAGTTCGGCCCGCGGGTCCCGCTGGTCGGCGGCATGGTGTGCACCGCCATCGCGTGCTTCGGCATGTCCCAGCTGACCGTCGGCACCGGCACCGTCACCATGTCGATCTGGTTCGCCCTGCTCGGCCTCGGCCTCGCGCCGGTCATGGTCGGCGCCACCGAGGTCATCGTGGGCAACGCCCCGATGGAGCTCTCGGGTGTCGCGGGAGGCCTCCAGCAGGCCGCCATGCAGGTCGGCGGCAGCCTCGGTACGGCCGTGCTCGGAGCCATCATGGCCGCCCGGGTCGACGCCGAGCTCGCCGACAACTGGAAGGACGCACAGCTGCCCCCGCTGTCGGGCGAGCAGCTGGAACAGGCGTCCCAGGCCGTCAAGGTCGGCATTCCGCCGGTCGCCCCCGGTACCCCGCCCGAGGTCACCGGCAAGATCGTGAACGTCGCCCATGACACGTTCGTGTCGGGCATGAGCACGGCGTTCATGGTCGCGGGCATCGTCGCGGTGATCGCGGCCCTGGTCGCCACCCTCACCAAGCGCGGTGAGAACGCCGAGGCGGGCGCGGGCGCCGGTCACATCTGATCCGACCACCTGTCCCGGCGCCGGAAGGCGTCAACACAGTGCACGCGACAGCTCCGCCGGAACGTTCCGGCGGGGCTGTCGCCTATCAGGGTGGTAAGGCCCCCGGCCCCTTCCCGGACGCTCACCCCGCAGCTCAGGCTGGGTGCGGAAGATCCACATCAGCACGGGGGTTCATTCACATGCGTACAACCGTTGTCGGCGCCGTCCTGGCCGCCACCGCTCTGGCCGTCACCGCCCTGCCCACCGCCCTGGTCCCGCCGGCCGAGGCCGCGCCCGTCCGGCTCGGCGCCTGCGGGAGCGGTCAGCTCTGCCTCTGGGCGAAGCCGCAGTTCGCCGGCGGCCGACAGGTCCACGAGCTGTCCACCATCGACATCGAAAGCTGTGTGCCCCTGCCGGCGGGCTCCACCGGCCAGGCGCTCGCCAACCGCACCGGCCGCCCGGTCACCACCTACCAGTCGGCCGAGTGCGGCGAGACCGGTGAGTTCGAGACCTATCCGGGCGGTGGCACCTGGGTGCCGCAGTCCCCGTACCTGGTGCGCGCCTTCAAGGTCTGGGAGAACTGAGACCGGCCGGAAACCCGGGGGCGGTCCCCGCAAACGCCGCGGGGCGGCGGGACCTCCCGGTCCCCCCGCCCCGCCCGTACCGCCGTGCGTATCGGTTACGCGTCGCCGCCCGCGGCCCCCGGATCGGCCGCGGTCACATCCAGCAGGTCATAGCGGTCGACCGCGGTCTTCAGCGCCGAACGGTCGATCTTCCCGTCCTTCGCCAGCTCGGTGAGGACCGCCAGGACGATCGACTGCGCGTCGATGTGGAAGAACCGGCGCGCCGCGCCCCGGGTATCCGCGAAGCCGAAGCCGTCAGCGCCCAGCGACTGGTACGCACCGGGCACCCAGCGCGCGATCTGGTCCGGTACCGACCGCATCCAGTCCGAGACCGCGACGAACGGTCCCTGCGCGTCGGAGAGCTTGCTGGTCACGTACGGGACGCGCTGCTCCTCCTCCGGGTGCAGCAGGTTGTACCGCTCCACGTCCACGGCCTCGCGCCGCAGCTCGTTCCAGGAGGTCGCCGACCAGACGTCCGCCTTCACGTTCCACTCGTCCGCGAGGATGCGCTGCGCCTCGACCGCCCACGGGACCGCCACTCCGGACGCCATGATCTGGGCGGGAATCTCGCCCTTCTCGCCGCTGCTGTAGCGGTAGACGCCCTTCAGGATGCCCTCGACGTCCACATCGGCGGGCTCGGCCGGGTGCTGGATCGGCTCGTTGTACACGGTGAGGTAGTAGAAGACGTCCTCGTTCTCCTCGGGCGTCCCCCCGTACATCCGGCGCAGACCGTCCTTGACGATGTGCCCGATCTCGTACCCGAACGCCGGGTCGTACGCGACACAGCCCGGGTTGGTCGAGGCGAGCAGCTGCGAGTGGCCGTCCGCGTGCTGGAGGCCCTCACCGGTCAGCGTCGTACGGCCGGCGGTGGCGCCCAGGACGAAGCCGCGCGCGAGCTGGTCGGCCATCTGCCAGAACTGGTCGCCGGTCCGCTGGAACCCGAACATCGAGTAGAAGACGTACACCGGAATCAGCGGCTCGCCGTGCGTGGCGTAGGCCGATCCGGCGGCGATCAGCGAGGCGGTGCAGCCCGCCTCCGAGATGCCGTCGTGCAGCAGCTGGCCGGTCGGGGACTCCTTGTACGCGAGCAGCAGATCGCGGTCCACCGACTCGTACTGCTGACCGAGTGGGTTGTAGATCTTCGCACTCGGGAAGAACGCGTCCATGCCGAAGGTGCGGTACTCGTCCGGCGCGATCAGTACGAAACGCTTGCCGATCTCCTTGTCCCGCATGAGGTCCTTCAGGATGCGGACGAACGCCATGGTGGTGGCGATCGACTGCTGACCCGAACCCTTCTTCGCGGTCGCGTACGCCTTCTCATCGGGCAGCGTCAGCGGCTTCGACCGCACCACCCGGGTCGGGACGTAACCGCCCAGACCCTTGCGGCGGTCGTGCATGTACTGGATCTCCTCCGAGTCGCGGCCCGGGTGGTAGTACGGCGGGTTGCCGTCCTCCAGCCGGCTGTCCGGGATCGGGATGTGCAGCCGGTCCCGGAAGCGCTTGAGGTCCTCCGCGGTGAGCTTCTTCATCTGGTGGGTCGCGTTGCGGCCCTCGAAGTTCGGCCCCAGCGTCCAGCCCTTGACCGTCTGCGCCAGGATCACCGTCGGCTGGCCCTTGTGGGCCTTGGCCGCCGCGTACGCCGCGTAGACCTTGCGGTGGTCGTGACCGCCGCGGCCCAGGTGCAGGATCTGCTGGTCGGACATGTCCTTGACCATGTCCCGCAGCCGGGCGTCGTCACCGAAGAAGTGATCGCGGATGTACGCGCCCGTCTCGGTGGCGTACGTCTGGAACTGGCCGTCCGGGGTGGTGTTCAGCTTGTTGACCAGGATGCCCGTGCGGTCCTGCGCGAGCAGCGGGTCCCAGGAGCGGTCCCAGACGAGCTTGATGACGTTCCAGCCGGCACCGCGGAACTGCGACTCCAGCTCCTGGATGATCTTGCCGTTGCCGCGCACCGGGCCGTCGAGCCGCTGGAGGTTGCAGTTGACGACGAAGGTCAGGTTGTCCAGGCCCTCACGGGCGGCGATGGAGAGCTGGCCGAGCGACTCCGGCTCGTCCATCTCGCCGTCCCCGAGGTACGCCCAGACGTGCGACTCGGAGGTGTCCGCGATACCGCGCGCCTCCATGTACCGGTTCATCCGCGCCTGGTAGATCGCGCCCAGCGGGCCCAGGCCCATCGAGACGGTCGGGAACTCCCAGAAGTCCGGCATGAGCCGCGGGTGCGGATAACTGGACAGGCCGTTCGGCGCCTTCGACTTCTCCTGGCGGAAGGCGTCGAGCTGGGTCTCGCTCAGCCGGTCCAGCAGGAAGGCGCGGGCGTAGATCCCGGGCGAGGCGTGCCCCTGGAAGAAGATCTGGTCGCCGCCCCGGCCGTCGTCCTTTCCGCGGAAGAAGTGGTTGAAACCCACGTCGTACAGCGAGGCGGAGGAGGCGAAGGTGGCGATGTGACCACCCACGCCGATCCCCGGACGCTGAGCCCGCGACACCATCACGGCCGCGTTCCAGCGGGTCGCGTTGAGGACCTTGCGCTCGACCTCCTCGTCGCCGGGGAAGAACGGCTCGTCCTTCGTGGCGATGGTGTTCACGTAGTCCGTGCTGCGCATCTCCGGCACCGCGACACGCTTCTCGCGTGCGCGTTCGATGAGCCGGAGCATGAGATAGCGGGCCCGCTCGCGGCCCCGCTCGTCGACGGCGGCGTCGAGGGAGTCGAGCCATTCCTGGGTCTCTTCGGGATCGAAATCCGGGACCTGACTCGGAAGGCCGCCAATGATGATCGGGTTGCGATCGGATCCGGAAGCCACGCTGTTCCTTCGCTGTTCGGTGCTGCGCTACGGGGCCTGGTTGAGGGAGTCACGCCCCCGGGATATGTGCACGTACGCCATCCCATCGTGTACCGCGAGCGCGCAAACGTCACCTCTACCGAAGGGTAACCAGGGGCTTTCCGGGACACCGTGTACCGGACGGCCGGGGCCCTGGATGGGCCGGGCCGGAGCGGGTATCCGGGAGGCAGGAGGCGCGGGGAGGGCAGGTGGGGCAGGATGGGTCGGGCGAAACCGCAACCATACGCCCAAGGCGTCCAAGTGTTCCCAAACGCTGCTCGACTCCGATTGCCGGACCGAAACGGCATAAGCTGTTCAAGGACGTAAAGGGTGTGGACGGTAGCGCAGGCTCCGGCAAGGGGCCGCCAACAGTGCGGCGACGTGGCACGAAACGTCACCGTTTAGGCGGTCTCGCGCGCTGGGTACTTGCGCGATCCGCCGCTCCCGTGTGGACTACGGCCAACGCCCCGCGTACGCGCGTGGCTGCAGCATTTTCCGAAACATGATCAGGAGGCAACCCGTGAGCGCGACCGCGGACCACGCGGAGGAGCGGACCAACCCGGCAGCACGCCTGGGGTTCGAGCCCGGACAGGTGGTCCAGGAGATCGGCTACGACGACGACGTCGAGCTGGAGCTCCGTGAGGGCATTGAGGCCACTATCGGCCAGGATCTCGTCGATGAGGACTACGACGACGTCGCAGACGTCGTCCTGCTCTGGTTCCGCGACGAGGACGGCGACCTTACGGACGCGCTGGTGGATGCCATTGGTCTGCTCGAGGACGGCGGTACGGTCTGGCTGATGACGCCGAAGACCGGCCGTGACGGATACGTCGAGCCGAGCGACATCAACGAGGCTGCCCAGACAGCCGGTCTCGCCCAGACCAAGAGCATCAGTGCGGGCAAGGACTGGACGGGCAGCCGTCTGGCCACACCGAAGGCGGCCAAGGCCAAGCGCTGAACCGCATTTCGCCACTGAAGGCCCCCGACGGCAGCAAGCCGCCCGGGGGCCTTCGTTACCCGTGCCGCACCCGGACACCTGTGAGCACCCGTGCAGACCCGGCAGGGGACCAGGTGGGCGGCCCGCAGAGACCCCGCGTCGACCCCGCAGAGTCCCCCAGGATCCCGCAGGGTGACCTTCTCGGGTGCCGTACGGCCGCCAGGGGCGTCTGCGTAGGGTGGGAGTCACCCGGACAGCCCAGCCCGGCGACGTAGTGAAGGGAAGCGTTTCATGGCGATCGAGGTCGGCACCAAGGCCCCGGATTTCGACCTGAAGGACAACCACGGCCGGACCGTGAAGCTCTCCGAATTTCGCGGCGCCAAGAACGTGGTGCTGCTGTTCTACCCGTTCGCCTTCACCGGCGTCTGCACGGGTGAGCTCTGCGCCCTGCGCGACGAGCTGCCCACGTTCGAGAACGACGACACGCAGCTCCTCGCCGTCTCCAACGACTCCATCCACACCCTGCGCGTCTTCGCCGAGCAGGAGGGCCTGGAGTACCCGCTGCTGTCGGACTTCTGGCCGCACGGCGAGACCTCGCGGGCGTACGGCGTCTTCGACGAGGAGAAGGGCTGCGCGGTGCGTGGCACCTTCATCATCGACAAGGAGGGCGTGGTGCGCTGGACCGTCGTCAACGGCCTGCCCGACGCGCGCGACCTCAACGACTACGTCAAGGCGCTCGGCACTCTCTGATCCGAGATCCGGGGGATCTCGGAGCGACCCCCGGCCAAAAGCCTGTTTTGGCCGGGAACCGGTCACTAGGATCCACTCGTTGATCCGATGCCAACGCAACGTGGAGGCGCCGGCACCGGCCGGCCCCCAATGAAACCAATGGGAGGACTCATGGGAGTCAGCCTCAGCAAGGGCGGCAACGTCTCGCTGACCAAGGCCGCGCCCAACCTGACCGCGGTCATCGTGGGTCTGGGCTGGGACGCTCGTACCACCACCGGTGGAGACTTCGACCTCGACGCCAGCGCCCTGCTGACGAACGCCGAGGGCAAGGTCGGCAACGACGGCAATTTCGTGTTCTTCAACAACCTCAAGAGCCCCGACGGTTCCGTCGAGCACACCGGTGACAACCTCACCGGTGAGGGCGAGGGCGATGACGAGGTCATCAAGGTCAACCTGGCCGGTGTCCCGGCCGATGTCGACAAGATCGTCTTCCCTGTCTCGATCTACGAGGCCGAGTCGCGTCAGCAGAGCTTCGGCCAGGTGCGCAACGCGTACATCCGCGTGGTCAACCAGGCCGACAACAGCGAGCTCGCCCGCTACGACCTGAGCGAGGACGCCTCGACGGAGACCGCCATGGTCTTCGGCGAGCTGTACCGCAACGGCGCGGAGTGGAAGTTCCGCGCCATCGGCCAGGGCTACGCCTCGGGTCTGCGCGGCATCGCGCAGGACTTCGGCGTCAACGTCTAGGGCGCGTTTCGAAAGTAGCGCCGTCCGCCCGAAGGGCGGGCTCGGCGGCGTCCGGTGCGTGCGATCGCATGGCGGAGGGTCGCCCCGATACTGG
>CBRG010000166.1 GCA_000470535.1 Streptomyces sp. AW19M42
CGGGCCTGCGGGGCGGGTCCTCAGGCGTCCCTGCGGCCCGGCAGGTACTGGTCGAGAACAACCGCCAGGAACTTGGTGTGGTCAGGAAGCCCGGCCTCGGTCACCAGGCCGTCGATGACCGCACGCTGAGCCCTCGTCGGCTTGTACTGCAGCTGCACCGGCCCGAGGCCCCGCAGGTCGGTGTTGTTCGTCGCCACGGCGAAGAGCTTGGACTGGAACTTGGGCGCCCGTCGTGCCTCCTCGACGACCTGCGTGAGCCCCTTCTCGACAGCGGCCTCCACCGCGAGGAACACGATCTGCGTATGGGTCAGGTCGCTCTGCTTGCGAAGCTTGCGGAAGCGGTTGGCCACGTTCGTCGACACGTAGAACCCGACCGGCTTGGCGGTGTCCGCGTCGGAGACCAGCGGTGCTGGCTCCTCGACGAGCTCCTGGGTGGGCCGGGGCACCGCAGGAGGCCGCGCTACGGCCGCCCCAGGCTGAGCCGCCGGGACAGCCTGGGGCACGGGGCTCGGTGGGGCGGCCCAGCCGGCGAGCGCGCCGGACGGGGCCCCACCGGTGAACAGGTTGCCGACACCCTCGTCCGACATGCCCTGCTCGTCGTCCTGGTCGGAGGTCTTCTTGTTCTTCGGCGGTGTCATGCCGCGGCATCCTTCCTGAGCTCCAGAGCCCTGGCGAACATCTCTTCGGTGAATCCTTCGTAGTCGGAGTCGAGCCCCACCACGGTCTCGGGAACCGAGCGATCGCCTGCCACACGCTGATCCGCCAACTCGTGTACGAGCAGGCCTCGCTTCCGCACCAGCCGCGCCACCGACTCGGTGTGCCCGATGAGGTGCTTGAACATGTGGGCTTCCTCGCCCAGCACCTTCTGCACCTGACGCCGTACGTCGGCGTGGATGCTGCTGTAGTTCCGCCCGGTGTCGAACAGCAGTACGCCGAGCAGGGCGATGTGCGGATTGATGTGGCTGACGAACTTGACGTAGGAGAACTCCAGGCCGATCTGCGCGAGACCGTCCTCGGCACCACCGTCGCTCTTGACCGGGATGACCAGCCACCGGGCGGCGGCGAGGGCGAGGCGCTGGAGCGACGGGTTCTCCGGCGGGGTGTCGAGAATGATGATCTGGTATCGGTGCGCGATCGGCAGCAGACACATCAGCAGTCGCAGATACGCGTGCGGGCCTTCCTTGGCCAGAAGCGTGTGGAAGAAGATGCCGAACTCATCGCCGAGCGCCGGACCGCCCAGGACGACGTCGAGGTTCTCCCGCACGTTCTCGACCGGAGTCAGGGGCGCGCCGGTACGCAGCGCCTCGATGAGCCCCGCTCCCCCGTCGTTCCATTCGGCCCGCTTGTACCCGAGCTCACGCGCGATGTTGCCCTGGGCGTTGCAGTCGATGATGAGCGTGCGCAGTCCGCTACGAGCCGCCTTGCCCGCAGCGTTCGCGGAGACGGAGGACTTGCCGACGCCCCCCTTGCCGTTGCCGAACATGAAGATGTGCGACAGCGACTCCCAGGGGATGCCGGCGAGCTGCGTATCAGTGGCAGGCGCTTCGAAGGGACTGGCCATGGATCCTCTCACTCTTGTTCGGGCCGCAATCGGGGTGCGAAACGCCCCTTTTGCTCTGGTAGTGATGGTCAAGACTTCGCTCAGAACGATTCTGCGCTCCGTGTCAGCTCTGGAGGGTCCTAGGTAGGGCCCTGAACCTGCCGATCGGAGTGCCGGATCGTTCATCTGGCCCCGTTGTCCCAGCTCATCGGCATACTTCGGGTTAGCAGCTCAGTAAGTTCCACCGCGTCTCCCAAGGTTGCCTCCACTACTGGCCCTCATGCGTTCCTCTTCGCCGCTTGGCGTGTTGACTGCCCAGCGAAGAAGCCAAGAGACGTCTTCATGTGGACAGTTACCTCCAGAAAAGCCGCGAGAAAGGGAGGAGCACAAGTTATCACGAAGATCAATGTCTTAGTTGCTGGACACACGACCGGATCAGCATCCCGGCCCAGGTACGGACGGGCATTGCGGCTCGTGTAGCACGTAGCTGGTCAGCTTGCTTCACCGCGGACCTGTGTACCTGGTTCCGTGCCTGCCTGTGCACTTGCCCGCTAGGCGGCCTCCATGCCTGCCTATGGGCCCAGTTGCCTACGGGTACACAGGCGGGTAACCACGCTGGCCCACAGCCCGGTAGATAGTCCCGCGTGCCACGAAACAGCACCATCAACCCGCGAGCAATCCTCGTGGCGGACTCCCCTGCCGATGAGGATCCGCACAGGAAACCCTGCTGGTGGTCCGGCAGGCAAGGACGCCCGCATGTCTACAACGAAGCCTGCGTGCCGTTGCACCTGCGGAGAAACACGCGACGGTACGTACGTACAGGCTTCGCATCGGACTCGCAGACCGGCCGCCAAGCCAGCAGACATGCGGCTCGGCAGTCCAGTCGACGGGCACACCGGGAATCGGGCATCGCAGCTACCAGGCAGACCTGCCGACAACCGGGCATCCTTACCGACACGAGTGCTCCTTGTCAGGCCCACTTGGGTGCCTGCCGCCCCGCCGGTCGGTCCATCTATCTGTCGCCACACGGGCAGACAGATAGATCCGCCTGCCTGGGCCTGGGCCCGCACTGCTGTTGGCCAACGTATGGAGAGGCTAGCCACTGAGCAAACCCTTGGTTCCGTCTGCACAGCTACAGGGGGACGGACCGGCAGACCTGCACATCCGCAGACGTCTCTGCGTACGTGCGGTCAGTCCAGCACGTACCCCCGCGCATCTGCTGGCCAAGCAACCGGTTGACGCACCGCCGGATTGACGGGCCATACCGCATGCGTATCGGTCTGTGAACCAGCTGGCAAACAGGCTTCCTTGTCCGCATGGACCCAGGGAAGAACACAGGTGTGGCCGAAGGTCTCCAAGCACGCGTTGGTCAAGGCCGAGAAAGCTACCTACAGACACACCTTCACAAAACCGTGAATACACACTTCTGTCAAAGCTAGGGTTCAGGCGGTTCTTCATGCCTCAACTCCTATGTGTCAACAAGCTTGCACCAATGTTTGCAGAGTTGTTTGTTTGCCCAGGTCAGAAGCTATTCTCCACGTTTCTTACCTTGCATACTAGCGCCACGTCTTCGCCTGGTTCCACTACCTTTCCCTCCGGTATAGATGAAGCTGATGACCGGTGCCATCAGCCCTGCGGAGAGGGTCTGCCGGACCTCACCCTCAGGGGTCGGAAGTCGACAGCCGTCAGATCGGGCGTGTCAATTCTGACTCCGTGCGGCGAGCACCGAGGTGAGGGGAGCAGCAACGTCGTTCGGCGGTCGTGAGAGGCAGTGAGGTGCGCGCAGATGCCAGATCCCGTCCTCTTGATACATGTGCCGAACGACCGTATTGAAAGCGGGCTTCTTCTGTCAGCCCCAGCGGTCAGGTGTCGATGGAGAAGGAGCCCGGCCCGATGGCTGGCCTTCGAAGGAGTGAGTCCGGTTGCGCCGTGCGGTGACGAGGAGGGGTAGCTCTCCCCGTTTCGACAGCAGTTATCCGTGCGGAAGACAGGCTCAGCAGGGGACGGTCTGTCACGCATCGCGCGCATCCAGCTCGGTACGGAACATGTGCCTGAAGCCGCCTCTCTGTTGTCAGGCCGGTTGAGGTAACTCGGGGCGAGTAGCGATCGGAGATCGACCACAGCCGGCTTCTGGCCGGACAGTCCTTGATCACCTGTCCCTTCGACACGAGCCCAGAGCTCTCTGCTCTTTCACGGCTGACGGGATGGAAGCGCCCTCGCCCTGTCCCTCCCGGGCGTTCCACTCGCCCGAAGCCCCACCCCTGTGGTCCGGCCCTCCGTATCGGCTCTCCAGGAGCATCGATACGCTCCCCAGAGGGGATGGCTCCCACATGTTCCGGAGCTGCCCGGGTACGCCGGAAGCTCTGCCCGAGAAGCCGCCTGCGGTCCGTGTGACGGGAACGGCTGCCCACGGGAAGCGGCTCCACCACAGGCCCCCCAACCCACCTGCTGCGGACCACTTCCGCGCCCACCGGGAAGAGACCCGCCGGGACCCCACACCGAGGAGTGCGGCGTACACCAGGGGATACGCCGACCGCTCCCGCACCCGGATACGACGTACAAAGGCGTTACCGGACACACAGGGCCGGCGGCGACCGGCAACCGGCCCGAGCGCGGGTCCTCTCGTCGCTGCCGGGAACGCCTTGGCCACCCGTCGGCGTACCGTGAACGCGGCCGCGACGAGAGGCACCGCGCTGATGCCGACAACACGGTTCCGGCCGCATCCCACACGGAGCACAACGGCTCGCCCCGCACGGGGGAGTGGGGCGGCAGCAGGAACCCCGACAGAACGGCCCGGCCCACGCCGCCACCTCCGCGGAGCCGCGGATTCCCTTCGTGCCCGGGGGGCCGCACCGCCCGGCAGCGTCTCTGGCCGGTCCTCACACCGCGGCAGTCTCCCTCGGACCGCCGACGATGGGGAGCTGCCGGTGAGCGGCGTGCGGTGGCAGTCGAGGCGTCTCGCGGCGGCGGGGTATGTCTTCCCTGTACGGACAGAAGGCCGGTTCGGCGGGGAGGGTCGCGGACCGGTGGGGGTGGGGTGCTCCGGCCCGGCGCCGAGACCTGCGCGGAAGGGCGTCCGCCGCCCCGGGGCCCACAGAAGGCTGTCGGAGCCCGTAAAACCCGGTTCTCGCGCGCCGGCGGCTGCCGGGAGAACGGCTCTCACAGAAGTCGTTCAACTACGGACCACCTGGTGCGCGAGCAGGCCCAGACGGGATGCTCCGGGGAAGGAACCGACGGCGCGACGGTCCGGAGAGGGCCGCGGCCTCCACGCGCATTCCAGCGTTTCGCGAGGGATCCTCGTGCGCGGGGCCGCATGGTGGAGGATCCGAGCGATCGAAGGAGTCCCGTGCGTATGGCGGTGACCGGAACCATCGAGGCCAGGGGCCGACATGACGATGCTGCGTGAGTCCCTCGACCGGCCCGCCCCCTCGTTCTCCTTCGAGTTCTTCCCGGCGGGGACCACGGCTGGCATGCGCGCCCTGTGGCAGGCGATCCGCCAGGTCGAGCGCCTTGCCCCGGACTTCGTCTCCGTCACCTACGGGGCGGGCGGCTCCTCGCGGGAGCGCACCATCGAGGTGACCAAGCGGATCGTCGCGGAGACCACGATGCGTCCGGTCGCCCATCTCACCGCGGTCGGCCACTCGGTGGCGCAGCTGCGCCACATCGTCGGCCAGTACGCCGACGCGGGTGTCCGCGACGTTCTCGTCGTGCGCGGGGACCCGCCCGGTGACCCGAACGCACCGTGGATCCCGCACCCCGACGGCTTCCGGTACGCCCATGAACTGGTCTCGCTCGTCCGGGAGCTCGGTGACTTCAGCATCGGGGTGGCGGCCTTCCCCGAACGGCATCCTCGCTCGTCCGACTGGGAGAGCGACATCAGGCACTTCGTCGCCAAGTGCCGGGCGGGTGCCGACTACGCCCTCACCCAGATGTTCTTCGACGTCGAGGACTATCTGCGGCTGCGTGACCGGGTGGCCGCAGCGGGCTGCGACATCCCGATCATCCCGGAGATCATGCCGGCCACCGACGCCCGCCAGATCAGCCGCTTCGCCGAGCTGAGCGGAGCCGCGTTCCCCGAGGACCTGGCACACCAGCTGGACGCCGCCCGCGAGGACCCGGCGCTCGGATACCGCATCGGCGTCGAGTACGCCACCGCCATGGCCGAGCGGCTACTGGCCGAAGGCGCCCCGGGGCTGCACTACATCACGCTCAACCGATCGACGGCGGCGCTTGAGATCCACCGTGCCGTGACCGGTTCGAGGAGTGCCCGGCGAGTGGAGATGCTCCACGGCTGACACTTCACCGACCTGCTGAGACGGAGGACCACGTGCAGGACATCAAGGAACAGAACGTCGGATTCGGATTCGTTCACGAGGCAGTGGAGGTCTCCCCGGGCTCGCTGGGATCGATCCCGCCGCTGCGGCTCGCGGGAATCGACGAGGACGACATCCCTGAGCCGCACGTCGTACGCGGTATCGACTGACACCCGGACCCCGACGCCACCCGCCCGGGCCGGGGTCGCTGACGATCACGACAAGAACTCGACCGGGTCTCAAGTCCGCTCGCAAATACTCTCGAAGAACGCTCTTCGACTTCGTCTTGAGGCTCCGATTCTGACGAGAACGAGGAAAGTTGACCACATGATCAGCAGCCGAACCCGTCCTGCGCGGCGGTCGAGGACGACCGCGCAGGACCGAAGCAGCTGGCTCCCTGGTGCGACTGAGAATCCTCACTCTCCCTATGCGTACGCCTGTTGAAGCGACGTGGGCGCATCAAGGGCTCCTTGATGCCGCGCGGAGGACGGCCGGGATCGAGAGCGTCAACGGATTCCGGCCGCTGCGGGCCGCGGGTGTTCCCGTCCCTGAGACCAAGCGCACGGGGATCCCGGCCTGACGACGTTCCCCGACCCGAGCGACACGACCGTTGGATCGGAGTACGCAATGAAGGACGTCGTGAAGGACGTCATCCGTGAGATCAGCGTCCGCGGGGCACTGCATCAACCCGAATGGAACGATCTGCTCCAGCTGAACCGGGTCAGCGAGACGCTCGCCGCGCGACCCGCCCTCGTACAGCCCGACGACGTGGCCACCCTGCGGACACTGCTCGGCCTCGTGGCCTCGGGCCAGGCCCTGGTGGTGCAGTCCGGCGACTGCGCAGAGGACCCGGAGCAGTGCGGGCCAGAGCACATCGCCCGCAAGGTGGCGGTGCTCGACCTGCTCGCCGGGACGCTCGGCCTGATCTCCGGCAAGCCGGTGCTGCGCGCGGGCCGGATAGCGGGCCAGTTCGCCAAGCCCCGGTCCCAGCCGACCGAAGTCGTCGACGGCGTCGAACTCCCGGTGTTCCGGGGCCACATGGTCAACGGCCCGGAAGCGAACGCCGAGAGCCGCCGGTTCGATCCCCTGCGCATCCTCACCGGATACATGGCGGCCAGCGACACCGTCGAGCACCTGGGCTGGCGCGAGCGCGCCGCAGGCCGTCACGTCGTGAGCCCGCAGGTGTGGACGAGCCACGAGGCGCTGCTGCTCGACTACGAGGTGCCCATGCTGCGCACCGACGGTGAAGGGCGGCTCTTCCTCGGCTCCACGCACTGGCCGTGGATCGGTGAGCGCACCCGTCAGATCGACGGCGCCCATGTCGCGATGCTCTCCCAGGTCGCCAACCCGGTGGCCTGCAAGGTGGGGCCCACCATGGAGCCCCAGGAGCTGGTGGCCCTGTGCGAGCGCCTCGACGAGTGGCGCGAACCGGGCAGGCTCACCCTGATCACCCGGATGGGCGCCGGCAAGGTCGCCGACCGGCTGCCGCGCCTGGTCGAGGCGGTGCGCGAGGCCGGGCATGCCGCGATCTGGCTCAGCGACCCCGTGCACGGCAATACCGTCACCGCGCCCAGCGGCCACAAGACCCGGATCGTGGAGACCCTCGCGCTGGAGGTGTCCCGTTTCGTGACGGCCGTACGGGACGCGGGCGGCGTTCCCGGCGGTCTGCATCTGGAGACGACGCCCGACGACGTCACCGAGTGCGCCACCACCGAGGCCGACCTCTCCGGCGTCGGTGAGCGCTACACCTCGTTCTGCGACCCCCGGCTCACCCCGTGGCAGGCCGTGTCCGTGGCCTCGGCCTGGGCCGTCTGACCCCCGCCCTTGGGTTCGACCTGCGCCAAGTCCGTCGGCCGGTACGAGTACGGCGCCGACCGGCGCCGGGGTCAGACGGGGCGTCGCGTCCTGGCCGAGCGGGAGAGGATCTCGTAGAGCTCGTCCAGATCGTATTCGGCGCGCTGCGGGCTGCCGTAGCGGGTGATCTTCCCTCGGCTCACCCACTTACGGATCGTGGCCTGGCTGACGCCGGCGGCCAGTGCCGCGAGCTCGGTGGGTACGGTGCGGCGTCCCTTCTCCGTCACGCCGCACCGCCCGACGGGCTGGTGTCGGGTGCTGTCCGAGCCCGGCCGGACAGCAGGAGCCACTCCTTGGGCGGCACCGTGTGGCCGGCGTCGCAGGCCACACGGGAGTAGACGGTGTGGCCGGTTCCCGACAGCGTCGCCTGCAGTCCGGCGGTGCAGCCTGGGTGGCAGCACACCCCGAGGGAGACCTCGTACGACTGCGGCTCGAGCCGTGCCCGGGAGGAGTCGAGGAGCGCGGACAGTTCGGCGTCCAGGTCCTGGGCCGCCGGGTGCTCGGCCAGCCAGCGGACGTGGCCGCTCAGGAAGTGCAGCAGGGCGGGGACCTCCCTGCCGACCGAGGCCGGAAGCCTGCGCTCCGAGACCACGAGCCCCGCCCAGGAGCACAGGAGGTCGGTGACCTGTGAGCGGAGCGTCAGCGTCTCCTCGTCGAGGCGTATGCCGACCGACTGAGTGCCGCTGACACGTTCCAGGGGCCTTCCGCTCAGCACCGCCAGCTCTTCCTCACTTTCCCGGTAAACCTCTCCGACGTCCCGCAACTTGGCAATCAGTCTCTCGGCCAGAGAACTACGCGACCATTCCGCTTCGGGTGTGTGGTGATGACTCTTGGACCTTTGTACGGGCGCTTCCGAGCAACCTTGCTGCTGCACTCTTTTGGCCTCGCATCCCCTGTATCCACAGCGTCCCGACTTTGCGGCCAGCGCTCTTCCGCTGGCCGGAAAGTGCCCACGCCTTCCGGCTCTTCGCCTTACTGTGACGCAAACATCTGGTACGGAGCAGTAAATGTGACGTCACCAAACCGGGCGAAGAGCTCCTTTGCTCCATCAACCAGACGTTGGTTACTGCAATCATCAATTGTCACGCCTGCCGGCTATGACGTGTCAAGACTGCCTCATGTGGGCCGCATCACGCTCTCGGGAGTCGTCGCGATGTGCGTAACTCAACCAATCAGAAATGATGTTGACAGCTCTTACGAGTAACTGTCACACTTCTCGCGGGCCACTGGTCTGCGCAAATCTCATCGGCGCCCACTTGAGGGGCAGTTGGTACAGGCCTCTGAGTCATTACAGCCACCAGCGTCCATCGCGGTGGCTTTCTCCTTTTCTGACACACCCGTTGCGTACCCATTGCGCACCCGTTGTGCACCCGTCGGCGTCTGCTCCAGCGGTATTCATGCCAGACTCCAGCGGTTTTCGTGCCCGACCACGACACCCATCCTTGAGGGCATCATGGATCAGCAGTACAGAAATCATGGATACGCGCGTCATTGCGCTCAGGCAGTGAACGCGCTCCATTCCATTCCCTATTTCACAGCAGACCTGGCTGATGAAGTCGCATCGTTCGGGATTACTGATCACTCAAGCGTCTACCTCGCCGGCCGGGCGTCCGCACTCGGCCCCGTGGATCCCGCGGTGGTGGCCGCTGTATTCAACTCGTTCGCGCCCCGGCTCATCTCTGAAAGAATTCCTACTCTCTGGGATCTGATATCGCCCGAGCGGGCGCTCCTGGCCCGCGAGAATGCGGTTGCCACCGCCCTCGAACGCCTGCTGGGGACCGAGATCGTGCGGTCCGCGGAGCTCTCGGAGGCGGCGAAGCTCGCGACCGCCGCAGCCGAGGCGGGTGCGCTGCCGGGACGCCCGCTGTACGCGGCGAACTCCGCGCTCGACCTGCCGGAACGCCCGCACGTGGCCCTGTGGCACGCGGCGACGATGCTGCGCGAGCACCGGGGCGACGGACACGTCGCGGTACTCGGTCACTTCGAACTGACCGGCGTGGAATCGCTCGTGATCGACTGCGCCAGCAGCCTCGGCATGGCCAAGGAGATCGTCATGCCGATGCGCGGCTGGACGGAGGACGAGTGGTCGGCGGGCCGGGAGCGTCTCACCGACCGAGGGCTGGTCGACGCCGGGGGAGAGCTCACCCCACGCGGCACGGCGCTGAGGGACGAGGTCGAGGCGGAGACCGGACGGCTCGACCGGCGGCCGTACGACGCCCTGGGACCCGCACACGTCGAGCGGCTGGCTCGGTACGTACACCGGACGGTAGGGATCGCCGCCGACGCCGGGGTCTTCCCGCCCCCGCTGCGCGACTTCTTCGCGCCCACGGCCGAGGCCTGGAACGCACTCTGACCCCCGAAGCCCGCCCCAGGAGAGGAACCGTCATGACCCCGTCGACGCCGACGCAACCGCCCGCCGCCCTGTTCTCGCCCGACTACTACCAGGATCCGCACACCACCCTCTCCTGGCTCAGGGAGAACTCCCCGGTCCATGAGTTCAGCTTCCCCGTCGGTGACGTGAAGACCTGGCTCGTGACCCGCTACGACGACGTCAAGGCCGTCCTCTCCGACCAGCGCTACAGCGCGGAGGCCGCCACCTGGGGCAACGCGGAGTTCCGGGCCGCCGGCCTGGTCGCCGCCGAGGGCACCATCCTGGCGCGGGGCATCTCGGTGGTCGATCCGCCGTACCACACCAGGCTGCGACGGCGGGCGATGGGCGCGTTCACCACCCGCCAGGTGGAGCAGTGGCGCAAGACCGTGCAGGAGCACGTCGACCGCATCCTCGACGACTGTTCGCGCAGCGAGACCTTCGACGTGATGGACGACTTCGCGGGCGAGGTGTCCGCCGGTGTCCTGGGCGAGATCCTCGGCATGCGCATCGAACGCCACCGTGAGCTGGTCAGCGCGCTCAACGAGGCGTTCCCGTCCGATCCCGCACTCATGCACAAGGTGCCGGAGGCGTTCGGCAGGATCTGCGAGTACGCGGCCGAGCTGGTCGCTGAGAAGCGCAGCAACCCCGCCGACGACCTGACGTCCGCGCTGATCCGGGGCGGCGACCCCGACGACCAGCTGACCGAGGACGAGCTGACGGGCATCGTCGCCGCGATCATCATGGGCGGCAGCGACACCGTGCGCGGCTTCATCGGCAACGCCGTCCTCTCGCTGCTCGACCATCCCGGCCAGGCGGACCTGCTGCGGACGAACCCGCAGCTGGCCGAACCCGCGGTGGAGGAACTCCTGCGCTACGACGGCGCGTTGAGCACCGCCCTGTTCCGGGTCACCACGCAGGAGGTGGAACTCTCCGGCACCACCCTGCCCGCGGGAGCACCGGTGATCGTGGGGCTGCTGGCGGCCAACCGCGACCCCCGCCGGTTCGACCGGCCCGAGCTCCTGGACCTCCGGCGCGAGGGCCCCCGCCATGTCGGCTTCGGGCACGGGCTGCACAACTGCCTGGGCGCGGCACTGGCCCGGCTGGAGGGGGCCATCGCCATCCCCGCCCTGTTCGAGCGCTTCCCGGAGCTGGCCCTCAACGCACCCCGGGACAGCATGCGCTACATCGACAACTGGGCGATCCGCCGCTTGGTCGCACTGCCCGTCGCCGCATCGGCGAAGGCCGTCGCGCGGGTACCTCAGGAGGTCTGACACGTGAATGCCCCCACCGGCCCCCGGCGGCCGTCATGAGCGCCTCCGCCCAGGTCGACCGCACGCTGTGCCTCGGGACCGGGCTGTGCGAGTCGATGGCACAGGAGCTGTTCCTGCTGGACGACGAGGGGATCGCCGTCGCCCTGCCCACCGACGGAACGGACGAGCCGCTGGAGCGGCTGCACGCCATCGCCGACTGCTGTCCGACCGGGGCGATCACCGTCACCGGGGAGGACCTCGGCGCGGCCGAACGCGAGAGCGAACACGAGAGCAAGGGGTGAGGCAGGACATGCAGAGCCAGTCCGCGCAGTGGGACACAGACGTCGTCGTGGCAGGAGCGGGGCCCGCAGGGCTCATGCTCGCCGCCGAACTGCGGCTGGCCGGCGCCGGGGTCGTGGTCCTGGAGCAGGAGGACCGGCCGACCGCCGAGTCGCGCGGCATGGGATTCACCGCCCGCACTCTGGAGGTGTTCGACCAGCGCGGGCTGCTGCCCAGGTTCGGTGAGCTGAATCGTTCCCCCGGCGGCCACTTCGGCAGTGTGCCGGTCGACTTCGCGGTCGGTGACGGGCGGCACGCCAGCGTCACCGGCATCTCCCAGGCCCGTACCGTCGTCGCGCTGGGGGAGTGGGCCGCCGAACTCGGCGCCGACATCCGGCGCGGACACCGGCTGACCCGGTTCACCGACAGCGGTGACGGGGTCGAGGTGTGGGCCGAGGGACCGGACGGCGAGGTCCGGCTGACCGCGCCCTACCTCGTGGGGTGCGACGGCGGCCGCAGCGTGGTCAGGCGGGCCGGAGGCTTCGCGTTCCCCGGTACCGACGCCACCGCAGAGCTGCTGCTGGCCGACGTGAAGGATCTTCAGCTCCCGCCGAAGTGGTCAGGGGAGCGCCGCCCCGGCGGCATGCTGCTCGCCGCGCCCCTGGGCAACGGGATGACCCGGGTCGTGGTCTCCGAGCACGGCAGGGCGCCCGTGGAACGCACCGGGCCGCCGGCCTTCAGCGAGGTGGCCGAAGCCTGGAGGCGGGTCAGCGGTGACGACATCTCCGGCGCCACCCCGGCCTGGGTCAGCTGCTTCGGGGACGCGGCACGGCAGGCGTCCGAGTACCGGCGGGGCCGGGTACTGCTGGCAGGGGACGCCGCGCACGTCCATCTGCCCGCCAGCGGGCAGGGCATGAACGTCAGCATCCAGGACGCCGTCAACCTCGGCTGGAAACTGGGCGCCGTCGTCACCGGCCGGGCTCCCGAAGCGCTGCTGGACACCTACCACTCGGAGCGCCACCCGGTCGGCGCCGCGCTGCTGCGCAACACCCGGGCGCAGGCCACGCTCTTCCTCGGCGGACCCGAGATGCAGCCGCTGCGCGACGTGCTCACCGAGGTGTTCCGGGGCGAGGAGGCGGCGCTGCTGCTTTCTGGCCTGGTCAGCGGCCTGGAGATCCGGTACGACGTCGGGTCCGAGGGCCATCCGCTGCTCGGCCGGCGGCTGCCCGACGTCCAGCTGATCCTGGACGACGGAGAGAAGACCCGCAGCCCCCGGCTGCTGCACCCGGCGCGCGGAGTGCTGCTGTCCCTGGGCTCCGACCCCGACCCCGAGCCCGCACGCATCGCCGGCAGGTGGGCGCCGCGCGTGGACGTCCGGTCCGCCCGGCTGGCCGATGCCGCACCGGCGGCCGGCGAGACGGTGGACGCCGACGCCGTACTGGTGCGTCCCGACGGCTATGTGGCCTGGGTGGCCGGGTCCGGCAGCCTCGACACCGCCCTGCGCCGCCACTTCGGAGAGCCCACCGGCTGAGCGCCTGCCGGGGCGACCGACTGCCGGGCGGCTCCGGACCGGGCCATCACAAGAGACCAGGAGACGACGACCATGACAGAGACACGGGTCCAGCAGGCAGCCGTGCCCGACATCGACCGCGAGGACGTGCACACCGTCTTCATGAGCCACTGGCACATGGCGGACGCGGACCGGGGCCGCGCGGTGCTCGACGAGATCGCGGACGCCTGGGAAGGGGCCTCCCGGCCCGCGGACGTCCTCTCCTTCTCGTGCTACCTGAGCACCGGCAGCGAGCACTGCACCGTGATGACGTACGCCCAGTGCACGCGGCCCGACGGCTACCGGCCCTTCATCCGCAGCCTGCCCGCGGCAGCCGCCCGGGTGGAGCCGGTCGAGTACCGGCTGCACCGCAGTGTGCTGCTCGCCCCGGACACCAAACCGGCGGCCGCGATCGTCATCGCCAGCTTCGACGTCGACGGCCGGGAGCGCCAGGAGTACATCGTCTCCTCCGTCACTCAGAACATCGAGAAGTCACCGCGCACCGATCAGCGCGGGCTGATCGCCTCGCACTTCCACCTCAGCATCGACGGCACCCGGGTGATCAACTTCGCCGAGTGGACGAGCGACCAGGAGCACATCACGTTCCTGGAGGGGGCCACCCGGCACCGCTCGCTGCGGCTCGCCACGGACACCCCGGGCGTCCGCCCGATCGGCTTCACCCGCTACCACCTGTATCGCGCCATCAGCTCCTGACGGATGGCCGACAGGCATCAATCGGCGCCCGTAACTCCGGCTTTTGCCATCATGGTTGACGGACCAACAGTTGTGGCACAGAGGAGAAACCCATGGCCGATGCCCCCATTCCCTATCCGGATGTCGCCCGCGAGGATGCCGGAGTCGCGCTGGTGACTCCGCTGTACGTCGGGGGGCCCGGACTCCAGCGTGCGGAGGTGGAGCGGGTCCTGGCGCCGTACCGAAACGATTCTCTGCCCGAGGGGTTCATCTCGGTGAGCGTCTTCGTCAGCACCGAGGGCGAGAACGTGCTCACCTACGCCCAGTGGACCTCCGACGACGCCTACCGCGCGTTCGTACGGGACGGCGGCCTCGGTGAACCGGACGAGAACACCACCGAGCCGGTCCGCTACAAGCTCTACCGGGGCCGGGTCCTGGAACCCGGCAGCATCCCCACCATGCTGGTGGCCCCCGTCTTCGACGTGGACGGCCGGGACCGGCAGCGGCGCTCGATCGACAACCTCATCGACGGGCCGCTCGGCACGCCCTTCCCCGGTCTGGTCTCCTCGCACTTCCACCTGAGCCTCGACGGCACCCGCGTCCTCAACTGGGCCGAGTGGGTCGACGAGGCGGCGCACGTGGGGTTCATGAACAGCAGCCGCCCCAAGGAGTGCCTGCAGGCCATCACGATGCCGGGCGTTCGCGGCATCGGCGGCAAGAGGTACGTACTCGCGGGTGCGGTAACCCGCTGACAGCTCGGACACCGTGCACGGCCCAGGTCCTCGGACCTGGGCCGTTCGCTTTTTCCGGGCGCATCAGGCACGCACCGGACTCGCGGCCGGCGCCAAACCCAAGCGCCGCGCGGTACGGAGGGGAGGGCCCGCGGCCTCCGGCGACACCCTGGCCTCCCCGATGCAGGGCACCGTCGTCAAGGTCGCGGTCGAGGAGGGCCAGGAGGTCAAGGAGGGCGATCTGATCGTCGTCCTGGAGGCGATGAAGATGGAGCAGCCGCTCAACGCGCACCGCTCCGGCACCGTCAAGGGCCTGACCGCAGAGGTCGGCACCTCCCTCTCCTCCGGCGCCGCGATCTGCGAGATCAAGGACTGACCGACCTCATGCCATCTGGCACCACGGCACCTCCCCGCCACAGCGCGGGGTGCTGCCGGGTGCAGGACCGAACAAGGAGGGTGCATGGACACTCAAGTGATCGTCGTCGGCGCCGGACCGGCCGGAATGATGCTCGCGGGAGAACTACGGCTGGCCGGGGTCGACGTCGTCGTACTCGAAAAGCTCGCCCGGCGGACCGGCGAATCGCGGGGACTGGGATTCACCGCCCGCACGATGGAGGTCTTCGACCAGCGCGGACTGCTCTCCCGGTTCGGCGACATCGAGGTCAGCAACCAGGGGCACTTCGGCGGTCTGCCCATTGACTTCGCCATTCTTGACGGGGCTCACCAGGCCGCCAAGACCATCCCCCAGTCACACACGGAGACCGTGCTGGAGGAGTGGGTCACCTCCCTCGGCGGCGACATACGCCGCGGCCACGAACTGCTCTCCGTCAAGGACGCCGGAGACCACGTCGAGGCGGAGGTCCGCGGCCCCGACGGGGTCCACCGGCTGACCGCGCCCTACCTCGTCGGGTGCGACGGCGGGCGCAGCCTGGTGCGCAAGGAGGTCGGGTTCGAGTTTCCCGGTACCGCGTCGACGATGGAGATGTTCCTCGCCGACGTGAAGGGGCTCGACCTGTCGCCCCGGATGATCGGCGAGACACTGCCCGGCGGCATGGTCATGGTGGGGCCGCTGCCGGGGGGCGTCACCCGGCTGATCGTGTGCGAGCGCGGAACACCGCCCCAGCGGCGTGAGGTTCCGCCGTCGTACGACGAGGTGGCCGCCGCCTGGAAGCGGCTGACCGGGGACGACATCTCGCACGGCGAGCCGGTGTGGGTCAGCTCCTTCGGGAACGCCACCCGCCAGGCGACCCACTACCGGCAGGGCCGCGTCCTGCTGGCCGGCGACTCCGCGCACATCCATCTCCCGGCCGGCGGGCAGGGCATGAACACCAGCATCCAGGACGCGGTGAACCTCGGCTGGAAGCTGGCCGCCGTGGTCCGGGGCCGGATGGACGAGGAGTTCCTGGACACCTACCACGACGAACGCCACCCCGTGGGCAAGCGGCTGCTGATGAACACACAGGCCCAGGGTCTGCTGTTCCTCAGCGGCGCGGAGGTGCAGCCGCTGCGGGACGTCTTCAAGGAACTCATCCGGTACGAGCCGGTCAGCCGCCATCTGGCCGCGATGGTCAGCGGGCTGGAGATCCACTACGGCATCGCCGCCGGCACCCACCCCCTGCTCGGCCGCCGGATGCCGCACCTGGACCTGACGGGCACCTCGGGCCCCGGCAGCAGCACCGAGGCGCTGCACGGCGGCCGCGGTGTGCTGCTCGACCTCACGGACAACGCCGAGCTGCGCCGCCGCGCGGCCGGCTGGACGGACCGGGTGGATGTGGTGACCGCCCCGCCCAAGTCCCTTCCGGACGACGGAGCACTGGACGGCACCACGGCGCTGCTGATCCGCCCCGACGGCTACGTGGCCTGGGCCGCGCCGGGAAGCCACAGCGATCTCCCGATGGCCCTGAAGCGCTGGTTCGGGCCGGCGCGCTGACTCCGTACCTCTGAGAGAAGAGAGAAGAGACCATGCACAGCACCTTGATCGTCGCGCGGATGGAGCCGGGTTCCGGTTCCGATGTCGCCCGGCTGTTCGGCGCCTTCGACGAGACGGAAATGCCGCATCTGATGGGCACCCGGCGCCGCCAGCTGTTCTCGTACCGAGGCCTTTACTTCCACCTTCAGGAATTCGACGAGGACAACGGTGGCCGGCTGATCGAGGAGGCCAAGACGGATCCCCGGTTCATCGGGATCAGCGAGGACCTCAAGCCGTTCATCGAGGCCTACGACCCCGCCACCTGGCGCTCTCCCGCCGACGCGATGGCGACCCGCTTCTACCACTGGGAAGGCACCGCGTGACCGGGCGCAGGGTAGTCATCACGGGCCTCGGAGTGGTTGCCCCCGGTGGTATCGGGGTCAAGGACTTCTGGAGCCTGCTTAGCGAGGGGCGCACCGCCACACGGGGCATCACGTTCTTCGACCCCGCCCCGTTCCGCTCCCGGGTCGCCGCCGAGATCGACTTCGACGCCGAGGCCAGTGGGCTGAGCCCGCAGGAGATCCGGCGGATGGACCGGGCCGCCCAGCTCGCGATCGTCGCGACCCGGGAGGCGGTCGCGGACAGCGGCCTCGACGTGGCGGCGATGGACCCCTACCGGCTCGGCGTCACCATCGGCAGCGCGGTCGGCGCGACGATGGGGCTCGACGAGGAGTACCGCGTCGTCAGCGACCAGGGCCGGCTGGACCTGGTGGACCACGAGTACGCCGTCCCCCATCTCTACAACTACTTCGTCCCCAGCTCGTTCGCCGCCGAGGTCGCCTGGGCCGTGGGCGCGCAGGGCCCCAGCACCGTGGTGTCGACCGGCTGCACCTCCGGCCTGGACTCGGTCGGATACGCCGTCGAGCTGCTGCGCGAGGGCTCCGCGGACGTGATGATCGCAGGCTCCTCTGACGCGCCGATCTCCCCGATCACCATGGCGTGCTTCGACGCGATCAAGGCGACCACCCCGCGCGACGACGCCCCGGAGGAGGCCTCGCGGCCGTTCGACGGCACCCGCAACGGGTTCGTGCTGGGCGAGGGCTCCGCGGTGTTCGTCCTGGAGGAGCTGGAGAGCGCCCGCCGGCGGGGCGCGCACATCTACGCCGAGATCTCCGGCTACGCCTCCCGCTGCAACGCCTTCCACATGACCGGACTGCGCCCGGACGGGGCGGAGATGGCCGAGGCGATCCGGGTGGCCCTCGACGAGGCCAGGATCCCCGGCGACCGCATCGACTACATCAACGCGCACGGTTCCGGCACCAAGCAGAACGACCGGCACGAGACGGCCGCGTTCAAGAAGAGCCTCGGCGACCACGCCTACCGCACGCCGGTCAGCTCCATCAAGTCGATGGTGGGGCACTCGCTGGGCGCGATCGGCTCGATCGAGATCGCCGCCTGCGTACTCGCCATGGAGAACAACGTCGTTCCTCCCACGGCCAATCTGCACACACCCGACCCCGAGTGCGACCTGGACTACGTGCCGCTCACCGCGCGGGACCACCGCACGGACACGGTGCTCACCGTGGGCAGCGGATTCGGCGGATTCCAGAGCGCCATGGTGATGGCGCGGGTCGAAGGGAGCGCACGATGACGACATCGGTCGTGATCACCGGTCTGGGCGTAGCGTCCCCCAACGGACTGGGCAAGGAGGACTTCTGGGCGGCCACCAGGGCGGGGCGCGGCGGCATCGGCCCCGTCACCCGGTTCGACGCCTCGCAGTACCCGGCGCGGCTGGCCGGTGAGGTGCCGGGCTTCGAGGCCGAGGACCATCTGCCGAGCCGGCTGCTGCCGCAGACGGACCGGATGACCAGGCTCGCGCTGGTCGCCACCGACTGGGCCCTGGCCGACGCGGGTATCAAGCCCGCGGAGGGCGAGGGCTTCGACATGGGCGTGGTGACGGCGAGCTCCTCCGGCGGTTTCGAGTTCGGCCAGAACGAGCTGCAGAAGCTCTGGAGCAAGGGCAGCCAGCACGTCAGCGCCTATCAGTCCTTCGCCTGGTTCTACGCCGTCAACAGCGGCCAGATCTCCATCCGCAACGGGATGAAGGGACCCAGTGGTGTCCTGGTGGGCGACCAGGCGGGTGGGCTCGACGCCGTCGCGCACGCCCGCCGGCAGATCCGCAAGGGCACCGGGATGATCGTCTCCGGCAGCATCGACGCCTCCGTCTGCCCCTGGGGCTGGGTGGCCCAGCTGGCGAGCGGCCGCCTCAGCACCGTCGACGACCCCGACCGCGCCTACCTGCCGTTCGACGCCCGCGCCACCGGCCATGTGGCGGGCGAGGGCGGCGCGATGCTCATCCTGGAGCAGGCCGAGAACGCGCGCCGGCGCGGTGCCCGGGTGTACGGCGAGGTCGCCGGGTACGGCTCCACGTTCGACCCGAGGCCGGGCAGCGGGGGCGAGCCCGGTCTGCGGAAGGCGATCGAGCTGGCCCTGGCCGAGGCGGGCACCGCACCGGGCGACGTCGACGTGGTGTTCGCCGACGCGGCGGCGGTGCCGGAGCTGGACCGGGCCGAGGCAGAAGCGGTCAACGCGGTCTTCGGGCCGCGCGCCGTTCCCGTCACCGCGCCCAAGACGATGACCGGCCGCCTCTACTCCGGGGCCGCCCCGCTCGATCTGGCCACCGCGCTGCTGGCGATGGAGTCCGGGCTGATCCCGCCCAGCACCAACATCGACCCCGATCCGGCCTTCGGCCTCGACCTCGTCACGGGCGATGCCCGGCCGGGCCCGGTGCGCACCGCGCTGGTGCTGGCCCGCGGCCACGGCGGCTTCAACTCCGCGGTTCTGCTGCGCAGTCTTGACCGCGGCTGATCGCGCCGGCCGGCAACGCGCCGGTTCGGACTCAAGATGAAAGGTAGGGCAAACGGTGAGCTCTCAGCCGTTCACGATCGACGACCTCAAGCGGATCCTGCTCGAAGGCGCCGGCGCCGCGGAGAACGTGGACCTCGAAACCGACATCCTGGACAAGGAGTTCGAGGATCTGGGCTACGACTCCCTGGCACTGCTGGAGACCAGCAGCAGGATCGAGCGCACGTACGGCATCACCATCTCCGACACCATCCTGGCCGACGCGACGACTCCGCGCGCCCTGGTCGGAGCCGTCAACGAGCACCTGGCGGACGGAACCGCGGCCTGACCCGGCCGCACCGGCCTCCGCCGCACATCTCGCGTATCTCATTCACCGTTCATGGGAGCAGCCATGCCACAGGACACTCAGGACACTCAAAACACCAGGGTCGCCGTCGTCAGCGGCGCCACCAGCGGAATCGGTCTCGCCACCGCCCGGCTGCTGGCCGAGCAGGGGCACCGGGTCTTCATCGGGGCCCGCAACGCGGAGAACGTGGCCTCCACCGTCAAGACGCTGCGGGAGGACGGCCTGGACATCGACGGTGCGACGCTCGACGTCCGTTCCGCGGAGGGCGTCGAGGAGTTCGTGCGCGCTGCCGTGCAGCGCTACGGCACCGTTGACGTACTGGTGAACAACGCGGGCCGCAGCGGCGGCGGAGTCACCGCCGACATCGACGACGAGCTGTGGGCCGATGTCATCGACACCAATCTCAACAGCGTCTTCCGGATGACCCGGGCCGCGCTGAACGCCGGCGGCATGCGGGAGAAGAGCCGGGGCCGGATCATCAACATCGCCTCCACGGCGGGCAAGCAGGGCGTGGTCCTCGGAGCGCCCTACTCGGCCTCCAAGCACGGCGTCGTCGGCTTCACCAAGTCGCTCGGCAACGAACTGGCCCCGACCGGGATCACCGTCAACGCCGTCTGCCCCGGCTATGTCGAGACCCCGATGGCGCAGCGGGTGCGCCAGGGCTACGCGGCGGCGTACGGCACCGGTGAAGACGTGATCATGGAGCGCTTCACCGCGAAGATCCCGCTCGGCCGCTACTCGACCCCCGAGGAGGTGGCCGGCCTCGTCGGCTACCTGGCCTCGGACACCGCGGCATCGATCACGGCCCAGGCGCTGAACGTCTGTGGCGGACTCGGCAACTTCTGAACCGTCCCCGGGGGGACCCTCGCTAGGAGAGAACATCATGACGACCCAGAACGTCGAGCACGAGATCACCGTGGCCGCACCCGCGGCCGATGTCTACCGCCTCATCGCCGAGGTGGAGAACTGGCCGCAGATCTTCCCGCCCACCATTCACGTGGACGTGGCGGAACGGACCGGCACCGAGGAGCGCATCCGGATCTGGGCCACCGCCAACGGCGCCGCGAAGAACTGGACGTCCCGCCGCACCCTCGATCCCGAGGGGCTGCGCATCCGCTTCCGCCAGGAGGTCTCCACGCCCCCGGTCGCGGCCATGGGCGGCACCTGGATCATTGAGCCGCTGGACGGCGGGAGCTCCCGGATCCGGCTGCTGCACGACTACCGGGCCGTCGACGACGACCCCGAGGGCCTGAAGTGGATCGAGGAGGCCGTCGACCGCAACTCCCGCTCGGAGCTCGAAGCACTCAAGACCAATGTCGAACTGGCGCAGGCTTCACAGGAGTTGACCTTCTCCTTTGAGGACAGCGTGCAGATCGACGGGGCGGCCAAGGACGCCTTCGACTTCATCAACGAAGCCGGTCTGTGGGCGGAGCGGCTTCCGCACGTCGCCTCCGTGCGCTTCAGCGAGGACGCTCCCGGGCTGCAGACCCTGGAGATGGACACCCGCGCCAAGGACGGCTCGGTGCACACCACCAAGTCCTACCGGGTGGCCTTCCCGGACCAGAAGATCGCGTACAAGCAGATCACCCTGCCCGCGCTCATGACCCTGCACACCGGCTGCTGGACCTTCACCGAGCACGAGAACGGTGTCACCGCCGTCTCCCAGCACACCGTGGTGCTCAACACGGCCAACATCGCGAGAATCCTGGGCGCGGACGCGACGGTCGAGGACGCCCGCGCATACGTGCACAGCGCACTGAGCACCAACAGCAGCGCGACGCTCGGCTACGCCAAGAGCCACGCCGAGAGCAAGCGCTGACCGTGGCCACCCTGGACAGCGATGTCATCGTCGTCGGGGCGGGCCCGGTCGGGCTGCTCCTCGCCGGGGAACTCCGGCTCGGCGGGGCGAGGGTGGTGGTGCTGGAGCGCCGGGCGGAGCCGGGCACGGAGTCGCGGGCATCCACCCTGCACGCCCGCACGATGGAGATCCTCGACAGCCGCGGCCTGCTGGAGGGGCTGGGCACTCTCCCGAACGACACCATGGGCCACTTCGGCGGCATCCCGCTCGATCTGACGCTGCCGACGCCGTACCCGGGACAGTGGAAGATCCCGCAGACCCGCACCGCGGCGGCCCTGCGGGAGTGGGCACTGTCCTTGGGGGCGGACCTGCGTCCCGGCCACGAGGTGACCGGGCTGACCACGCACCCGGACCACGTGAGCGCAGAGGCGGCCGGACCCGGCGGGACGGTTCGGATCCGCGGCCGGTACCTCGTGGCGTGCGACGGAGAGGACAGCACCGTACGGCGGCTGACCGGAGCGGCCTTCCCCGGCGAGGCAGCGAGCCGGGAACTGGTCCGGGCCGACGTGACCGGTATCGACATCCCGGCGCGGCGCTTCCAACGGCTGCCCCGGGGACTGGCCATCGCGGCCCGCAACCCGCAGGGCGTGACCCGGGTGATGGTGCACGAGTTCGGCAGCTGCGCCGGACAGCGCACCGGGGACCCGGAATTCGCCGAGGTCCGCGACATCTGGCGACGGGTCACCGGGGAGGACATCGGGCACGGCCATCCCCTGTGGGTGAACTCCTTCGCGGACGCCGCCCGGCAGCTTGCCCGCTACCGGGACGGCCGGGTGCTGTTCGCGGGCGACGCCGCCCACCAGCAGATGCCCATCGGCGGCCAGGCCCTCAACCTCGGGCTCCAGGACGCCGCCAACCTCGGCTGGAAACTTGCCCTCCAGGTGGCCGGGCGGGCCCCGGAGGGGCTGCTCGACAGCTACCACACGGAGCGGCACGCCGTGGGGGCGCGGGCCCTCGGCAACATCAGGGCGCAGGCGATGCTGCTCCTCGGCGGCATCGAGGTGGAGGCGGTACGAGAGGTCGTGGCCGAACTCGTGCGCCACGAACCGGCCCGCGCACACCTCGCCGCGATGATCAGCGGCCTCGACATCCGCTACGACGTCCACCCCGGCACCCACCACCTCCTGGGGCACCGGCTGGCTCACGGGCGACAAGGGCACGGTCCCCGGGGCCTGCTCCTGCTCCACCCCGGCTCGTCGCACCGGGCGACCGCGCTGCGGCGGGCCCTGGCGCCTTGGACCGACCGGGTCGACCTCGTCACCGGCGTACCGCCGGCGGCGGTCCCGGATCCGGGTACGGCGGTGCTGATCCGGCCCGACGGGCATGTCGTGTGGGCCGACGGAGAGGGCGCCGCGGACGGGTCCGGGCTCGGCGCGGTCCTGCGGCGCTGGTTCGGTGAACCGGCACCGCAGGACATCGCGCACGACATCACACGCGAGGCACGTGCCACCCCGGCGCGCACGCAGTCCCCGTCCCCGGCGACAGCCTGGCAGCGGGCCGGCGGCGCACCCTCACACACCACTTCACATGGGAGCGAAGCAGGTATGAACAGGTTCGCGGGCAAGACAGCGCTGGTGACCGGTTCCAGCCGAGGCATCGGACGGGCCATAGCCCTGCGGCTGGCCAGGGAAGGCGCACTGGTCGTCGTGCACAGTTCCAGCGGGGGCCAGGCGTCGGACGACGTCGTCACCTCGATCGAGAAGGACGGCGGGCGGGCGTTCGCCGTCCAGGCGGAGCTGGGGCTGGCCGGTGACGTCCACGAGCTGTTCCTCGGTCTGGAGCAGGGGCTGAAGGAGCGCACCGGCTCCGTCGACCTGGACATCCTGATCAACAACGCCGGGATCATGGGCGGCGGGGTCCCGGCCGAGACGACGACGTCCGAGCAGTTCGACCGGCTCTTCGCCGTCAACGCCAAGGCGCCGTTCTTCATGATCCAGCGGGCGCTGAAGAACCTGACGGACGGCGGCCGCGTCATCAACGTCTCCTCGGGGCTGACCCACTTCGCCAACCCGGAGGAGATCGCGTACGCGATGACGAAGGGCGCGGTCGAGCAGCTGGCGCTGCACTTCGCGAAGTACCTCGCGCCGCGCGGCATCACCATCAACAGCGTCGCGCCGGGCATCACCCGCAACGACAACCCGGTCTTCGACATCCCGCAGGCCGTCGAGCAGATGGCCCAGATGTCGGCGTTCGGGCGGGTGGGCGAACCGGCGGACGTGGCCGACGTGGTGGCGTTCCTGGCGAGTGACGACGCCCGCTGGGTCACGGGTGCGTTCCTCGACGCCACCGGCGGCACGCTCCTGGGCTGACCACCGCCGGGACGGGACAAGGAGCTTACGCAGTGGAGGAGTTCGGATGAGGCCCGTGACAACACCCACCCAGGACTCCTTCGGTCCTGCTACGGCCGGCGACGGACGGTGGAGCCCCCGGTTGTGGGGACTGCTGTTCGTGCTGGCCGGGAACATGCTCATCGACGCCATCGAGGTGTCGGCCATGATCGTGGCCATGCCCTCGGTGGGACAGGGCCTCGGTCTGGCACTGACCGGGGCGCAGTGGCTGATCACCGGCTTCGCCGTCGGCTTCGGCGGGCTCACCCTGTTCGGCGGCCGGCTGGTGGAACTGCTCGGCCGGCGCCGGGTGTATCTGTGGGCGTTGCTCGGTTTCGCCGCCGCGTCACTGGCGGGCGGGGTGACCGACGAGCCCGCCGTGCTGGTGGCGGCCCGGGTGCTGAAAGGGTTCTTCGCCGCCCTGACCGCGCCCACCGGCCTGGCGATCATCGCTTCGGAGTTCCCGGCCGGGCGGAGCCGCGACCGCGCGGTGTCGGTGTACGCCCTGTTCGGCGGGTTCGGGTTCGCCGCGGGTCTGCTGCTGTCGGGTCTGCTGACCGCGGTGAGCTGGCGCTGGACCGTCGTCTTCCCGGCACCGGTGGTGCTGGTCCTGTTCGCCTTCGCGGTACGGCTGATTCCGCACGGCCCGGCCGCCTCGCCCTCCGGCGCCCCGCGCCGCTTCGACGTCACCGGGGCGCTCGCGCTGACCGGTGTGCTGGTGTGCCTGGTGCAGGGCATCGTCTCGGTGCCGGTGCACGGCTGGTCCGACGCGCGCACGGCGGGTCCGCTGGTGCTCGCCGTGGTGCTGGGGGCGGTCCTGGCCGTCGCGGAGCGCACCGGATCGCGGCCGCTGATCCAGGGGCGGCTGCTGCGGAACGGGACGCTGGTCCGCTCCATGGCCGGGGCCGCCGCGCTGAACGGGGTGAACCTGGGGCTATTGCTGGTGCTGACGGCGCGGCTGCAGACCGGTCTCGGCTGGTCCCCGCTGCGCACCGCGCTGGCGTTCCTGCCCGTCAGCGTGCCGCTGGCCGTCACGGCGCTGCTGTCCCGGAGGCTGATCGCCCGCTTCGGCACCACCCGGCTGATCGCGCTGGGCGCACTGGGACCGGTGCTGGGTGCGGCGCTCTGCCTGCGGCATCCGGTCCCCGAGCACTACGTCACGGACGTGCTGCCGACGCTACTGCTGGTCGGCACCGGGTTCGTGCTGGCTTTCGCGGCGCTGAACTCCCAGGCCACCTCCCGGCTGGCCGCCGTCGACAGGCCGGCCGCCGTCGGTCTCTACCAGAGTGCCGTGCAGATCTCCGCCGTCATCGTGCCGGCCCTGGCCGCGGCCCTGGCCGTCGGCCGGTCCGACGACCGCCCGGCGCTCTGGCTCGTCACCGCCGTCGCCGTGGCCGGGCTGGCGGCCGGGCTCGACGGCCTGCGGGTCCGGGCCGGGAAACCATCCACAGGAGAGTGAGTCACTTATGGCCGCCACCGACACGACTCCGGTCCGGAGCGCCGACTGGACGCTCTACGGGCGTCTGGAGGAACTCCGGCTCATCAAGGACGAGGCCCGGCACGGCCCGGACCCCGCAGCCACCGAACGTCAGCACGCGAAGGGGAAGCTGACGGCGCACGAGCGCATAGCCCTGCTCCTCGACGAGGGCTCCTTCCATGAGGTCGAGCAGTTGCGCCGGCACCGGGCGTCGGGGTTCGGCCTGGAGGCGAAGAAGCCGTACACCGACGGTGTGGTCACCGGTTGGGGCACGGTCGAGGGCCGGACGGTCTTCGTCTACGCGCACGATTTCCGGATCTTCGGCGGGGCGCTGGGCGAGGCTCACGCCACGAAGATCCACAAGATCATGGACATGGCGATCTCGGCGGGTGCGCCGCTGGTGTCGCTGAACGACGGTGCGGGCGCCCGTATCCAGGAGGGTGTCTCGGCGCTGGCCGGGTACGGCGGCATCTTCCAGCGCAACACCCGGGCCTCGGGTGTGATCCCGCAGATCAGCGTGATGCTGGGCCCGTGCGCGGGCGGCGCGGCCTACAGCCCGGCGCTGACCGACTTCGTGTTCATGGTCCGCGAGACCTCGCAGATGTTCATCACCGGACCGGACGTCGTGAAGGCGGTCACCGGCGAGGAGATCACCCAGAACGGGCTCGGCGGCGCCGACGTGCACGCCGAGACCTCGGGCGTCGCACACTTCGCGTACGACGACGAGCAGAGCTGCCTGGAGGACGTGCGCTTCCTGCTCTCCCTGCTGCCGTCCAACAACCGCGAACTGGCCCCGTCGGTCTCGTCCGAGGACCCGCACGACCGGCGCGGCGACGCCCTGCTCGATCTCGTCCCGGACGATCCCGGCCGGGTCTACGACATGCGCGACGTCATCGAGGAGATCGTCGACAACGGGGAGTTCTTCGAGATCCACTCCGCCTGGGCGGGCAATACCCTCTGCGCCCTGGCGCGCCTCGGCGGCGAGGTCGTCGGGATCGTCGCCAACCAACCGGCGACGTCCGCCGGGGTGTTGGACATCCAGGGCAGCGAAAAGGCCGCCCGCTTCGTGCAGTTCTGCGACGCGTTCAACATCCCGCTGGTCACGCTGGTCGATGTGCCCGGCTTCCTGCCCGGCATCGCACAGGAACACAACGGCATCATCCGGCACGGCGCGAAGCTGCTCTACGCCTACTGCAACGCCACCGTGCCCCGTGTCTCGGTCGTGGTCCGCAAGGCGTACGGCGGGGCGTACATCGTGATGGACTCCCGCTCCATCGGCACCGACCTGGCCTTCGCCTGGCCCGGCAACGAGATCGCTGTGATGGGCGCAGAGGGCGCCGCCAACGTCATCTTCCGCCGCGAGATCAACGGCGCCGACGATCCGGACGCGGTACGGCGGCAGAAGATCGAGGAGTACCGCACCCAGCTCATGCACCCGTACTACGCGGCCGAACGCGGCCTGGTCGACGACGTCATCGACCCCCGCGCTACGCGCGAGATCCTCATCGGATCCCTCGCGATGCTGCGGGACAAACACGCGGAGCTCCCCTCCCGCAAACACGGCAATCCCCCTCTGTGACGGAGACCCCCATGTCAGACATCCAGGTAAGCCGCGGCTACGCTACACCTGAGGAACTCGCTGCTCTCGTCGTGGTGTTGATGGCCCGGTCCGCCGCGTCCCAGCCCCTTCGGCCGTCCCGCCACCGCACGCCCAACTGGCACCGCCTGGAACGCGCGCTGCGCCACAGCGGCGCTCGCGGCTGGAGCCGGGAACGAGGGACGGGGCGTACGCTCGCGGCGAGCTCCCCGGGCCGGTCCTGACTTCAGCCCCGGTTCAGCACCCAGACCGGCGGAGAGACCCCGGCCGTCTCCCGCTCGAACAGGCACTAGAGGAGAAATATGTCCGCCACACCCCTGCGCCTCGCCGTGATCAACAGCAGCGTCCGGGAAGGCAGGTTCGGCCCGACCGTCGCGCGATGGTTCGTCGAGCAGGCCGAGCAGCGCACGGACTTGGAGGTCGACCTGATCGACCTCACCGAGCACGCGCTGCCGTACGAGCTGTCGCACGCCCCGAGTGACACGGTGTCGGCGGAACTGGCCCGGGTGTCGCCGCGCCTGGCCGCCGCCGAGGCCTTCGTCGTCGTGACGCCGGAGTACAACCACAGTTACCCGGCCTCGCTCAAGAACCTCATCGACTGGCACCGCAGCGAGTGGCAGGCCAAGCCGATCGGCTTCGTCTCCTACGGTGGCCTGGCCGGAGGTCTGCGGTCGGTGGAGCACCTGCGCCCCGTCTTCGCCGAGCTGCACGCGGTGACCGTGCGGGACTGCGTCAGCTTCCACAACGTCTGGGGGCAGTTCGACGAGGCGGGAGCCCTCGTGGAGCCCACCGCGGCGAGCGCGGCGAGCAAGACCCTGCTCGACCAGCTGGTGTGGTGGGGAGTCTCGCTGCGCGAGGCCCGCGAGAAGCGCCCGTACGGCGCGTAACACCTGACGGCCTACGAGGCGTCCCGCACGACGGGCGCCTCGTAGGCCGTTTCTCTCAGTTCTGCGGGTCGCCCTGCGCGAGGCGGACCAGCACCTTGTGGAAGTCCTCGCGCTCGGCAGGTGAGAACGCCGCGAACATGGTCTCGTTGGCCTGTTCGACGGCCCGGTCCATCTCCTCGAACAGCTTCCGGCCCTGTTCGGTGCTCCTGACGAGATTTCGGCGGCGGTTGGCGGGGTCCGTTTTACGGGTGACGGCGTCACGGCCCTCCAGGTCGCCCAGGAGCGCGACCATGTTCCCCGCGTCCAGGCCCAGGGCCCGGCCCAGGTCGGCCTGGGTGCATTCACCGAGCTCGGCCAGGCCGGCCATCACGCGGTAGTGCTGCATCCGCAGGCCGGTCGTGTCGAGGTACTCGCAGAGCAGTCGCTGGGCCCGCAGGGCAGCGCCCGAGAGCAGCCAGACATCCAGTTCGACCAGTCGTCCGTACAGGGTCATATCGAGAAGTCTACGCGACAGTGTTGCACCGACCAACGATCTGGCCATATTGTTATTCCGTACAACATTGGTTGGCACAACAAATGTTGTCGGGCCTGCCCCACGGCCATCGAAGCTCCACGGGCGAGGCGGACCGGCGACGCGCTGGACATCTATACGACCAAGCATCCTGCCGTCACAGAAGTGAGAACCGTCATGGCTGAAGATCAAATCATCGCGCCCCGCGCGACCAGCGCCGTCGCCCCGGACGCTCGGCGCTGGCAGGCGTTGGTCTACATTGCCCTCGCGCAGCTGATGGTCTCGGTGGACAGCACCATCGTGAACATCGCCCTGCCCTCCGCCCAGCGGGCCCTCGGCATCTCCGACAGCAACCGGCAGTGGGTCGTCACCGCCTACATGCTCGCCTTCGGCGGACTGTTGCTCCTGGGCGGCCGGATCAGCGACACCATCGGCCGCAAGCGGGCCTTCCTCATCGGGGTCGTCGGCTTCGGCCTGGCATCCGCACTCGGCGGCCTGGCGGTCGACTCCGGAATGCTGCTGACCGCGCGCGCCCTGCAAGGTGCGTTCGGCGCCCTGCTGGCACCGGCGGGCCTCTCCCTGCTGGCGGTCACCTTCACCGAGCCTGGCGAACGCGCAAAGGCCTTCGGCGTGTTCAGCGCGATCGCCGGCAGCGGCTCCGCGGTGGGCCTGATCCTCGGCGGCGTCCTGACCGAGTACCTCAACTGGCGCTGGTCCCTCTTCGTGAACATCGCCTTCGCCGCGGTCGTGGTGATCGGCGCCGTCGCAGTCGTCCGCGACGAGGGCAACCGCCCGCCCCGCGAGAAGCTCGACATCGCCGGCACCGTACTGTCCGTCGCGGGCATCGTGGCACTTGTCTACGGCTTCACCCTCGCCGACAGCGAAGGCTGGACCGCCACCCCCACCCTGGCCCTCTTCGTGGCCTGCGTCGTCCTGCTGACCCTCTTCGTCGTCGTCGAGAAGCGGAGCAGCTCGCCGCTCCTGCCGCTGCGGATCGTCACCGAGCGCAACCGGGCCGGCGTCTTCGCCTCCCAGGCCCTCGCCGTGATCACGATGTTCGGCCTGCTGCTCTTCCTCACCTACTACTTCCAGGAGATCCGCGGCTACAGCCCCCTCATGTCAGGCGTGGCGTTCCTGCCCATGGTGGCCGGCATGCTCATCGGCGCAGGCCAGATCGCCAGCCGCATGATGCCGAAGATGGCCCCGCGCTGGATCATGGGCCCCGGATTCCTCGTCGCCGCCCTCGGCATGCTCATGCTGACCCAGCTGGACGTGGACTCCTCCTACCCGCTGCTGGTCCTGCCCGGCCAACTGCTGTTCGGCATCGGCCTCGGCCTCGCCTTCACCCCGGCCATGAGCCTGGCCACCCACGGAGTCGCCGACCACGAGACCGGCGTCGCATCCGCGATGATCAACGCCTCGCAGCAACTCGGCGGCTCCATCGGCACCGCCCTCCTCAACACCATCGCGGCCAGCACCACCGCCGCCTGGCTGGTCTCCCACAGCGGCAGCGGCAGCAACCACGCGGACCAGGCGGCCGTACACGGCTACGCCGTCGCCGTCTGGTGGACCGTCGGCATCCTCCTGCTGGCCGGCGTGCTGATCATGCTCACCAACAACCTGCCCAAGCCGCAGCAGAACGAGAAGGCCATGGAAGACAGCACCGCCGTACCCATGTAGAACCACACGGCAGTACATGTGAAAGGAGACCTCACCGATGCCCCTCCACGAATCCTCAGTGACCGCACCCGCGACCGACCCCGGCTCCGCCCCGGTGCGTGCGATCACCCTGGACGGGAGGGGTATCACCCTTTCCGGGCTGCTCGCCGAACCCGCATCCCCGCCCCGTGCCCTGCTGGTGGCCCTGCACGGAGGCGGGATGCGGGCCGGCTACTTCCACGGCCGCGCCGACCCCGCCACCTCGCTGCTGGCCCTGGCCGCCTCCTGCGGATACGCGGCACTCGCCGTCGACCGCCCCGGCTACGGCCGGTCAGCCACGCAACTGCCCACGGGCATGGGCCTGCCCGAGCAGGCGGACGTGGTGCGCGCCGCCCTGGACGACTACCGGCTCAGCCGCCCCTGCGGCGCCGGGACCCTCCTCGTCGGACACTCCCTGGGCGGCGTCGTCGCACTGCACGCCTCGTCCCGGTGGACGGGTGAAGGACTGCTCGGCGTGGACGTCTCCGGCATCGGCGACCAATGGGCCCCCGGCGCGGACCAACTGGTCGGCCAGGCCGGCCGGCTCTCCCACCGGATGCACTGGGGACCTCTGGCCCTCTACCCGCCCGACACCTTCCGACTGGCCGACGCGCTGATCGCGCCCATCCCGGAGCAGGAGTCCCACGAGATTCTGGACTGGCCGAGGCTGTACCCGGAGGTGGCACCGGACGTCCGGGCACCCGTCCGGTTCACCTTCGCCGAGCACGAGCTGTGGTGGCGCAGCGACCCCGAAACCGTCCGGGCCATGCTGGAGCAGCTGGGATCTCCGCTCTCCTGGAGCGAGCGGCTCACGGACGCCGGCCACAACATCAGCCTGGGCCGGACAGCCCGCACCTACCATCTGCGGGTGCTCGCCTTCCTGGAACAGTGCCTGTCCCTTCCGGGTGCGGGAGAACCGCGAGCGGCGAAGCACCACTGACCGCGAGCCTCAAGAAATGCACCAGGATCAATGGAGAAACCCTGGACGAGCGACGTCGTTTCATGCGCCCGATACATTCGTACCGCACGTTTACGCAGCTCCGGCATGCCCCCGGTAACAGCCGTGACCGCTCTTCCTCCCACAGGTCCCATCCGTTCCTGCGACAGCTTCCCCCGCGTCCCCGGGGGCTCCACAGTGGCTGAAGCGACCTCTCAGAACGCCGAGTGAACTGCTTGTTCTGAATGACGGACCACGAGACCGGGAGCGCGATTTCGTGCGACAAGACCAAGTCGACGTCAGACTTCTGCGATGGCCCGCGGAGTCGGCCAAGCGACGCCAGTGCATGGAGGAGGGCCTCCTGCGCCTGCTCGTCGTAGAGGGCGGAGCGCCCGCGCCGATCTGCTCCGACGTGCGCGAGGACTGGGCACGGGCACCCATCAGCAACGAAGACCTGCGCGCCCGGGTGGCCGCGCTGCGGGCCAGGTCCTACCCGTTCACCGTGCCGACCGTGGACTCCAACGGCGCACTCAAGTACCGCGACCGCGTGGTGGCGGTCTCACCCGTGGAGACGGCACTGCTGGACAGCCTGACCGGATCTTTCCAGGGGGTCGTCTACCGCGAGGAACTACTCGACCGCTTGGGGGAGAGCCAGGCATGCATATCCCGCAACGCCCTGGACCTCCACATCATGCGCATCCGCCGGCGCATCCGGCCCCTCGGGCTGGTCCTGCAGACCGCCTGGGGCAGGGGATACATCCTCGAACCGGCCACCCGGACGACCTGACGAACGACCGGCAAGGACGCTCCCGGCGACCACCTCCGCACCACCTCGCCATAGACACAAACGGAGAGAAGAGTCCGGAAAACGGAGTGGAAAGAGAACGGACAGGAATAGCTGACAGGCACCCAGGTCCGATGTCCAATGTTTCAGCAACATGAAGAAACCGGTGCTCGCGGCATTCCGCCATCTACTCTGATGGGACAATTCCTTGACCACTCAGCGAACGGCCCTCACCGACGACCGCAGGGAACCCTGGCTCAGGATCGGCACCCGTGAGTTCCGCTCCCGGCTCATCGTCGGGATCGAACAGTACGACTCCGTGCCCGTGGTGCGGGACGTCCTCACGGTGACCGACGCGGACATCTTCATCACCACCGTGGACCCGGACAACCGCCGCAGCAGCCTCCTGCTGTCCGACCTGGACGACGCCCTCGACCTCGACCGGTTCACCTGGATCGGCACCACCTCGTTCGCCCGCTCCAAGGACAGCGCACTGCGCACCGCCGAGATCCTGCGCGACTCCTGGGGCATCGACATCCTCAAGCTCGATGTGCGCGGCCACGACAACGTGCCGGACAACCGCGCGACCATCGAGGCGGCCCACGTACTGCGGGAGAAGGGCTGGTCCCTGCTGCCCTTCATCCTCCCCGACATCGAGACCGCCAAGGCCCTGGAGGAAGCGGGCTGTTCGGCCCTGCGAGTGATGGCAGCGCCCGTGGCCTCCGGACGCGGCATCATCGACCCCGGGCCCATCCAGCAGATCATCGACGCCGTCAGCATCCCCGTCGTCGTCGAAGGCGGCCTCGGCACCGCCCACCACGTCGCCCAGGCGATGGGCATGGGCGCCGCGGCCACCCTCGTCAACACCGCCCTGGTGCGCGCGAAGGACCCGATGAAGATGGCGCTGGCCATGAAGCACGCCACCACGGCAGGCCGGTGCGCCTACGAGTCGGGGCCGATGGAGGAGTCCTTCGCAGGCTGAGCCGCGGACGGGGCCCACACATGCCCTGACGCCGGCCCGGGTAGACACCCGCGAGTCGCCCGCTGCCCGCTGCTCACAGCCCGCAGCGGGCCGTCGGACGAGAAGAGGTCGTACCACTGAACCGCCCTGCAGAATACCGTCCCGCCCCAGAACTCCAGGAGGACAGCGGGACCACCCTGAGTGTGCTGCCACCGGCGGCCGGGGCAAGCAGCCCGTGGCGCGGCGTACCGGCGTTCGTCGCCGGTACCACCGCCCTGGCCAGCGTCGGCCTCGCCGCAGGCGGAACGGCCGGCGCACTGCTGGCCACCGAACTGGCCGGCACCGCCTCGGTGGCCGGACTCCCCGTGGCCCTGCACCTGGGGGGTTCCGCCGTCGGCGCGCTCCTGGTGTCGCACCAGGCGGCCCGGGGCCACCGCGGACGCGGCCTGGCCCTCGGCCTGATACTGGGAGCCCTCGGGGCGCTGGCGGTCGTCCTCGCGGCGAAACAGGGAAGCCTCGCCTGGATGCTGGCCGGCAGCGCCCTGCTCGGCACCGCCAACTCCTCCATCTTCCTGCTCCGTTACACCGCCGCCCAGGCCGTGCCGGAAGGAAGCCGGGGCAGAGCACTGGGCGCGGTCTTCCTCGCCACCGCAGTCGGCGCGGTGATCAGCCCACTGCTCCTCGGCCCCAGCGGCGCCGCCGCCCACGCGGTAGGACTGCCGACGCTCTGCGGCCTGTACCTCGTCGCCTTCGCCGCGTTCGGCGGCTCCGCCCTGCTCCTGGCCGCGGGCTGCTCCCCGAGAACACCCGTACTGGGACGCGCCGCGAGCGTACTCGCGTCCGGCTTGAGACCCGCTCGCGGCACAGTCCGGCTGGGCGACGCACTCCGCGAGCCAGCGGCGGTAGTGGCCATGAGCGCGCTGGCCGGGGCCAACTTCATCATGGTCGGCATCATGACGCTCACCCCCGTCCACCTCAGCCAGCACGGCGCGGGTCCCGGCGTGGTGGGTTCCTTCGTGGCGCTGCACGTGGTCGGGATGTTCGCCCCGGCCCCCCTCGCCGGACGGCTGGCCGACCGGCACGGACCGGTGCCCGTCGTACTCGTCGGCGCCGTGATCTCCCTGGTGGCGAGCGTGCTGGGCAGCTTCAGCACGGGACCCACAACGATGACAACCGTCCACCTCCTTCTGGCGGGCCTCGGCTGGAACTTCGGCGTCGTCGGTGCCAGCACGCTGCTGACCGGAGCCGTCCCAGGACAACTGCGTCCTTACGTGGAAGGGATCGGAGAAGCCACCATGGGCGCTGCCGCCATGGTGGTCGCACCACTGGTGGCTGCGCTGCCCGGTCCCTGGGGCTACCGCCTCCTGGGACTCTGCGCCGTGGCACTGACAGCACTCGCTCTCGTCCGGATGCGCCGCCCCGCGGCCGACTTGCTGTTCTCGACACCAAGGATGCTGAAATGAAAATTCTGACCTGCAGCAACAGCTGTCCGCAGTGGGCCGACGGGCAGCTCAACCCGCGCTCCGCCGGTGGGCTCGTCCCCATGCTCAACGCCCTGCTAGCCGAACACGGCGGCGACTGGATCTTCACCGCACCACCCGGCGGCGACCTCCCCGAATCGGTGGTCCTGGACGGCGGCGTCACCCTGCACCCCATGGCACTGGACGAGGACCTGCGCCGCCACCACTACGACACGGTCTCCATCCAGCTGCTGCTCGGACTCCTGCACTACATGCACGACACGTCGGTCGAACCGGTCTTCGACAGCAGACTCGGTGAGGCATGGACGGGATACGAGACGGTGAACCGGCTGTACGCGGAGAAGCTCACCGCCCAGTCCGCCGACACCGCGGACGAACTCATCCTGATCAACGACCCGCACCTCATGCTCGTCCCGGAATTCTTCACCGCGGACAAGAAGCAGCGCAACAGCAAGCTCACCTACTTCCTGGGCACGCCGTGGTGCGAACCCGACTACTTCACCGTTCTCCCCGGCCCCATCCGCACCCGCATCCTGGAGTCCCTCCTCGCGTGCGACGCCGTCGGCTTCCACGCCCAGCGCTGGACCGACGCGTTCGCGGCCTGCTGCGCCAGGTTCCTGCCCGACGCCGTCATCGAGGGCGACACCATCACACACCGGGGCCACCTCACCCGGCTGGTGTCCGAGCCGTTCCCGCTGGACGTGGACGTGCTCGACACGATGGTCGACGAACCGGCCACCGCGTCGTGGACGGAACGGCTGACGCAGATGGCGGACGGCCGGCGCGTGATGGTCCGGGCCGACCGGATCGACCTCTGGAAGAACATGCCCCGCGGATTCGCCGCCTTCGAAGCAGCCCTCGAACGCTCCCCGGAGCTCGCGGAAACCTCCTGGTTCCTCGCCGTCGGCACCACGCCCAGCCGCGCCTCCGCCCGGCACCTCGCCTACCAGAAGGCCACCGAAGAGGCGATCCGCCGGGTCAACGACCGCTTCGGAAAGCCGGACCGGCCGGTGGCCACCCTCCTCCAGCCCGGCAAGGGGCGCGACTCGCGCAACTGCGTCCTCGCCGCCCTGCTCATGAGCAGCGCCGCCATCGTCAACTCGACCTACGACGGCCTCAACCTGTTCGCGAAGGAGGCCGCCTACCTCCTGGACGACTCCGCCTCACTGCTCGTGTCCGCCAACGCGGGCGTGCACGAACAACTCGCGCCGTTCGCCCGCACCATCGACCCGTTCGACATCGATCAGACCAGCCGCGTCATCGAAGCCGCACTACGGACGGACACCGGCAGCGCCGGCCCGGCCGAGAAGCGCCACGCACTGCTGCGCTCGGAGACCGCAGAGAGCTGGCTCAACGCGGTGTTCCCGGCCTGACACGTCCAGCCGGTGGCCGCCCACGGCGTGGGCGCGGCCACCGGCTGGACAGCAATGGCGCGGGAAGTTGTGTCAGACGACGGCGAGCCGTTCGGTAGTCCGGCTTCCTCCGGCAGCAGCCGTCCAGAGCGGGTCAGGGGGACCAAGCCGTGCAGGGCAGCCCAAAACACCTCGGTGAACACCCCCGGGTGGGTGCCGTCTCCGTCGACGGCGCCGATGAACTCGTGTTTGCCGCGGAAGTCGCTGTAGAGGACGGGCTGGCCGTACCGGGCCTCGACCAAGATCGTCGACGGGTCAAGCTCACGCGACGCGGAGCTTCTTGCGGCGATCGAGAGCGAGCTGCTCGCGGTAGTCCTCGACGGCTTGGTGGTACCGGGCGACGAACTCTGGGTCATCCAGACGGTCGTCAACGGTCATGTCATCAATGGCCCGCTGCGCCGCGGCAGGAGACTCGTAACCTGCGAGCATTGCGTTGATCCGGTAGACACCGTTGCGCTGCTTGGTAACCAGGCGAGCGAGTATCAGCTCGCGGAAGGCGGAGGTGACGCTGGGACGGCTCAGGCTCAGCAGCTCTGCGATCTGGTTCTGCCCCATCTCCACCCGACCACCGGACTCGCTGCGCGACCGCAGCGTGAACAGCACGCGGTAGGCCGGCTGAGGCAGGTCCAAGGCCGCAACGACACCCTCTCCGTTGACCGGCACAAACAACAACCCGTTGCTCACTGCTCCAGCTCCTTCCTCAGCTGCGAATCGAACCGCTCGCGCCTCTCTCGACGCGTTGCCGCCCGCTCCTTGCGCAGTTCCTCGATGGCTTCGCGCATGTGCTGCAGCGATGGATAGCGCACCAGCTCCGGCAGACTTCCCGCCCGCAGTTCTTGCAACGCGTCCTGCTGATCGACCTGAACATACTCTGTACGATCTTCGACGCCGCGGACCAGTTCGGCCGCGACGTACGAATACGGCGGGTTGAACTGGTAGACCCCGGGTCGGCGTTTCAGCACGATTCCGTGCTCCATGACGTCCTGGAGCGCGGGGTTCACCTTCTGCCGCGGAACGTCCAAGATCGCTGCCATGTCGTCTTGGGTGAGCGGGATCTGTCCACCGGCCCGCTGCCCGGCGATCAGCAGCAGGATCAGCCTCAAGGGCAGCGCCTCGCGGTAGTACTGAGCGATGACAAGCAGGAACTCCAGGCTGGCCATCGCAAAGGCGTTCGGCCGCTCCGGGCTGGAGTAGAACTCCAGCCTCTGTCGCTTACGGCCGACGTTGATGTCCCGGTCGGGGTACTGCCGCGCCAGGTCATCAAGGTCCTTGATGCCACGGAGGTGTGAACCGAAAGCTGTCAGAGGGTTGTCGGGATCGAAGCCGGGCGGATGCGTGGGCTTTGGGACACGACGGCGACTTGGCGAATCAGACACGTACGACTCTCCACACTTCAAGATCCCGGACCCCAGCAACCTAGCAAAAGGTCAGTACTCCTGACCTCCAAGTCGGTATTTCTGACCTCTAGCGCGTGCCATGTCACCCGTGGAGTGACATCTCTCCCCCTCCACGGAGATGAACGAGGCAGCGTCGCGGATGGAACGCTGGAGGTGACACGGAAAGCAAGAGAGGTCAGCAATCCCGACATATCTGCAAGTAGAACGTCAGCTTTCCTGACCTTTTAGCCATTTCGTGTCTACCCAGGAGGGACACTTCAGGGCCCGAATGTCCCTCCTGGGTAGACACCGTGAGCCCACCTGCAAGGCTCTGACCAGCAAAGACGCGGCCTCTTCCCCATCTGATGTCTGTGGGGCCGTACGGTGCCGCTAGGGGAACCGTCCTGTTTCGGAGGACTAGAACACGCCGATTGGTGTTTGCCCAGGTCAGAGCGATTTTCTGGCACGGGCACTCTAAAGTGCTTGTAGTACGCCAACCCACCCTGATCCGTACCCGCCGGCGCATCGGCCGCAGGTGTGCAGGCGGAGCGTGTCGCGCGGCACCTCGTGGGTGACAGGTGGGGGCTGAGGCTGTTTCGCGTGCGGCTATGTGGAACCGGTGCGGAGTGTAGGCGGGAGCACTGACTCTGAGTCTCGGGTGGTACTAGCCGTGACGGTCAACCACAAGGAACCGCGATCGGCGACTGTGGGTGGTTCCGCTGTCCGGCCCCAGGGGCCGGACAGCTCCGGTGCCTCCGCACGTCGAATTTAACCGGTCTGTATCGGAGCTTCCTTTTCGCGGCTGAAGTATGTCGAATCGCGTAGTTCTGCATTGAGCCGACGTTCCGACTGAGGCTAACTAGCGGGCAAGGGTGGTGGAGGCACAGGTTATTTTTACACAGCACATAATTATGATGCATAGTGTTGAGTTGGTGTTATTCCCGTGATTGCGTACTGGCATACATGTCTGTGAGCAGTGGTGATGCGTACGGCTTGGTTCGAGAGTGGGGGAGGGCGCAGGGTGGAGCGCAGCGAAACCCATCACTACAGGAGGGCCGCACCCACCCAACGTGACAGGTCGTCATAGTTGCGTGGGTAGTGGGCAGGACTTCCAGCAGCTACACAGGCTTCTGACTCGATGCGTCACCCTGAATGGAAGGCCGCAGTGTCCCGCTTGCGGGACACCACACAATTCGCGCTTGCGCGAATTGACACACCTTCAAAATTCCGCTTGCGGAATTCCTTCCCCCGCTTGCGGGGGAAGGAGCCTTGCGCTTGCGCAAGGTG
>CBRG010000167.1 GCA_000470535.1 Streptomyces sp. AW19M42
CAGCTTCCTCGACCAGGCCTCCGCGCTCGACCAGCTGACGGCCAAGCAGACCGAGGCGCTGACGAAGATCCAGGGCAAGCAGCGGACCCTCGCGCAGGAGCGCAAGGAGGCCCAGGACAAGCTGAACGACCTGGCCGACGTCCGCAAGACGCTCGGCTCGAAGAAGAAGCAGCAGCAGAGCAAGCTCGCCCAGGCCCAGAAGGTGCTCAACACCCTCACCGCCGCCGAGCGCGCGAAGATGCGCGAGGACGACGCCCGCGCCAGCAACGCCGCCAGCGACAAGGTGCGCGCCAGCCGCGGCAGCGGTGACCGGGTCGAACTCGGCAACGAGGCCCCCGCGTCCGCCCTCGGCGCCGCAGCCCTCCAGGCCGCCAACACACGTGTGGGCATGCCGTACCAGGCACGAGCCACCGGCCCCGGCTCCTTCGACTGCTCGGGTCTGACCCAGTGGGCCTACCACCAGGCCGGCGTCGAGATCACCCGCACCACGTTCACCCAGATAACCCAGGGCACGCGCATCTCGACGAGCCAGCTGAAGCCGGGAGACCTGGTCTTCTTCAACGGCAACTCGCACGTGGGGCTCTACGCGGGCGGCGGCAGCGTGCTCCACGCCCCGTACCCGGGCGCTTTCGTCCGCTACGAGTCGATGAGCACCATCGGTTCCATCGTGGGCGCGGTGCGTATCTAATCAGGCGTTGACGGGCCGGCTTCCGCGCCCGGTGAGTACCTTTCCTGCCCGTCGGCGACCACACGTCACCGGCGGGCAGGGTGCGTTCATGGGCGCGCCCGATTCCTTTCCCCAAGTGCCTCGGGCCGTTTACGTCGTGGGTTACCGCGCCGGGGACGGGCGCTGCTAGCTTGCGGTCGTGGACGACTTCTCACGCTCCTGGACAGCACTGCTCGCAGCGGTGGCCGGACTCTCCGACGCGGACTTCGCGCGGCCGTCCGGCTGCACCGGGTGGCTCGTGCGGGATCTGGTGTGCCATCTGGTCATCGACGCCCAGGACATCCTGATCACCCTCGCCACCCCCGCCGCCACCGGACCGACCCGGGACGCGGTGACGTACTGGGAGGTCGCGGACGCGCCGCCGACCGGCGAGGACCCGCTCGACGCGCTGACCGTCCGGCTGGCCGCCGCGTACGGCGAACCGTGGTTGCTCAGGTTCCATCTCGACGACGTCGGTTCGGCCGCGGGCCGTGCGGCAGGGCTCGCCGCCCCGGACCTCAGGGTGAGCACCCGCGACGAGGTGTTCACCCTGGCTGACTACCTGTCGGTCTACGTCCTGGAAAGCACGCTGCACCACCTCGACCTGATCGCCCACCTTCCGGACGCGGCCGACCCGCCCGCGGAAGGGCTCGCGCGGGCGCGCGAGCTGCTGACCGCGGTCGCCGGCACGGCGTTTCCGCCATCATTCTCCGACAAGGACGCCCTTCTCGTCGGCACCGGCCGGCGTACTCCGACGGAGTCGGAGGCGGCCGAACTCGGCGAGTTCGGCGGGAGCCTCCCCCTGATCATCGGCTGACGGGCCTGCCTGTTCCTCCATTTCGCTACGGCCGTCGCGTAACGCGTTGGGTGGCGCTACCTCCGTTTTACGAGACAGACGTAGCGATAAGAGGTGTGCTCACGGAACCGGCACCGGTGGTCCGGCGCGGGCGCCCGCGCAGTGGGGCCGCGGCCGTCCGTATCACCGATGCGGCACAGGAGCTGCTGCTCGACCGTGGCTACGACCGGTTCTCGGTCGACGAGGCCGCCGTACGCGCGGGGGTCGCGAAGACCACGCTGTACCGGAGGTGGCCCACCAAGGATCACCTCGTCGTCGCGGTGGTGGCGCGTATGCGGGACGAAGCCCTCGTCGCATACCGCGGTGACGTCCGCGCGGACCTCACCCGCTACCTCAACGCGATCGTCGACGGCCTTCACCGGATGCGCCTGGCCGGATGCCCGTCGGCGTCGGGCGACACGTCCGCCGGGATCGACAGGTTCCTCGCCGCCAACGGCTACGAGGGCTGACGGACCCGCGAGGAGTGGGCCGGCGGCAGGGTGGGATGGGGTGAAGCGCTCGAGATCGGCTCGTTGTTCCTCGCGGGAGCGGGTGGGCCTGCGCGAAAGGGTCGGATGACTCGTGGCGGGCACGACGCGGCCGCGCGCCCCGGAACCGCCGGCTCCGGCCTACAGCGCCCGCAGGGCCCTCGGGCGGGGCGGGCCCGGCACCTTGTCCAGGAGCGCCGGAAGGTCCGTCAGCGCGTCGATGCGGAAGTCCGCGGCGGCGACGACATCGGGATGGTCCGCCCACCAGTACCCGCACACCCCCCGCCGGAGGTGCGCGGTGAGCAGCCCGCACGACTTGGCGGGGAACAGATCGCCGGCCGGGTGGTCACCCACGTACAGCGTCTCTCCGGGCTCCGCCCCCGACACCTCCAGCACCCGGGCGAAGAACTCCGGGTCCGGCTTGGCGACGCCCCACTCGTCCGAGGTGACGACCAGGTCCGCCGGCAGGTCCAGCGCCCGCAGGAGTTCCCCCGCCAGCACCGTCCCGTTGCCCGCGATCACCACCCGCACGCCCAGCGCGCGCAGTTCCGCCAGCACCGGCCGTACGTCCGGGTACAGGTCCGGCTCCGCCAGGTGCTCGCCGCGACCGGCGGCGGTCCGGGCGAGCGAGGCCTCGTTGACGTCTATGTCGGGGCGCAGGAGGCTCAGCGCGTCGGCGCTGTCCCGCCCCTGGGCGACCGCGGCACCGACCAGCGCACTCAGCGTGTGCGGCGGGACGCCGAGCCAGTTGGACCAGGAGGCCCAGTAGCGGTCGTCGCGGATGAGTGTCTCACCGATGTCGAAGACGATCGTTTCCATCACCGTGCCGACCCTACGGGGCGCGGACCGCTGCGCGGCCGAGGCGCCAGGGGCGACGGCCGAGCCGGCGGAGAAGCCGGGCCGAGGGGTGCCGGAGGCGGGTGTGGCCTGCGGGAGATCCAGCCGGTCACCGGCCGGCTACTCGCTCGTATGCTCGTTTCATGACCGATGCTCAGAGCGGACGCCCCACCACCAATTCCATGCGCCGTGCCCTCAGGCGGGCCCGCGACGGTGTCGCCCTCGACGTGACAGAGGCCGCCGTCCTGCTCCAGGCGCGCGGCGAGGACCTGACGGACCTCGCCGCCTCCGCCGCCCGGGTACGGGACGCCGGACTGGAGGCCGCGGGCCGGCCGGGTGTCATCACGTACTCCCGCAAGGTCTTCATCCCGCTCACCCGGCTCTGCCGCGACAAGTGCCACTACTGCACCTTCGTCACCGTGCCCGGCAAGCTCCGGCGCGAGGGGCACGGCATGTTCCTGTCGCCCGACGAGGTCCTCGCCATCGCCCGCGAGGGCGCGGAGCTGGGCTGCAAGGAAGCGCTGTTCACGCTGGGCGACCGGCCAGAGGACCGCTGGCCGGAGGCACGGGAGTGGCTGGAGGCAGAGGGGTACGACGACACCCTCGCGTACGTGCGCGCCATGGCGATCCGGGTACTGGAGGAGACCGGCCTCCTGCCGCACCTCAACCCCGGTGTGCTGACCTGGACCGACGTCCAGCGGCTCAAGCCCGTCGCCCCGTCCATGGGCATGATGCTGGAGACCACCGCGATCCGCCTGTGGTCGGAGCCGGGCGGCCCGCACCACGGCTCACCGGACAAGGAACCGGCCGTACGGCTGCGCGTGCTGGAGGACGCGGGCCGCTCCAACGTCCCGTTCACCACCGGCATCCTGATCGGCATCGGGGAGTCGTACGAGGAGCGCGCCGACTCCCTCTTCGAGCTGCGCAAGACCGCCCGCGCCTACCACGGCATCCAGGAGGTCATCGTCCAGAACTTCCGCGCCAAGCCCGACACCGCGATGGGCGGCATGCCGGACGCGGAACTGGAGGAGCTGGCCGCTGCCGTCGCCGTCGCCCGGCACATCCTCGGCCCGTCGGCCCGCATCCAGGCCCCGCCGAACCTGGTGGACGCCGAGTACGCCCTGCTCATCGGCGCCGGGATCGACGACTGGGGCGGGGTCTCGCCGCTCACGCCCGACCACGTGAACCCCGAGCGCCCCTGGCCGCACATCGACGAGCTGGCCGCGAAGACCGCGGAGAGCGGCTTCACACTGCGTGAACGGCTCACCATCTATCCGGAGTTCATCCAGCGCGGCGAACCCTGGCTGGACCCGCGCCTGCTCCCGCACGTCCGCGCGCTGGCGGACCCGGAGACCGGGCTCGCGAAGGAGGGGACCATCCCCGTCGGGCTGCCCTGGCAGGAGCCCGACGAGGGCTTCAACGCCTCCGGCCGCACCGATCTGCACCACACCATCGACACCGAGGGCCGCACCGCCGACCGCCGCGACGACTTCGACGAGGTGTACGGGGACTGGGAGGCGCTCCGCGAGGCCGCCGCCCCCGGCATGGTGCCGTCCCGCATCGACGGCGACGTTCGCGGGGCGCTGAGTCAGGCCGCCGACGACCCGACCAAGCTCACCGACGAGCAGGCGCTCGCCCTGCTGCACGCGGACGGGCCGGCGCTGGACGAGCTGTGCCGGATCGCCGACGCCCTGCGCCGTGACGTGGTCGGCGACGACGTCACGTACATCGTCACGCGCAACATCAACTTCACCAACGTCTGCTACACCGGCTGCCGTTTCTGCGCCTTCGCGCAGCGGCGCACCGACGCCGACGCGTACACGCTCTCCCTCGACCAGGTCGCGGACCGCGCCGCGCAGGCCTGGGACGTCGGCGCCGTCGAGGTCTGCATGCAGGGCGGCATCCACCCGGACCTGCCCGGCACCGCGTACTTCGACATCGCGCGGGCGGTGAAGGAACGCGTCCCGGGCATGCACGTCCACGCGTTCTCACCGATGGAGGTCGTCAACGGCGCGACCCGCACCGGCCTGTCCATCCGCGACTGGCTGACCGCCGCGAAGGAGGCCGGTCTCGACTCGATCCCCGGCACGGCGGCGGAGATCCTGGACGACGAGGTCCGCTGGGTCCTCACCAAGGGCAAGCTGCCCACGGCGACCTGGCTGGAGGTCATCAGGACCGCCCACGAGGTGGGCCTGCGCTCGTCCTCGACCATGATGTACGGCCATGTCGACCAGCCCCGCCACTGGCTGGGCCACCTGAGGACCCTCGCCAACCTCCAGCAGGAGACCGGCGGCCTCACCGAGTTCGTGACGCTGCCCTTCATCCACACCAACGCGCCCGTCTACCTGGCCGGCATCGCCCGCCCCGGGCCGACCGACCGCGACAACCGCGCGGTGACGGCCATGGCCCGTCTCCTCCTCCACCCGCACATCACCAACATCCAGACCAGCTGGGTGAAGCTGGGCACGGAGGGCGCGGCCGAGATGCTCCGCTCGGGCGCGAACGACCTGGGCGGCACGCTGATGGAGGAGACGATCTCCCGGATGGCGGGTTCCGGTTACGGCTCGTACCGGTCCGTCCAGGACCTGGTGGCCATCGCGGAACTCGCGGGCCGGCCGGCGAAGCCGCGTACGACGCTGTACGGGGAGGTGCCGGAGGAGCGGGTGGCAGCGGCCGCCGCGTCCGACGGCCATCTCCCGGAGCTGCTGCCGGTGCTGCCCGCGTAGGGACATCGGCGGCGCCGAAGCCGCCGGTCCGGAACGCGGACCGGCGGCTTCGTGGTTCTGCTCGCGGTTCTACCTGTGGTTCTGCTCGCGGGTCAGCTCGCGGTTCTCTCGCGGATCAGGCGCGCTTCGAGCGGCGCCGGGACGCCACCACCAGGCCGGCGCCCGCGGCGAGCACCACCGCGGTGCCGGCGATCAGTGGGAGGGTGCCGCTGCTGCCGGTCGTGGCCAGGTCGCCCTCTGCGGGGGCCGTGCTGCTCTGCGACGGGGTGGGCGTGCCCGCTTCCGCAGGCTGCGAGGCGGAGGTGGAGGCGGACGGGGAGGCGGAGCCCGCCGGGGTGTCGCTCGGGGAGGGCGTCGTGGAGCCGGACGGGGTGCTGGCGACCGGCGGCGTGGCCTCCGGCGTTGCGCTGGGCGACGGGGTCTCCCCGGTCTCGGGCAGGCAGCCGCCGAACGGGAAGTGATGCGTCTCCGCGCCGCCCGAGCCGTGCAGGGAGGCCACCCACACCGAGCCGTTGACCGGCGCGGCGGTGCCCAGTTCGAGGTGGGCCCGAGGTGCCAGCACGCTGCCGGGCCAGGCCGCCTGGCTGTTCTTGGTGATGGTGCGGGCGTCGGGGAAGTTCCAGAGCAGGCGGGCGCGGACCTTGCCGTCGGAGGCGCTCTGCAGCTTGTCGTCCAGCACGAAGTCCTGCCCGCCGGACAGGAAGAACCCGGTGGTGCCGGCCGCGGCCATGTCGTAGCTGCCGCCACTGACGTTGACGAGGGAGGTCGCACCGGCCGGGACCTTGATGAACACCTCCTTGGCCTGCTCCAGCTGACCGGCGGTCACCCGGAAGACGTTGCGGGTGGTGTTGTCGCCGGTCAGTGTGAGCCGGCTGTCGTCCGCCTTCACCTGGGTGCCGTCGGTCGCCGCCTCCCCGGCCAGCGCGGCGGAGTAGCCGCGGAGCTTGGTGAACTCGGCGTCGAAGTCGATCAGCCCGGCGTCCTTGCGGAACGACCCGGAGTGCAGTTCGACGGCACGGTCGCCGACCTTGCCGCCGACGACCGCGTTGCCCTTCATCACGGCGGTGACCGAGCTGCCGTTGAGGAGGTCGCCGCGCACGACGAGCGAGGCCTGTCCGGGCAGGGCGGCGACCTCCGCCGCCGTCAGCTCGTTGGCGACGCTGAAGCCGCCGCGGAAGTCGGCGTCGCCGCCCACGGCCACCGCCCCCTCCGCGTCGGGGGAGTGGACGTCGTCACCGAGGACGAACTCGCCGTACCTCCCGGCGACTCCGAACGCGTCGGTGGCGCATTCCGACGGACCGGCGGGCGTGGCCTGGGCAGCCGGGACGGAAATGAGGCCCAGAGCGAGGCTCCCGCCGAGCACGGTGGCCGCGGTGGCTGCGGATATGCGCATGGTGCGTGGTTCTCCTGCGGGTCGAATGCGAAGAAGGAAATGCGGAGGCCTGGTGAAGGCGTCGCACGTGATCTCCGCATCCTCATGCATTGGTCAAGACCAATCAAGCCCCTGTAGGAGGAGGGCACGCGGGGATTCGGCCGGGTCAGTCCAGGCGGCGCGGAACGCCGAGGAGTCCGGCCTCGATATCGGTCGGCTGGAGCTTGACCAGCTTCCGGTGCTGCGTCGTGCACCAGAGCACCATGTCGTCACCGAGCGAGGGCAGCGCCTCCGCCTGCACCTGCGGCAGCCGCAGAATCCGGCCGAGGACCGCGGCCTCCTCCGGGGAGACCCGCTGGATCCCGACCAGGCCCGCGTTCTCGATCAGCTTCGGCGCCGTCGGACCCAGGAACGGCATCAGCGTCAGCACGGACTGCCACGGCCCCGTCGCCAGCCGGCTGCGCGGCGGGCGCATACCGCAGTCCCGTACGACCAGGACGGGGCTGGTGACCGACGCGCCCTGCGGGCCCACCTGCTTGACGTCGTGCACCGTCATGCACTGCTGACCACCGCCCGCCGCCTGCGCGAGCCCCGTCCACGCCTGCGGCCTGGCCGTCTCGACGGCGACGCGCGCACCGGTACCGGCCGTGCGCAACGCCAGCACCTGCGCCGTCCACACGCTGCCGATGACCACGACATCGAGCTGGGTGGGACGGAACAGGCCGAGGACGGCGGGCTGCCCCTTCGCGTCGACGCCCGCCACGACCCCGTCGTCACCGAGCGGCAGTCTCATCGCGGCGAGCTGCTCCACGGGCAGTACGTGCCGGTCGCGCCGCGGACCGAGCAGCCCGAACCCGGGCCTGCTCCGCCCGGCCGCCCGCGGGGCGGCGGGAGCCGGACCGTTGGTCCCGGCGGACGTCATACGGGGGGTGCTCAACGGGTACCTCCGAGGGGCAGGGTGGCCAGCACACCGGGCAGCTGTTCGCGGTCCAGCCGGACGAGGCTGACCTTCACGCCACGCGCCGCGCGCTCCAGCTGCCGCCGTACAGAGACCAGTTCGTTGCTGCCGCGCGCGGTGAGACGGACGTGTCCGCTGACGGCCGGTGTGCCGCCGGTCCCGCGCGACACCGCCAGGCTGAACGTGCTGGCCAGCGCCGGCATCGAGGTGAGCAGCGCCACCAGCTGCGCCGTGGGCGCGGCCCCGGCGCCCAGGTGCGGCCAGCGGCCGACCCAGTAGGTCGTGTGCCAGCGGTCGTCGCAGCGCCAGGCGCGGGTGGACTCCGTGGTGCGCCGCAGCGGGGCGTCCGCCCGTACCGCCAGCGCGCTGGCCTGCGGGCTCACACCGGCCGATGTCGCCAGGGCGGACGTCACCTGCGCCTCCGTCATGACCGAGGCGTCGAACCCCGCCCCCGTCAGCCGGCTCGCCAGCTGATCCGTGGCCCGCAACAGCGCCCGCTGCGCCCCGCCGATCCCGCCACCGCGGGCCCGCACCGCCTCCGGGCACAGCTCAGGGGCGAGCTTCAGCGCGATCCAGGTCAGCCGGATCGCGGGGGTACCGGCCTGGGCCTGGAGCGGCGCGTACGACCGGGCCGCCGCGGCCTGCTCCGGCAGGTGCGGTCCGGGCGCGGGCTGCGTGTGCTGCACGACCTGGACGGACTCCAGCCGGATGTCGTCCACCTCAAGGGCGTCGTGCAGCAGGCCGAGCTCCAGCGGCCGGGCGTCCCGGGCCATCCGCAGCGGTTCGTCGCGCGGCTGCACGAGCAGCAGAGCCGTCAGGAACGTCCCGTCGCCCACCATCCCGATGGAGCGCTCACGCTGCCGGTCGGTATAGGTGTACGTCCGCAGCGCCGCGTCGCACTCGATGACCGGCGCCAGCCCGGGATCCACGCCTTCCGCGGACCACGGCTGCCGGGCGGCCCGTAGCCGCCCGCGCAGCGCCATGACCGCGTTGAGCCACTCCACCACCGGCCGCCCCCGCCGCTGCAGGACCGCCAGCAGCACCAGCACCGCCGCGACCAGGCCCATCGGCACCAGCATGACCCTGTTCGTCACCCACGCGATCAGCATCAGCGCGCCGGCGACCTCCATCAACACCACCTGGTGCAGCCGAACCCCGCCGATGCGTCCTGGCTTCGGGTGCACACTCATCACTGCGGTCGTCGCGCTGCTCATCCCCCGGTATGTCCCTCCGTGTCACGGCACTACGGCGTGTGTGCGTGGACCGACGCGCATCGCACACCGGCCCGCGACCGCCAACTGTCCCACGGCCGGACCAGAGGCGTTCGAACGGGGGCTCACGGCGGACGGCCGGACAGGAGCGTTTGGCAGACTCCCCGAATCATGCACCCGCACGGCGGCGGACGAGCGTCGGCGGGCATAGTGGTGGCGGTTCGCGAGGCATCTACAACCACGGGGAGAAGTCGGGCAGATGGCATCACGGCGGGACGAACTCAACGCCTACACCTTCGCGAAGAAGCGGCTGGTCGCCGCCTTTCTGCAGCCGTCCGCAGCCGGTACGGACGAGGCGGCGCCGCGCCCGCTGCGCGCCCTGGTGCCGGGAGTGGTGGTGGGCGCCCTGCTGCTGGCGGGCTTCGGGGCCTGGGGGATCTTCAAGCCCAAGGTGCCCGAGGGCTGGGACAAGCCCGGCGCCCACGTCATCGTCGGCAGCGAATCGACGACCCGCTACGTCGTCCTGGAGACCAAGGGCGTCAAGCGCCTGCACCCGGTGCTGAACTTCGCCTCCGCGAAACTCCTCCTGGACCCGAACGACTCCCCGGTGCTCCAGGTGAAGGAGTCCGAGCTGGACAGCGGGAAGCTGCAGCGCGGCCCGATGCTCGGCATCCCGTACGCCCCCGACCGGCTGCCCAGCGCGGACGACGCCGGCCGGAACAAGCTCTGGGTGGTCTGCGAACAGCCCGGTGCCGGGTCCGGCGGGGCCGTGCAGAAGGCGGTCTTCCTGCTCGCGGACCGGGACGCGGACAAGGTCGGCGGCAAGAAGCAGCTCCACGACGGGCAGGCCCTCTACGTCGAGGCTGACGGCGGCAACGGCACCAGGTACCTGGTGGACGCGGACGGCACGCAGCACGCCATCGGGACCAGCGGCGGCGACAAGCCCTCCGCCCGCGACGAGGTACTGCGCCGCTCCCTGTTCAGCGAGGGCGCACGGCCCCAGAAGGTCACCAAGGACTGGCTCGGCACCCTGCACGCGGGCAAGCCCATCGACTTCCCGAAGCTGCCGGGCAAGGTCGGTACCCCGGCCGGCGTCAACGGCCTGGACGACCGCCTGAACAAGGTGGGCACGGTGCTCAAGGCCGTGGCCGGTACCGGCATGCAGCAGTACGTCGTCCTGCCGGGAAGGGTCGCGCCCGTGTCCGACCTGGTGGCCAGGCTGCTCCTGACGAGTCCGGAGGCGGCGGTGCTGAGCCAGAAGGCGCAGGCCACCGAGGTCGGACCGCAGTCCTTCACCTCCTCCCCGGACGAGTTCTACGCGAAGTACGGCTGGCCGAGAAACGTACCGACGCAGGCCAACGACACCGCGTCCCCGACCGGAACCGTCTGCAACGTGCTGCACGGCGTCACCGGGACGGGTGTCCCGAAACTGACCACCTGGGCCGGTTCCGGATACCCCGTCCGCTTCCTCGACGGTGCCACCAGCGCGTACGTGACACCGGGCAGCGGTGTGCTGTACCGGCAGTTCAACGGAGCGTCCCCCACCACCGGCTCACTCTTCCTGGTGACGGACACCGGACTGCGCTACGCCGTACAGACGAACAACGACAGCAGCGCGGACCCCTCGAAGATCGGGGCCACCGAGAAGCCCACGACCCCGGAGGAGCAGGCCGCAGAGGTCAACCAGGCCCAGACCAGGCTCGGCTACAAGGACGTCAAGCCGCTGCCGGTGCCGGACAACTGGTCCAGCCTGCTGCCCAAGGGGCCCCGGCTCGACACCAACAGCGCCAAACAGCCGCAGAGCTCCTGAGGGCGGAGAGGAGGAAGCGCGTGATGAACACTCACAACACTCGCAACACTCGCAACGGATTCCGTTCTTCGGCCGTCGTGCTGCTCCTGACGATCGCGTCGGGCGCCGCCCTGCCGGGGCTCGCGGCCGCGGACGATGCCGCCCCGCAATCGGGCTCCGAGGCCAGCGGTGAGTGCACCTTTCCCATGAAGAAGCAGATCCAGGGCCGCCCCTGGGCGCTCCAGCGGCTGGTCTTCGACCAGCTCTGGCAGGACACCAAGGGCAAGGGCGTCCGGGTCGCGGTGATCGACACCGGTGTCGACGACACGAACCCGCAGCTGAAGTCCGCCGTCGACCGGGCGGCCGGGACCGATCTGCTGCCGGTGCCGAAGGACGGTTCCCAGGACCCGGACGCGGGCGGCGCGAAGGGCAAGAACAAGAACAAGGGCAAGCCGAGCGGTGGTGACGGCACCGTCGACCCCGTCGGCCACGGCACCAAGGTCGCCGGCATCATCGCGGCCCGCCCGCGCTCGGGCACGGGGTTCGTCGGTCTCGCTCCGGAAGCGACGATCATCCCCATCCGGCAGAACGACGACAAGAGCACCGGCACCGCCACGACGATGGCCGCGGCCATCCGCCACGCCATCGCGCAGCACGCCCGGGTCATCAACATCTCCCAGGACACCGCCGAGCCCCTGCGAGCCGACTCCGACCTGGCACTCGCGGTGACCGAGGCGCTGAACAAGGACATCGTGGTGGTCGCGTCCGCCGGGAACGACGGACTCGCTGGCACGGTCAAGGTGACGTACCCGGCGGCCTACAAGGGCGTCCTCGCGGTGGCCGCCTCCGACCGCAACGACGAGCGGGCGCCGTTCTCCCAGATCGGTTCCTTCGTGGGGGTCGCGGCGCCGGGCGTCGACATGGTGTCCACCGTCCCCAAGGGCGGCCAGTGCGTCGACAACGGCACCAGCTTCTCCGCCCCCTACGTCGCCGGAGTCGCCGCGCTCCTGCGGGCGAAGCACCCGGGCTGGAAGCAGTCCCAGGTGGTGGCCCAGATCGAGCAGACCGCAGAACGCGCGGTCAACGGCCGGGATGAATTCGTCGGGTGGGGAGTGGTCGACCCGGTGCGCGCCCTCAACGACGACGAACATCCGGTGAACGCACCCACCCCTGACCGTGCGGTCTCGAATGGTCCCGCCGGACCGGAACCAATCGCGCTCCAGATGGGTGAAACAAGGAAGGAGCGGATCGCCCGGATCTCGACCTACGTGTTGGCTACCACAGGCCTTCTCGTGGCAGTGATCGCGGGTGCCGCGATCGTGTTGCGGGACCGTCGCAGCCGTGTAATTAGGTGAATATCCAACAACGCAGGGCAAGACTAAGGCTGTTGGATTGAGTGGCGGCCGCAGCTAAACTGATAATTGACAACTTTGGTCCGATGTACGCGCGGTAGCGAGAGACAAGCAGCCCGCGACATCCGATTCATGGGGGAAGGTGCTCTATGTCAGACAAGCTCAAGCACTCAGCTGATCAGATCGACAGTCTCATCCGCGAGCTCGGCCACATGCACGACACGCTCCAGGGCAGGATCACGCACCTCAACGGGGTCATCGACGCCGTGGAAGGTCACTGGAAGGGTGTCGCGGCCAACGCGTACAACGGCCTCCAGACGCAGGTAAACCTCGATGTGCGCGACCTGAAGGATCTCCTCGACTTCACCCAGGAAGCCGTCCGGATGAGCAAGGACGGATTCGACGCGGAGGAAGTCGAGCAGCTCAACAAGTTCAAGGGCGTCGACGGCGTCGGCAACACGGGCAGCAACGGAGTCCTGGACCGGTTCCAGGTCTCCTAGCAACCCGCCCTCGCAGTCCGTCCTCACTTCGCCTCGCATCAGGAGACCGTTCCATGGAGATTACGTACTCAGGGGTCGTAGAAGCCTCGAACCAGGTCAAGTCGACCGCCAACACCATCAAGGGTCAGCTCGACGACCTCAACGGCAAGGTCAAGGCCGTCGTCGCCACCTGGGACGGCGAGACGCAGCGCGCGTTCTACGACCGCCACAGGGGCTGGGACGTCAAGGTCAACCACATGCACGAGACGCTGCTGACGATCTCGACGAGGCTCATGGAAGCCACCGAGGGCTACCGGGCGAACGACCTCGCCCAGTCCCGGCGCTTCCAGGGCTGACCCAAGCTCAGATGAATCACGACGGAACCGGCACGATGTGGATGTGGGATGCGGCCGACGCATCCCACATCCACGCCTGCGGTTCCGCGGCACTTTAGGGGAGGTGCTTCCATGAGACCTGAACTTCCGGGGGACGGGTCACCCGCGTCCGATCTGGCGACGCCCAGCGAGTCTCTTCAGAGCTTCAAGAGCCGCGTGGACAAGCTGCTCACGAAGCTCGACGGCTCACCGGCCGCGCACAGCCGCATCACCGAACAGAAGGTCACCCCCGCCTCGTACGGAACCGGTTTCCCGGAGGCCATGGGGCTGTCCAGCGCCTACGACATGGTGCACGCGCGCCTGGAGCTGCTGTCCAAGACGCTCGGTGATCAGCTGGAGGCGATGGGCATCACGGTCGACCTGGCCGATCGCGGCTACAAGAACGTCGACCAGGAATACTCCGAGCGTCTGCACGCCATCCAGCAGCGCACCGAGATCTATTACAAGAAGCCGGACACCGGCAAGGGTCCCGGAGCGCACGGAGGCGACAAGAGCAGCACCGGAGACGGTTCCTCCAGCGGTACAGACGGCTTGTAACACGTAGAAGCGAACGGGGGACAGGGATAACCATGGGCGAGAAGCTGCCACCACTCAACGCCTGCTACAACACCAGCAACTTCGAGCACGCGTCGTACCAGGACATGCTCAACATGGTCAGTGGCGTCAACGCCACGGCGATCATGGCTCGCGGCACGGCTCTCGTCGACGCGCAGACCGAGATCGAGAAGATCGGTACCGAGCTCAAGGAGCACGTCGGCCGCACCACCGGCTGGAAGGGCGCGGGCGGTGATGCCTTCCGCGAGTGGGGCGACGAATTCGCCAAGGAGACCCTGAAGCTGGCCGACTACGCCGGCACCGCGGGCACCTCGCTGCAGACGGCCGGCCAGGCCCTCAGCGAGGTGGCCAAGGTGATCCAGGGCCACCCTGACGCCGTGTCCATGTGCTACGCGGACGAAGCGAAGGAAAAGGCCCGGATCAAGGCCGTCGAGACGGCGCGGAACGAAGCCATTCCGCAGATGAACAAGCTCGCCTCGTACTACCTGATGGCCCAGCAGTCGATCTCCTCCCAGGAGGAGCCGAACTTCAAGCCGCTGCCGGACGCAGCGGTGCCGAAGGGTTCGTACGAGGGTGGAAAGAAGGGTTACGGCTCGCCGGGAAGTTATTCCGGCAGTACGGACTCGGTAACAGGTTCGCAGACGAGCAACGCGTCGAGGGCCGACCACCATTACTCCACCGTGGGCCCCGATGGCGTCAGCCCGTCCTCCCCGGACGGCTCCTCTGTCGTCCACACGCCGCAGCATGTCAGCGCGGTGCCCGGGGCCCCGGACGACACGGGCACGAACATCGACACGGTGACGATGCCGCAGACCCCCACGCCCACCACGGTCCCGCCCACCGGCGGTCCCCTGCCGCAGGGCCCGGGTGGCGGCGGGCACCAGGCGACTCTTCCGCCCGTGATCTCCCCGCGTACGGGACCGTTCGGTCCCGGGCGTACTTTGCCCACGGGGCCGGGGGGCAAGAGTGACGTCGGACGCGTCCGGCCTCCGACGATCACCCCCGACAGGAGCACCGTGTCGCCGACGGGCACCCCCGGCAGGGGTGGCGTCGAAGGTGTCCGGCCTCCCATGGGCACGCCGGGCAGGGGTGGCGTCGAAGGCGTCCGGCCCCCCATGAACACCCGGACAGACACCGGCATTCACGGCGGTACGCCGGCTCAGGGCGGCCGGGGCGGGGTCGGCCCGGCCCGGGGCACCGCGCGCGGGACGGTCATCGGTGGCGAAAAGCCGTCGACCGGCCGCGGAATGATGCAGGGCCACGCGGGTGGCGCGCCCGGGATCGCCGGGGGCCGGGCCGGGGCCACCCGCCCCGGTGGCAACGCGCAGCGCCTGGTCAACGAGCCGGGCGGCACCGTGCGGGCACCTCGCGGAACGCAGTCGGGGGCCGGCGGGGAATTCACCCCGGGCGGCACAGGCCTCGTCCGTGAATCGCCGCGATCAGGCGGAGCGATGGGCTCGATGGGTGGTGCGATGGGCGGGTCCCAGGGCGCACGGCGACGTCCGAAGCGACGTGACGGCGAGAGCCCGGATTATCTTGCCGAGGACGAAGAGACCTGGGGCACGGGCGACGACGGCGTGGTTCCCCCCGTGATCGACTAGAGCCGGTTCCGAAGCAGCGACGCCGGACGGCGGACAGAGAACGAGTGGGTGGCATGAGGTCAACGGTCAGGCATCACCGCAGGCGAGCGTCGGCGGTGGTGTCCGCGCTGGGTTCCCTGTTCCTCCTCGGTGGCGCCATCGCCCCGGCCGCGTCCGCGGACACCATGCGCGACCGCGAGTGGTACCTGGACCGGATGCAGGCCGCAGAGATGTGGAAGGTCAGCACCGGTAAAGGGATCACTGTCGCCGTTCTCGATACCGGTGTGATTCCTTCTGTTTCCGAACTGACAGGAGGAAAGGTCCTCCCAGGGAAGAACTTCGTCGATCCGAAACTGGGTGCGCACATCGACGTGGAAGGGCACGGCACCGCCATGGCGATGCTCATCGCTGGGAACGGTGTGAATGGTCAGGGCGTGAAGGGCCTCGCGCCGGATGCGCGCATCCTCCCCCTGACCGTTTTCGGATCCACCAAGGAATCGGTCACTAATAGCGTTCCGGCTGTCATCGCCGCCATCCGATATGCCGCCGACAGCGAAGCCAGAATCATCAACATGTCGTTGGGCTTCGAGGACTTCGCCCTCGAGGGGGGCGAGAAGGGCCAGATCCAAGAGGCAGTGGATTACGCCGTGGGGCGTGGGAAGCTGCTTCTGGCAGCGACTGGCAACAGGGGCGACAAGGACAACGGCGTCTCCTACCCGTCGGGAAACCTCGGCGTCGCCGGCATCGGGGCCGTCGACAAGACATCCTCGGTCACGAAGTTCTCGGTGTCAGGGCCTCAGGTGGCGCTCGCTGCCCCGGGCGAGGAAATCCCGATCCTCTGTGGCGGCGGTGAGGCGGGCTACTGCAGCAGCTGGGGCACCAGCCAGGCAACCGCCATCGCCTCCGCCTCCGCCGCCCTGATCTGGTCCAAGCACCCGTCCTGGACCGGCAATCAGGTCCTCCGCGTCCTGATGAACACAGCGGGCAAGCCGACCAAGGGCAAGGTCCCCAGCCGCTACATCGGCTACGGCACGGTCCGCCCCCGGCTGGCCGTCCTCGGGGACCCCGGTGACCCGGGCCCCGCCGACGTGAACCCGCTGGTGGCCGCCCAGACCCCGAAGAAGTCCGCGTCGCCCTCGGCGTCTGCGTCGAAGGCCGGCGGTTCCGGCTCCTCGAACGCTTCGAAGCAGCCCGCGTCATCCGCCGCCTCCGAGAAGTCGGATGACGGCAAGGGTGTAGGCGCGATCGTCTGGATCATCGTCGGAGTCGGTGTGGTGGTCGTTGTCGGCGCGGTGCTCCTGCTGCGCCGTAGAGCCGCTGGTACCCGGCGCTGACCGTGCCATCGTGCACCACCCACCCCATCATTCCAACGCACCTGTACGCCCACAGGCCAGGAGGAGGCATTGTGAACGACGAATTCATAGAAGGCCTGCGGCAGTTCCAGCAGCAAGCCCTCAACCTGCAGAGCATGATGACGGACATGCAGCAGCGGATGCCCCAGGGCGTCGAAGGGACGGACGCCCAGGGTGCCGTGACCGTACGGCTGGCGACGGACGGGCTTCCGGAATTCATCAGGGCCGCATCGGACTGGCAGCGCAGGCAGGAACCCGAGGCTATCGGTGCCGCCGTCGGTGATGCTTACGGAGTGGCCATGAGTCAGCAGATGACGGCATGGGCCCAGGCTTTCGAGGACTCCGACTGGCAGGGCAAGGCAGACCGACTGGACAGCCAGTTCGCTCAACCGGAGGCCTCGGCTGCTCCCGCAGCACAGCCCGACATCCCCGAACGGGACCTGCGCTATGTCGTCTCCCGCCCCCTCGACGAACTGGCCGAGGATGTCCTTTCGGCCTTCGACGTGGTGGACCGGATGGACGAGACGGCGTCCGAGCCGGCCGAGGTTGAGGGAACGTCCGCCGGCCGCCATGTGACCCTCGTGGTGACCAAGGGCGCTCTGCGCTCCTGCGAGGTAGATCGGCAATGGGCGGCCGGACAGTCGTACATCGCACTGAACCAGGCTTTCGAAGAGGCCCTCGGAGATGCCAGGGGCAAGCTGAACAGCGCTGAGGCTGCCGGCGCGGACGCCATTGCGGGCCTGCAGGTGGACAGCTTGCTTGATGAGGCGCTGGCCATACTCCGAAATCCGCAACGTTTCATTGACTGAGTTTCGAAAGGTAGGTCGAAATGGCAGATCTGAAGCACATCACCGACGCGCTGCGGACCGAAGCGGGTATGTGGGACAAACAGAGCGCTTCCATGGGGGAGGTGTCCCGCGCGGCTGACGGAATGAGGCTCACACGCCTTGAGGCCGGACTGTTCCAACTCGTTGTCACCAACTACAACGACGCCATCGATCACATCTCGGCCCGATGCTCCGAGGGAGAAAGCCGCATGGCGGAGGTCGCAGATGCATTGATCAAGAACGCGAACGCCTACGACAATCACGAGGCGGAAACCACCAAATCCGTCGAAGACGCCTACTGATAAGAGGAGTTTGCAATGGCGTTCAATGTGGCTCAAACGCAGGAGACAACAGAGAAGTTGAACTCCGGCGTTACGAAGATGTCGGCCAAGTTGGATCTCATCGGCCCGGCCGTCGAAAAGGCGATGAACCACTGGTACATTCCGGATGCCATCGCCAAGCCGGTGATCTGGGCTGCAAACAAGTTGATAGAGCTCGGATGCTGGATCCGGGACAAGGTCATCGAATGCCTCAAGGGCGTTGCCGCGCCAGTGATGTTCTTCTTGGACGCGCAGGATTGGCAAGGGTCGTCGATCCGGGGGAAGGCCTCGGGCGTTGCCGGGAACGTTGCGGGGGAAGCGCTCAAGGCGCCCCTCAGTTGGACGGGCGAAGGCGCCACAGCGTACGTCGGGGCCGTGAAGGGGCAGCCCACCGCAGCCACTCAGATTGAGACGACCTCCGATAAACTTGCCACGGCGTTGACGGTTTGTGCAGTGGCCGGAGCGGCATTCTATCTGGCGCTGCTGGCCGTTCTGATCAAGGCCATCGTTGTTATGGTCGCCGCAGCCGCTGCCGCGGCCACCGGCGTAGGGGCGCCGGTGGGTTTTGGGGCTGCCGTAGTTGAAGCGCTGTCGGATGCCGGCATCATCACTGGACTTGTGGTAACGCTGGTGGGGGTGCTCACAGCGCAGGCTACTCAAATGGCCGTTATCAAGGGTGAAGCAAACGACAGCAGCGCCTTCCCGGGAGGCAAGTGGCCGTCCGCGACTGTTTGATGCAGGTGCGGCGCTGCCGAATTGATTCTGCCGGCTCGGCAGTGCGTGACGACGCCGGAAAGGCAGGATCTTCTGAATGACGGGTGATGGTTTCGCATGTACTGGATTCGAGTACCGCTTTGGTGTGCCTCCCTGGCCTGCTTCTATGTGCTGTTCGCTGTTCGGCCTCATAGTCTGCCGCTGACGATTCTTCTCTACGCCCTGTTCGTTCTCCTTCCGGGCTGTGCCGAGGGATACGCGCAGCGGCGGCGCCAGAAGGACTGGTACGGACAGTACGGGTCCACCGACGCATTGCGATCGATCGTGACGGACGAGGCGGAACTTCGCCGGATCCGTGACGAAAAGGGGTTGCTGGTGGCTGCCCGCCGATTCAGGCGCCAATTTCCTCGGTGCCCCTTGCCCGAAGCCCTGAAGCTGGTTCAGTCGCTGTGACCGCTCCCCGCCCTGCCCCGCGGCCGCCGAGGTCGGAGCAGGCATCCATGAGTCCGTGCTAGCCGCTGAGGTCTATGCGACTGGCCGCAAGCGGCGCGAAACGAGGAAGAGTCTTTCCAGAAGTTCGGATCGGTCGACGAACTGAGGCAGGCCGTCGATCGGCCGGGTCCCCGGCGTATGCGTGGCGTGAGCCCGCGAACCGTGAGTTCGTCCCCGGGGTGGCCCTGTTCTCGGGCAGCCGTTGCTGGGTGACGTCCGACAGCGCTTCGCAGTAGGTGAGTTGCGCGCCGCGCGCTGGGTGTCAGGGATCCAACGAAGGAGAGCGTCATGGCCACACCGTTCAGGGATGTCGCCGAAGGGCTGTTTCTCCCCGCCGAGCGGGCACGGCGGGGCTGGTTCTACGTCGGCTTGGTTCTCGCCGGGATGCTCTGTCTGATTCTCCTGGAAGTGCTGACGGCCTTTGTGGTCGCCTTGCTGATGGGGGATGACGCCATGGAAACGGTGGGCTTGCTGGGAATCTTCGGGTATGCGGCCATACCGGGGTTCGCGGCAGTGGTGACCGTGCCGTTGTTGATCGTGCTTGTGAGCCGGCATCCGGGACTGCGCATCGATTCGGCAGGTGTGAGCAAAGTGTGGAGTGATCACAGTCAGACCGTCCCGTGGGCCGCTATCGACAAGGTCCGGTTCAATAGCAGGCGGAGCTACCTGCTACTGGTGCCGAAGCCGGGCGTGTACCCGGGGGTGCCGAATGGCGTTGTCGGGGAGCGGGTGATTCTGATCCACTCACTCGGGCACGCCCTCTGGAGCCGCCGGAGGCCGACTCACCCCGACTTGATCGTTGACGCGGTCGAGCGGTTCGCCCCCGGAAGGTTCACCGAGCTCTGGAACCCGGGCAAGGGCCGCGCGAACGGTGCGGGCACCCCGGCGTAGCCGAGATGAGCGCAGTCCGGGGCACTCTCCTTTTGGACTTGCAGGTCCATTTTTCTCGTCGCACAGTGGCAGAGCGCCCCGACAGCCAGAGGGCGCCCCGTCCGGTCGAACGCTGCGGGCGGTCCGGCCGTGCGGTTTCGCAGCGGCGAACCAAGCAATGGAGAGAACCATGTCTGTGCGGCTTGCGGGCAAGACCGCCCTTGTCACCGGTGCGACCAGCAACCTCGGGCGTGCGATCGCGGAGGCCTTCGCCGCGGAGGGGGCGTACGTCGCCGTCTCGGGCCGCAGTGCCGAGCGCGGCGCGGAGGTCGTCGACGGCATCCGTGCGCGTGGTGGCTGCGCGGAGTTCGTGCGGGCCGACCTGGACGGGAGTGCCGCCGCCTCGCGGGCGCTCGCGCAGGACGCCGCGCGGGTTCTTGGCGGACGTATCGACGGCCTGGTCAACAATGCGGGTATCTACCCCCGCAACACCACGCCGACCGTCGACGAGGAGACCTTCGACCAGGTCTACGGAGTCAACGTGAAGGCCCCGTTCTTCCTGACCGCCGCCGTCGCGCCCGCCATGGTGGAGGCCGGTGGCGGGGTCATCGTCAACCTGGGTTCCTGGATCGCGCGGCTGGGCATTCCCGGCGCCCTCTACAGCTCCACCAAGGGGGCGGTGGAGACCCTGACCCGGGCCTGGGCGGCCGAGTTCGGGCCGCAGGGGGTCAGGGTCAACGCGATCTCTCCGGGCGTCGTGCAGACGCCCGCACCTGGCGAGACCCACCCCGGCGAGATCATGATGAAGGGCACCCCGGCCGGGGGATGGGCGCTCCCGGCGACATCGCGAACGCCGCCGTCTACCTCGCCAGCGACGAGTCCTCGTTCGTGCACGGCATCGTGCTCGACGTCGACGGCGGCCGCACCACGGTCGCCGTCATCGCCGCCTGAGACGCACGGCACCGGCCCAGGAGGGGCGATGTGCCGGTGGAGCCGTTCGGGTCACGCCGCAGGACCGCCCGCGCGGCGCAGGTCCGCGATCCCCTGGTCGAGCGCGGCGCGCAGGTGCGTGGACCGGCCCGTCGACAGCAGGATCGACACGCCTCCCTGGATCCCGGCCAGCAGCGCCGCGGCCCTCGCCTCGGCATCGACGTCGGCGGGCAGCGCGCCGGCGGCCTGCAGCGCCTGGACGCCCGCCGCGAGGCTCTCCTGCCAGCGGCGCAGCAGCTCGACCACGATCGCCCGCGCCCCGGGGGTCGAGCGCCCGATCTGGAGGAACAGCGAGCCGAGCGGGCACTGGTCGCCCTGCGCTTCGTAGCGCCTGATCACCGCGGACCGCCACTGCTCCCAGGACTCCCACGAGTCGAGGCGCCCCAGATAGGGCTGCTGGTCCTCCAGGACCTGATCCGCCTCGAACTGGGCCACGGCGAGCAGTAGTTCGTCCTTGCCAGCCGGGAAGTAGTGGAAGAGCTGGCTCTTGCTGGTGCCGGTCCGCGCCATGATGTCGTCCAGGGTCGCCCAGGCGACACCTCTCTCCCGTAGCACCGCCGCGGCCCCCTCGACGATCCGGCTCCGCGTCGCCTTCCCCTCCTCCGTACTCGACAGTGACCCGATCAGTCCAGGTCGGTCGGCAGCCAACCCGTCTGGATCAGGGAAGGCGCGTTGCGGCGGGAGACGAACAGGCCCCGGCCCGGAGGCAGCGGGCGGGCCTTCACGTCGCCGAGGAGCTCGCCCTCGCCGGGGTGGCCGGACAGCACGACGCCCTGGGCGCCCAGCTCCTTGAAGCGCTGGATGAACTGCTCGTACGAGGAGCGGCCGGCTCCCGCGCTGTTGCGGGCGATGATGAAGTTCACCCCGGCGTCGCGGGCGTACGGCAGGTTGTCGACCAGCATCGCCATGGGGTTGTTGGAGGACGTGGCGACCAGGTCGTAGTCGTCGACGATGATGAACGCCCGCGGCCCCCGCCACCAGCTGCGGTTACGCAGCTGCTGCGGGGTCACGTCCGTGCCGGGGATGCGGCTGGTGATGAGGGTGTTCATGTCGTTGAGGTACGTCTCGAACGCGTTGTGCGTCGTCGCGTAGCCGACCAGGTACGGCTCCGGCACGCACTCCAGCAGGCTGCGCCGGTAGTCGCCGACGCAGATCAACGCCTCCTCCGGGGTGTACCGCTCGGTGATCTGCTTGATGAGCAGCCGCAGCAGCGCGGTCTTCCCGGACTCCGACTCACCGAAGACCGCGAACAGCGGGTCGGTGTCGAAGTCGACCAGGACCGGTGCGAGGTTCATCTCGTCGATGCCGATCGCGATGCCACCGCTGGAGCGCTCCGGGCCGCTCGGCAGCTCGCGCGCGGACAGCTTCCGGGGCAGCATGCGGACCTGCGGGGCGTGCGGGCCGGGCCAGTTGTCGACCGAGGCACGGACGAAGGCGGCGGTCCCCTCCGACAGGTCGTCACCGGCGCCCGCGGAGTCGTCGATGCGCGGCAGCGCGCCCATGAAGTGGAGCTTCTCCGCGGTCAGGCCCCGGCCGGGTGCGCCCACGGGGACGTTCACCGCGACCTTGCGGTCCAGTTCGGAGTCGGTCGGGTCACCGAGGCGCAGCTCCAGCCGGTTGAGCAGCTGGTCCTTGAGCGCCGCCCGCATCTCCATGTACCGGGCGACGGTGGCGACCAGGTGGATGCCCAGGCCGAGGCCCCGTGCGGCGATGTCCGCGACGACCGGCTCCAGGAACTCGTAGTCCGTCTTGAAGGACTGCCAGCCGTCGATGACCAGGAAGACGTCGCCCCACGGCTCGCCCGGCAGCCGGCCGGCCGCGCGGAGCTGGCGGTACGTGGTGATCGAGTCGATGTTGTTGTCCCGGAAGAACTCCTCGCGCCGGTTGAGGATCCCGGAGACCTCCGCGACCGTACGGCGGATCTTCTCCGGGTCGAGCCGGGAGGCCACCCCGCCGACGTGGGGCAGACCCTCGACGGCGATCATGCCGCCGCCACCGAAGTCCATTCCGTAGAACTGCACCTCGTGCGGCGTGTGCGTGAGGGCGAAGGAGCCGATGAGGGCGCGCAGCAGGGTGGACTTGCCGGAGCGGGGGCCGCCGACGATCAGCATGTGACCGGCCGCGCCCGAGAAGTCCCGCACCAGCGGGTCGCGCCGCTGCTCGAAGGGCTTGTCCACCAGGCCGAACGGTACGACCAGGGAGCCGTTCTTCCCGTACTGCGGGGCGTGGAGTCCGCGCTCGGGCGTCACCGCCAGCGGCGGCAGCATCTGGTCGAGGGACGGCGCCTCGGTGAGCGGCGGCAGCCACACCTGGTGGGCGAGGGGCCCCTGGCCCTCCAGCCGGCGGGCGATGACGTCGAGAACGGTGTCCGCCAGCGCGTCGGCGGTCCGCTGTCCGGGCGCCAGGGAGACGTCCGGGTCGGGCTCGGGGTAGTGGACCGCCACCGGGGTCGCGGTGAACAGCACCGGGCGCCGGTCGATGGGGAGTTCCCCGGAACCGGTGGTCGGGGCGACACCCGGCCGGTAGGTCCCCGAGACGTAGGCGGCCTTGAAGCGGGTCATCCCCTCCGTGCCGAACTTCAGGAACCCGGAGCCGGGGACCGACGGCAGGTGGTACGCGTCGGGCACACCCAGGGCGGTACGGGACTCGGCGGCGGAGAACGTACGCAGACCGATCCGGTAGGACAGGTAGGTGTCCAGGCCGCGCAGGCGGCCCTCCTCCAGGCGCTGCGAGGCCAGCAGCAGGTGCACGCCCAGGGACCGCCCGATGCGGCCGATCTGGATGAACATGTCGATGAAGTCGGGCTTCGCGCTGAGGAGCTCGCTGAACTCGTCGATCACCAGGACCAGCGAGGCCAGCGGCTCCAGCGGGGCGCCCGCGGCACGCGCCTTCTCGTAGTCGGTGAGGTTCGCGTAGTTGCCCGAAGAGCGCAGGAGCTCCTGGCGGCGCTGCAGCTCACCCGTGATGGAGTCCCGCATACGGTCGACCAGGGTGAGGTCGTCCGACAGGTTGGTGATGACCGCGGCGACGTGCGGGAGCTCGGACATCCCGGCGAACGTCGCGCCGCCCTTGAAGTCGGCCAGGACGAAGTTGAGCGTCTCGGAGGAGTGGGTGACGGCCAGCCCCAGCACCAGGGTCCGCAGCAGTTCGGACTTGCCGGAACCGGTCGCTCCCACACACAGCCCGTGCGGCCCCATGCCCTCCTGCGCGGCCTCCTTGAGGTCGAGCATGACGGGCGAGCCGTCCTCACCGATCCCGATCGGCACCCGCAGCCGGTCGGCCGTCGACCGCGGCCGCCAGGCGGTCGCGGTGTCGACCGCGGCCGGGTCACCGATGCCCAGCAGGTCCGTGAAGTCCAGGTTGGCGAGCAGCGGCTCGTCGTCCTCCGCGCCGGCTCCCATCCGCAGCGGGGCGAGCTGGCGGCCCAGCGCCTCAGCGGTCTCGACCGGCAGCAGGTCGGGTGTGCCGTGGTAGGTGGCCGCCGCCGACTCCAGCCGCAGCCGGCCCGGCCGTACGGCTATGTGCAGTCCGCCGCGGGGCTCGTCCAGCTCCTCCGGGACGATCTCCACGACGGTCACGCCCTGGAGCCCCTCCGGAGAGGCGAGCAGCGACTCCGCCGGCACGAACGTGCCGTCCAGTACGACGACGACGTGCGGCTGGTCCAGGAGCGGCGCCCCTTCGCGGTTGAACCGCGACCGGCCCGACAGGGTGTCTTCGAGCAGTGCTTCGACTTCCATCAGGTTGTCACCGAACAGCCGCTTCGTGCCGGCCCCGTCGGAGGACCCCGGAACCTGGGTGTGCGGAAGCCACTTCGTCCAGTCCCACTGGTCCGTGACGTCCCGGGACGCCGCGACCGCGACCACGAGGTCGTCGGGTGAGTGCAGCGCGACCAGTCCGGCCACCATCGCGCGGGCGGAATCGCGTACCGAACCCGGCTCGCCCGACACCACGACGTGGTAGAAGGCGCGCAGGGACACCGCCATGGGGAGCCGGTCGAGGGAACCGTGCGTGGCCAGGAACTGGTGCATGGCACCGGCCGACAGCGGCTCCAGCTCATCGAGCGGGGCGGTGCTCGGAGCCACCAGCGGTGTCCACAGCTGCTGCGGTCCCAGACCGATGCGGACCTGACCGAAGTCCTTGTCACCGATCCGCCGCTCCCAGAGCCGGCCGCCCTCAGCGACCAGCGACCACAGCTGGTCCGGATCCGGATGCAGGTAGAACTGCGCGTCCCGCTGGGCCCGCGCGGTACGGCGCACCTTGCGCCGGGTCTGTGCCAGGTACTTCAGGTAGTCCCGGCGGCCCTCCGAGGCCTCGCCCTGACTGCCCTTGCGGGCCCGCATCACCTGCGCGATCGCCATGGCCACGGTCGACAGCAGCATCATGACGCCCATGATCTTCATGAAGGGCTGCGAGCCCGGCATGAAGAAGAACACCACCGACGAGCCCATGCCGAGCATCGGCAGCAGCTGCATCGCCATGCCCTCCTGCTGCCCGCGCGGCAGCTCAGGAGGCGATTCGAGCCGTAGCTCAGCCGTGGATGTCTCAGGTGGCATGGCTCGGGGCTGGCGCTTGACGACAATCTGGGTCACCGGCGAATCAATCCCTCAATGCGGCCCGGAGAGTTGTGGGCCGGCACCCCCGTGGCAGCGACCTACCTCCGCGCGCCGACAATCCTACGTGTAGACCATGGGAGGGACCCCGATAGGGTGGCGCCCTGGAGCCTGTCGTCAAACTGCCGTCCGCCGCGCGACGCCATGCACACACTCTCGCCGCACCGGCCCCGGACCCCGGTACGTCCAGTACAGGGGACTGGGGCCGGCACGCCGAGAGCACGCACCTGACGCCGCCCGGCCGCCCTCCGGGCAACGACGGCAGTTTGACGACAGGCCCTTGGCCTGGAGCGTGGTGTACAGCGAACGAGGGGGATGCATCAGGTGAGTTCGACCCTGACAACCGGTTTTTGCCGCGTAACGGTCGTGGCGCCGGACAGCCGTATCGATGTCGCCCTGCCGGACGACGTCGCCGTCGCGGACCTCCTTCCGGAGATCCTGCGGCTGACCGGCCAGGTCACACCTCCGGGGGCGCCCCCCGGATACCACCTGGCCCGCCGCGACGGCACCCTCCTGGACGCCACCCACCCGCTGGCCGTCCAGCGGGTCCTGGACGGTGACGTCCTGCGGCTGAGGCCCTTCGCGGAATCGCTCCCCCCGGCCGTCTTCGACGATGTGGCCGACGCCGTCGCGTCCGCCGTCCGCCGCGACCGCGCGCTCTGGAGCGATCAGCTGTTCGGCGTCTCCGGTCTCTTCGGCGGCGCGCTCCTTCTCGTACTCATGGGCTTCGTGCTCTGGTTCGCGGACCCGGTCACGCACGACATGCACGGCCTGCCGGGCATCGTCGCCGCCGCCGTCGGGGTACTGCTCGTCACGCTCGCCGGTATCAGGGCACGGAGCTACGGGGACCGGGCCTCCGCGGTCGCGCTCGGCCTCGCCGCTCTGCCGCATCTGATGATCGCCGGGTCCGGCCTCCTCGCGCTCGACCCGGGCACCGGTATCGGGCGCCTCCAGTTCATGCTGGGCTGCGCCGCGGTGCTCCTCGTGTCTGCCGGGCTCGTCGCCGCGATGCCGACCGGCGACGCACCCTTCGTCGCCATCGTCTTCGCCTCCGCGGTCGGCACCCTCGCGACGTTCTGCGCGATCCTGACCGACTCCAGCCCCAGCGAGACCGCCGCTGTCTGCGCGGTCGTCGCGATCGGCGCCATAGCCTTCCTGCCCGGCCTCTCCGCGCGGGTGGCCCACCTGCCGATCGGCTACGCCGCCCCGCGTCCCACGACGGACGCCGACCTCGACAACGAGACGGGCGTCGTCGCGGACCCCGACCCCGTGGACGCCGAACGCATCGCGACGCAGGCCCGTCGCGGGCACGAGCTGCTGCTGGGTCTCGTCGGAGGCTGCTGCGTCGTGGTGGTCGCGGCCGCCGCCGTCCTGGGCTTCTCCAGCAACGTCTGGGGCCAGACCCTCGCGCTGGTCGCGGGCCTGGCCATGCTGCTGCGGGCCCGGCTCTTCCGCTACACCGCGCAGGTCGTCGCCGTACTGGGCGCGGGCCTCGCCGCCCTGGGCCTGCTGGTGCTGGGGCTGTCGCTCAACCCGCCGACCGACGCCGTCATCAAGCTCCTGACGGAACAGGATCGCGGACCGCTCGACATCCGCACCCTCTGGCTCGCCGCCGCCGTCACGACCGGTGCCGCCCTGCTCGTCGGAATCGCGCTGATCATCCCGAAGAAGGGCCTCTCCCCCTTCTGGGGCCGCCTCTCCGACCTGGCCGAGGTGGTCCTCCTCCTCGCGCTCGTCCCCCTGTGCCTGGCCGTACTGGACGTGTACTCCTCGGCACGCGGGATGACGAGCTAGGCATGTTCGAGATGCCGATCAGGGCAGGTCTTGATCGGCATCTCGGGTGGCGCACAGGGTCAGGACGGCGGACACAACACACCGGCCCGCCTCCGGGGGCATCTGTCCGGACGCCGCCCACCGCCTGCTTCTTCCGCACTGGCGGCATCCGTACGGCGTCACTCGACAAGGAGTCGATCGCGACGATCCATCGGGCACTCGAACGAGGCTGCTTCGTCTTCGACACCGCGGAGGCGTACGGCCCCTTCGTCAACGAAGAACTTCTGGGCCGCGCGCTCCCTGGCCGCCGGGACGAGGCGGTCATCGCGACGAAGTTCGGGTGGGAGTACGAAGGAACACGACGCGGAGAGCTGAACAGCAAGCCCGAGCACATTCGCACAGTGGTCGACGAATGCCTGGGGCGGCTGGAAACCGACCGGATTGACGTCCTGAATCAGCACCGCGTGGACCTGGAAGTCCCGATCGAGGAGGTGGCCGGCACGGTCGGCGAGCTCATCCAAGAGGGATAGGGTGCTCCACTTCGGCCTGTCGGAGGCCGGTGCGGAAACGATCGCCCGCGCCCACGACGTCTGTCCCGTGGCCCTGCTCCAGACGGAGTACTCGCACTGGGAGCGCCACATCGAGCAGGAGATTCTTCCGGCGGTCCGGGAACGGGGAAAATCGGGTTCCGCTTTGCCGGACGCCGGCATTCGCATGCCGCGCCGTCGTCAACGGGATACAGATCAGCCGGACCGGCCGGAGGCAGAGCGGACGTCCGCCGCCGCGCTGCCGGGGAAGAGCCTCAGCCGAACCGCTCGTGGTCGGCCAGCACCGCGTCGATCACCCGGAGTTCGTCGGCGGTGCCCGCCGGATCCTTGCCGATGTATCCCGTCAGGTTCAGCAGCGACTTCCACAGCGACCACCCGCGGGCCCGTGCCCAGGTGGAGGGGTCCTGGCCGACGGCCTGCCGGAACGCCTCCCGGCTCTCGCCGGAGAACAGCCCCCACGTGATCACCAGATCACAGGCGGGGTCACCGACCCCCGACGTACCGAAGTCGATGACGGCCGTCAGCTCACCGCCCTCCACGAGCAGGTTGCCGGAGGCGATGTCGCCGTGGAACCAGACCGGTTCCCCCTGCCAGGGCGCGGCCAGCGCCGCCTTCCAGACGGCGCGGGCCCTGCCGGTGTCCACGTGGCCCTCCAGCGCGCTCAGGCAGCGCCGGGTCTCCGCGTCGTAGTGGGCGGGCGAAGCACCCCGGTACCAGCTGTGCTCCCCGGCGGCCGGCCCGTCGGTCGCGTCGCAGCGCTGGAGGGCGAGGAGGAAGTCCGCCACGGAGCGCGCGAACCGGGGAGCGTCGTCGATACGGTCGAGGGCCGCCGTCTCACCGCGCAGCCAGCGGCGGACCGACCACGGGTACGGATAGCCCTCGCCCGGAGCGCCCAGGGCCAGCACCGGGGGAACGGCGACCGGCAGCGACGGTGCGAGGCGCGGCAGCCAGTGGTGCTCCTTCTCCACGGCGGGGACGTAACCGGCCGCCGTGGGCAGGCGCACCGTCATCGCGTCGCCCAGGCGGTACGTGCGGTTGTCCCACCCGTCCACCGCTACCGGGGCCACCGGAAGACCGCTCCAATGCGGGAACTGGGCGTCGATCAGGCGTTTTACGAGCGCGGCGTCGATTCCGGCGCGGCCGTCGGGGTGGGGGAGGGGCATCCCCCGATCGTCACGCCGTGGGCTGTGCGCCGCAACCGAATACGGCTTCACTGCCCGCCGTCGCACCTGAGCGCGGCAGCGCGGGCCCGGACAAACGCTGTCCGCGGGGCCCGGCCGTCGTACATCCAGCCTTCCGTGGAGCCGTGCCTGCCCATCGCCCGATAGTGAACAGCAGCGTCAGCACTGCGGCGGAGCAGGTGCAGGTAGAAGGCGACCAACGTGTGGTCCTGCACGATAGAGGGGTGCTGCCGAGGGTTCGCCCCGATCCAGCGCGCCTGAAGTTGCTCGAAGTCACCGGCGAACCGTGCGGACCCCAGCCCCACGTTCTCGTCGGCCATCCGCATCTCCAGATTGGCGACGAGTGGCAACATGACCAGAGGGCGGACCAGAGCACGTGCGGCCGTACGGAGTTCGCTGTCGCCGTACGCCTGGTCGAAGGAGACGGGCGGCAGGTATCCGAGTGAGACTCGGCTGGGTATGGTCAACGGCGTAAACTAGCGCTCCCAGCAGGGATTTCGCGACGGATCACGCGAGGGGATTCAGCAGATCAGCTGTCGCGCCCCGCAGTCCGGCGGTCTGCCGCGAAACCCACGAACGCGGACCAGGCCACCGGTCCGAATACCAGCGCGGGCGCGGCGGGGATCTTGCTGTCGCGGACGGGGACGAGGCCGGGGAAGGTGTCGGACACCTCGACGCAGTTGTTGGCGCCGCCGTCGCTGTAGCTGGACCTGCGCCAGGTGGCGGCGGAGAGGTCGGGGCCAGGACTCATGATCTGTGCTCCTTCAGGACACCCCTGATGAACGTAATGGACTCCGACGGGGGCAACGCCAGATCCCGAAGGCGATCGTAGGACAGCCGGTAGCGCGTCACGGCAGCCGCATCCTCGATCAACTCGGCGCATCCATTGCCCTCCGTGTAGGCAACGGCACTCGCGTCGTCCTGCCACAGCAGTGTCAGGGAGCCGTCCATCAGGTGGTGTGCCCCGACGGCGAAGGGGAGGACCTGGAGGGCGACGGAGGCCACCTCGCTCATGTCGACGAGATGGGCCAGCTGTTCGTCCCACGCCTTGGAGTCCGCGACCGGGCGCCGCAGTGCGTACTCGTCCATGATGATCCGCACGGACGGGGGCGGACTGCGGTGCAGCAGCTGCTGGCGGCCCATGCGGGCTATCACCTGCTCCTCCACCAACTCGGGCTCGGTGTAGGCGTCCTGGGCGCCGGACAGCAGGGCGCGTGCCACCTCCTCCGTCTGGAGCAGACCCGGGATCCCGAGCGTGAACAGGTGCATGATGCGGGCCACGTTCTCCAGCCGCATGAACTCCTTGTACCGGTCCTTGAAGACCTCCTTGCGCGCCACCTTCCAGAGCTGCACCAGCAGCCCACCGGAGTCGTAGAACCGGTCCAGGTCCTCCATCACCGCGAGCTTGGACAGGCGCTGGCTGACCTCCAGGCGGTACAGGTAGCTCTTGTCGTAGCGGGTCTCCTCCGCCAGCTGACCGAGGGACCGGCCCGACTTCTCGCGCAGGTACCGCAGCGCCCTACCGAGCGCGGCACGGCCGGACTCCTCGTCGTTGGTGGTGAGTTCGCTCATCAACGGCCCTCCGTTGTCCTGTGCGCGGGCAATCGCGTGTCCCTGTCCGAGCGTACGGCGCAGGCGTAATCATCGGGTCACGATCCGTCATCGCCACCCGATGGTGGGACGCCCCCTGTACCCCCACCGCGTCAGGAGCAGTCATGGCCCACCTCCCTCCCCGTCTCCTTCCCTGGCTCTCCCCGGAGGGCAATCCGTGCTGGCTCAGCACCGACGATCCCGACAGCCGGATGTCGCGGCTCGCCGATGACATGGAGGACGAGCAGATCGAGTGCGGCGAGCAGGTGTGGGCCGGGTCGCGGGCCGTGCTGGCGGACCGGGCGGCGGGGGAGTGGGCGGTGCGGTCCGCGCTCAGCCGGGCCACGGAGTCGCTGGGGGACGTGCTGCGCATCGCGCACAGCAGGGGAGCACGGATGGGCGCGGAATCCCCGTGAGCGGCTCCCTTGTTCTGCGTAGGGCCGTCAGTGAAGGCCGAGCAACACTATGGAACGGTTGGCCTTGCCGTCCGAGGTGCACCCAGCCCGGTCATTTGCGAAGCCCGGGGCGTCCGAGCACATTCCTACGCGTACCCATATCGCCCCTCAGTCGCCCGTTCCCGTTCGATTACAGTGCTGCGCAGTTACCGCGCGGTCACACCTGGGCGGTCTTACGGGGAGGGGCACGGTGAGCACAGGGACCACGGCTGTCTGGGGCCGTGCCGAACAGCAGGACTTCCGCAGCCGGGTACGTGGCGCGCTGCTCGGCGGCGCCATCGGGGACGCGCTCGGCGCGGGCGTCAGCGGGCTGTCGCTGGAGGAGATCCGCGAGGCCCACGGTGCCGAAGCCGTCACCGACCTCGTCCCCGCGCACGGCGGTCGCGGCCTCGTCACCGCCGTCACCCAGCTCAACCTGTTCACCGTGGACGGGCTGATCCGCGCCCAGGTCCGCCGCGACATCGGCGCCTGGCATCCGCCCACCGATGTGCACCAGGCGTACCTGCGGTGGGCCGCCACCCAGCACGACTGGGGGCCCGACGAACGCCGCAAGGACAACGGCTGGCTCGCCGGGCAGGAATGGCTCTACGCGCGCCGCGCCCCCACCCGGGAGTGCCTCAACGGCCTCGGTGACACCGTCATGGGCACCCTCGACCGGCCCAAGAACCCCGCCGCACACGATTCGGCGGCGCTCACCCGCTCCGCCCCGTTCGGGTTGCTGGTCGGCTGGGAGCCGCAGCTCGTCCTCCAACTGGCCGTCGAGTGCGCCGCCCAGACCCACGGCCACCCGACCGCCCTGCTCTCCTCGGGAGCCCTCGCCGTGATGGTGCACGGGCTGGCGCGCGGCGAGACGCTGGACGGTTCCGTGCAGCACGCCCTCGCCCTGCTCGCCGAGCGTCCGGGCCACGAACCCGTCACAGAGGCACTTCAGCAGGCCCTCGGGACCGTGCGGCAGGGCATACCAGGGCCCGCCCTCATCGAGTCCCTCGGAGGCACGGACTCCGCGGAGGAGGTGCTGGCCGTGGCCGTGTACTGCGCGCTGGTGGGTGAGGACGTCCGGCACGGCCTGCGGCTGGCCGTGAACCACGGTGGACCGTCGGCCGCGACCGGGGCCCTGTGCGGGGCGCTGCTCGGCACGCTGCACGGCGAGACCGCGCTGCCGCCGGCCTGGCTCGCCGAACTGGAGGGCCGGGCGACGCTGCTCGAACTCGCGGACGACTTCGCCATGGAGATGACCCAGGGCCCCGCCCTGCACAGCCCGGCCGCCGTCGCGGCGGGCTGGCTGGCACGCTACCCCCGCGGCTGAACCCCCGCGGCCGAACACCCGCGGGGGACAGTGAGGGGCGGTTTACGGGGAAGCCGCCGCTCCCCCGTAAACCGCCCCTGTCCGTGCGACGTTCCGTACGACCTTCTGCACGACTCTCCGCGCAACCGCGGGGGTCAGTCCTTGACTTCGTTCACGCCCTTCGCGTTGCTGTCCGCGGCCTCGGAGCCCGTCACGTCCCCGGGGCCGGCGGCCTGTGCCGGTACGGTCGCGCCGATGCCCGGACCGTCGCCGTCCGTGTTGATCTGCTCGATGACCGCGTCGCGCTCCGGGGTGTCCTCCGGCTTGATGAACCCGATGACGATGAAGAGCACCAGCGAGATCGCCAGCGGCAGCGCCACCTGGTACTGCAACGCCACGTTCGTCTTCGTCGAACCGTCGAAGTTGTAGTTGGTGAAGTAGAACGCCAGCAGACCGGCCGCCCAGCTGACGAGCGCCGCAGTCGGTCCCGACTTACGGAAGCGCCGCAGCAGACCCAGCATGAACGGGATCGCGATCGGACCCATCAGGCCGGCGACCCACTTGATGACGACGGAGATGATGTCCTTGAACGTGGGCGAGTTGATCTGGGTCGCCAGTGCCATCGACAGGCCCAGGAAGCCGAGCGTGGAGAGGCGGGCGGCCAGCAGCCCGGCGCGGGCGCTCCAGTTGCGGGCGGCCTTGGAGAAGACCGGGGCGATGTCACGGGTGAAGACCGCCGCGATGGCATTGGCGTCCGAGGAGCACATGGCCATCGTGTGCGAGAAGAAGCCGACGACGACCAGGCCCAGCAGACCGTGCGGCAGCAGCTGCTCGGTCATCAGCGCGTAGCTGTCGGAGGCGTCCGGCTTCTCCGCGTGGACCAGCAGCGGGGCGCACCACATCGGGAAGAACAGGACCGTCGGCCAGACCAGCCACAGGATGGCGGAGAGCCGCGCCGAACGGGTCGCGGAGGCGGCGGAGTCCGTGGCCATGTAGCGCTGGGCCTGGTTCCACATGCCGCCGTTGTACTCGAAGGTCTTGATGAACAGGTACGCCAGCAGGAAGGTCACGGTGTACGGACCGGCAGTCGGGTCCGTGTGGCCCTCGGGGAGCTTGTCCCAGACCGTCCACAGCGTGCTGAATCCGTCCAGCTTGCTCATCGCGGTGACCAGCATGGCGACACCGGCGAACAGCTGGATGACGAACTGCCCCAGCTCGGTGAGCGCGTCGGCCCACAGACCGCCGACCGTGCAGTAGACGGCCGTGATGATGCCGGTGATGAAGATGCCCTGGGTCAACGTGATGCCGGTGAAGACGGAGAGCAGGGTGGCGATGGCCGCCCACTTGGCGCCCACGTCCACGATCTTCAGCAGCAGCCCGGACCAGGCGAGCGCCTGCTGGGTCTGGATGTTGTAGCGGGTCTTGAGGTATTCGAGCGGCGAGGCGACGTGCAGCCGCGAGCGCAGCCGGTTGAGCCGGGGGGCGAAGAGCTTGGCGCCGATGCCGATGCCGATGGCGATCGGCAGCGACCACGTCACGAAGGACGTGACGCCGTACTGGTACGCGATGCCGGCGTAGCCGGTGAACATCACGGCGCTGTAGCCGGACATGTGGTGCGAGATGCCGGACAGCCACCACGGCATCTTGCCGCCGGCCGTGAAGAAGTCGCTGACGTTGTCGACACGCTTGTGGGACCAGAGTCCGATCGCGATCATCACGCCGAAGTAGCCGATGAGCACGACCCAGTCGAGACTGTTCATGTGCCCCCTCCTGGGGTCCGCCTTGTGAACGGGTAACGCACTTCGTCAGTACGGCCGCTCAGCGGGGCCCCCGTGCGGGAGCGGGGACTTCGGGGATTGAACCGCCTGTTCGGTCCCCCGGTCAAGGTCCCCTGCGGTCAGAGATGTGAACGCGGATCAGTAAGACGAACGATTTTACTGGTTCTTGACTTGTGGGGGTGTTGTTGCGAACGTGACGGCGGCCACACCATGAGCAGGCACTTCGTCAGGCTGTGCAGATAACGAGGACACGTCCAGGAACGCCGAAGAACGCAGAGAGACCGCACGGGATGCGGGTCCCGTGCGGCCGAGAAGGAGGAGAACTCTGTACGAGAGTCTCAGCGCATCAGCTCGCCGGCGTTGACCAGCAGGGACTGCCCGGTGATCGCCCGCGCCCGGTCGGAGGCCAGGAACACCGCGGCCTCCGCCACATCGCCGTCCGTGGCCAGCTCCGGAAGCGCCATGCGCTCGGACAGCCTCCCCAGCACCTCGGCCTCCGGCACCCCCTCGGTGTGGGCGGTGAACTGTACGTAGGCCTGCACCGGCGGCCCCCACATCCAGCCCGGCAGCACCGTGTTCACCCGGATCCGGTGCGGCCCGAACTCCCGGGCCATGGAGTACATCGCGGAGGTGAGCGCGCCCTTGGAGGCCGCGTAGGCCGCCTGCCGCACCTGTGACGGTGCGGCCACCGCGGACTGCGTGCCGATGACGACGACAGAGCCCCCGCGCTCCCTCAGGGCGGGCAGGCAGGCGCGCGTCATCCGCAGGGTGCCGAGCAGATTGACGTCGATGACCGACTTCCAGGTGTCCAGGTCCGCGTCCTCGACGCCGCCGAAGTAGCTGTCCCAGGCGGCGACATGGACAACCGCGTCGATCCGCCCGAACCGCTCGACGGCCAGCGCCGCGAGCGCGTCGCACTGCGCCTCGTCGGTGATGTCGGTGGGCAGGTGCGCGGTGTGGAGCCCCTCGGGGTCGATCTCGGCGGCCGACTTGGCGAGATTGGCCGCGGTGCGCGCCCCGAGCACGGCGTTGCCCCCGTCCCGTACGACCGTGGCCGCGATCTGGTGCCCGAGCCCGGCGCCCACCCCGGAAACGATGACGGTCTTCCCCGCGAGCAACATCGGTGCCTCCCGGCCCTGGCAGTTCGCCTGACGGGGCGTCAGAGTAGGTGGCTCCGGCCGAGTACGGAAGGGGAACGACATGGGCGAGGACATACGGGACGAGGCGGCGGACGGGGCGGCGCGGGACACCGGGACACGGAGCGACACCTACGCCGAACTGGCCGCGCTGGGGCCCTACGGGGTCCGCCCGGGCCACGCGCTGATCACCATGGTGGAACCGCATCCGGGCCACGAGTACGCGTACAACCGCTGGTACGAGGATGATCACTACTACGCGGGCGCGATGGCCATGCCCTGGATGGCCGCCGGGCGGCGCTGGGTGGCCACCCGGGAACTCCAGGAGCTGCGGTACCCGGAGAGGTCCGCGGTCGCGACACCGGTCGGCGCCGGCTGCTACCTCTCCACGTACTGGGTGACGGAGGGGCGCTACGACGACCACATGAAGTGGACCGTCGGGATCAACAAGCGGCTGAACCGGGACGGCCGGGTCTACCAGGACCGCACCCATGTCTTCACGGCGTTCCAGGACCACGAGGCGACGGTCTACCGGGACGGCGCCGCGGGCCCCCGAGACTTCCACGCACTCGACCATCCCTACCGCGGGCTGGTCCTGGAGGTGATCGACGCCGAAGGGCCGGAGCAGCGGGCCGAACTGCTGGAGTGGCTGCGCTCACGGCATCTGCCGAAACGGCTGAGCGGGTCACCCGCGGCGATGGTGACGGTGTTCCGGCCGACCCCGTTGCCGGGCGACCGGATGACGTACGTGAAGCAGGTCGAGGGTGTCGACACCCGGCTGACCCTGCTCTGGTTCCTCCAGGAGGATCCGGGACAGTGCTGGGACGAACACTTCACCGGGCTCGACGCGGCGGTCGCGGAATCGGGCCTGGGGCGGGTGGAGCTGGTGGCACCGTTCATCCCGACCGTGCCGGGCACGGACCGCTACGTCGATCAGTTGCGCTGACGACCATCAGCGGCGCTCCCCACGACCTCGCGGTGAGCCCCCTCGGCCAGGACGGCGAGCCGGGCGAGAGGGCTACCCGCAGCACCTGGACGGGTGCGGCGACAAGGCGTGGAAAATCATCGGTCAGGCGTCGAGCGCACCCTTGGCGACATCGCGCACGAACGCGTTCCAGGCGCCGGGGACGAAACCGATCGAAGGGCCCTCGGGGACCTTCGAGTCACGTACGGCGATAGCGCGCACGAGAGGGGACCTGACTTCGACGCAGGCGCCGTTGCCCCCGGAATACGACGACTTCGTCCACTTGTCCGTAGCACCCTGACGAATGGCCATGTTCACTCCGGTTCAGAGAGTTGTGTGAGTGGCGCCAACGACGTTCAGTTGGCGTGATCGACGCTACTCGCCAAGCTTCTTGTGTGAAGGGGCCGTTCACTCGACCGGATGGTATATGCCAGGCGGGTCTTCCCTTGCGAGGTGGCGGCGGTGTATTGTTCCGCCGCCCCACTCGTCACATCACTTCTTTTCTCTCATTCCGGACTTCGCGGGACGGCTGGTTCAAGCGCCCGCCCGGCCCGGACTCAGGACGGGTTCAGCCGGGTGTAGCCCTTGGCGATCTCGTCGATGAAAATCCGGGTCTGCTCCACATTCAGGGCCTGCGCCCGCAAATGTTCGTACATGACGCTGTACCGCTGGACGTCGTTCGCCTTCTCCAGGTAGAGGTCGCTGGTGACTCCCTCGATGTAGACGACGCTGGAATCCGCGGCGTCCGGGAATTCCAGGATGGCGTACTGCCCGTTGATCCCGGGGTGGGCGCCCATCTCGAACGGCAGCACCTGGACGGTCACGTGCGGCAGGTGAGACAGCTCGACCAGCCGCTCCAACTGCTCGATCATCACCTGCTTGTCGCCGACCAGCCGGCGCAGCGCGGACTCGTCGATCACCGCCCACAGCCGCAGGGGGTGCTCGGGAGTGTTGATCCGGTCCTGGCGGCGCGAGCGGACGCTCACGCGCTTGTCGATATCGGTCTGCGGAGCCTCCGGCAACGCGCCCTTGATCAGCGCCTCGGCGTACTGCCGGGTCTGCAGCAGGCCCGGGATCACCTGGGGTTCGTACACCCGCAGCGATTCGGCATCGGTCTCCAGGCCGATGTAGACGCTGTACGGGATGTCACCGAAGGCATGCCACCAGCCCTGCTGGCGGGAGTCCTTGGCCATCTGCATGAGCGAGTCGACGACCCGGACGTCCTCGACCTCGTACACCCCGCAGAGGTCGCGGACATCGCGCTGGCTGATGGAACGGCGGCCGTTCTCCAGGCGGCTGATCTTCGACTGCGAGACCAGCAGCCGCTCGGCCACCTCTTCTGCGGTCATGCCCTTGATCTCGCGCAGGCGGCGCAATTCCTGACCCAACCGGCGTCGTCTGACGGTGGGATTGACGTTGGACGGCACGGAAACGGCACCTCCGGCTATGTAGCTGTGCGTATCTACTGCTCAGCAGATTGCCACCCTCGCCCCCGGCCGCGCTGGAAAACGCACACACGCAGCGGCGCGGGGCAGTCGGTGGTACCGGCTGCCCCGCGCTTGGTGCGGCTCCCGGACCGGGTCTTTGGGGGACGTCGGTGCGGCGGTATTCGGTTGTTGCCGTGCTGCCGTGCTGCCGTGATGCGGTGCTGCTGTGCGGGTGCTGCGTCGGCGCTCGTGCCGCCCTAGTGGGCCGCTGTGTGCGCCATGCTGTCGCGACGTGACTGCGACTGTGCTTGCGGTTGCAACGGAACACCGGCCGCCTGGTTGCGGCGCGGCTGTGCGACCGCCCCGTTCTGGACGTCCATGACGGCGTGCGCCACGAGACCGCCCATCGGGTCGTGTCTGATCAGATCCCGGAGCCGGGAGCGCGAAGAGCGCCCCTCGTTCCCGGGGTACAGGTGCTTGCCGAGTCCGACCGCGTGGGCCAGTGCGGCGAGCGCCGCGGTCCGCGGGTCCGGCGGTACGCCGGTGCGGATCGCGCTGTCCAGCCGGGCCTTGATGTCCCGGCTGATTGCCGTGTCCGTCGCCTGGTAGCGAGTTGTCGGCAGCACTCCGCACATCTGGCCCGCCACGGCATGCACCATGCCGCACCGCTCCAGATGAGCGAGGTAGATCTGACGAAGCCCCAGTCGGGGTCCGCCTATCCAGTGGACGGCCCGAACCGGGCTGCCGCGTCGGCGCAGCAGTTCCAGTGCGGAGTCCAGAGTCGGATCTCCTGTCGGCCGTGGCATCACCACGGCGATACGATCCCCGTCAGGGGCTATCCGTCCTGCCAGGGCCAGCTCTACTAGCTGGGCTCCGGCGAGGCCGAGGTCGAGCGACTGCGGCTGCGCTGTGGTACCCGTGGTCGGGTCCAGAGCGAGCAACAGAAGCTCCTCCGGAATTGTTCTGCGGCTCCTGCCCATCCATGCCTCCCCGCGTGGATGAGTGACAGGGTGACCCCTCTCACATCTGTCTGTCGAGGGCGCCTGGGTGCTTTGTACTGGAACCAGTAGGTATGTCGTTCTCGTCTAGCAGCCCAGCCGAGGGTTCACACAGGACACTGGTAGATGGTTCGGACAGCGCGGGGATGTCCCCGTGCCGCATGGAGGAGGCATCGGTGGCGGGCGAGTCCCCCGACAAGTCGGAGCAGCGGAAGTCGTCGGGAACGGCTCGGAGCGAGCACGATCCGCGGCTTTCTGTGTTCCGCGACCCCGCCGCACCGGCGGAGTCCGGCGGCAGGACGGACACGGCGACGGCCGTTTTCGGCACGCAGCGGTCCGAGTCGTCGGCCGACGATGAGCCCGTTGACGAGTCCACCGCGGTCGCGGCGGAGGCACCCGAAGGCCCTGAGGGCCCGGTGGAGGCCCCTGAGGCCGCTTCGCGCGCCCCGGAGGAGCCTGAGGGCCCCGCAGGGCCCGCGGAGGGCGACGAGCCCGCTGAGGCGGCCGGCGCGGCGGAGGTCGATGCGGCGGATCCGGTGGAGGAGCCGGAGAACGCGGCTGCCGAGCCCGAGGAGGGCGACGCGCGGCTGCGTGCGGCGGTTGTCGCCTGGGTGTCGACGGACGGCGACGCGCGGGACGGCGAGGCCGACGACGCCTCGGCCGACGAGGAGCCTGCTGCGGAAGCCGAGAAGCCCGACGAGGAGCAGTCCGAGGAGCCGGCCGGGCGCTCGGACGCGACCGCGGAGAGCGAAGCGCGTGTGCCCCGGACCCGCGAGGAGTCAGGGGAGGACCCCAGCTCAGAGCCCGACGAGGAAGACGAGCCCGAAGCGAAGTCCGAAGCGAAGTCCGAAGCGAAGTCCGACGGGAAGTCGGACGCGGAGCCCGAAGCGAAGCCCGGCGCGGAGCCCGCATCCGACGCCGATGCCCCCGACTCCGACGAGCAGCCCGACTCCGACGCGAAGTCCGCCGCAGAGCCCGGCACCGACCAGGCGACCGCCGTCTTCAAGGCGCCCAAGCTGCCCCGCGTCGACCAGCCGACGACCACGCTGAAGATCAACCCGACGTCGGCCGGGAAGCCGAAGCCCGGGTCCGAGCCGGACTCCGCCCGGAAGCCCGAGCCCGAGTCCCCCGCGGAGCGGACCAGCAAGTTCGTACCGCTGCGCGCCGACGACGTACGGCAGGCCCCCGCGCCGCGCAGCCCCGAGGCGCCCGGCCCGGACCGGGCGGGGGCCACCCCCGCGTGGGGCGCCCGGCTGCCGGGCGACGCGTCGCTCGGTGGCGCCGAGCGGACCCGGCAGCAGCCGATGCCGCCCAGGCCGCCGCTCGACCTGCTGGCCGAGCTGACGAACACCCCGCCGCCGGTGGAGACCCCGGTCCGCACGGCCGTGCGGAGGGTCAAGATCTGGACGCCTCTGGTCCTCCTGCTGCTGATCGCGTTTGCAATCGTGCAGATGGTGCGTCCGCTGCCCGATCCCGCGCTCGTGATGTCGGCGGAGTCGACGTACACGTTCAAGGGCGCCGACCTGAAGCTCGACTGGCCCGCGCAGGGGCAGTCGGCGGTCAGCGTGGACGGTGTGGGTTCGCTCGGCTCCGCGGGAGCGCAGAAGCCGGCGCCGATCGCCAGCGTCGCCAAGATCATGACGGCGTACGTGATACTCAAGGGCCACCCCCTCGCCGCCAAGGAGCAGGGCGAGAAGATCACTGTTGATCAGCAGGCCGAGGACGAGTCCAAGGCCGAGGACGAGTCCAAGGTGCCGATCAACAAGGGGCAGCAGTTCACGGAGAGGCAGATGCTGCAGCTCCTGATGATCCCCTCGGGCAACAACGTGGCCCGGCTCCTCGCCCGATGGGACGCCTCGTCGGAGGCCGCCTTCGTCTCGAAGATGAACGACGCGGCCAAGAAGCTCGGCATGAGCCACAGCACGTACACGGATCCGAGCGGTCTGAAGAAGACGACCGTCTCCACCGCCGACGATCAGCTCAGGCTGGCCGCCGCCGTCATGAAGAACGAGGTGTTCCAGGGGATCGTCGACACCCCGCAGGTCAAGGTCGACGGCATCGACACGACGATCTACAACAACAACACCATCCTGCTTGAGCCGGGTGTGAGCGGTATCAAGACCGGTTCCTCCACCCCGGCCGGCGGCAACCTGGTCTGGTCGGCCAACACCGTCGTGGACGGCAAGAAGCTGTGGATCTACGGCGCCGTCATGGGGCAGCAGGCGGGAACCGGCCAGCCGTACGACAGCCTGGTGATGTCGCTGTCCAACAGCCTCAAGCTGATCAAGGGTGCGCAGCAGGCCGTGACCTCGGCCAAGGCGGTCCACAAGGGCGATGTCGTCGGGTATGTGGATGACGGGTTCGGCGGCCACACCCCGTTGGTCGCGACCGCGGACCTGAAGGCGATGGGCTGGCAGGGACTCAAGGTGGATCTCTCCGTGACGGGGAACGGCAAGGAGATCTCGCGCACCATGAAGGCGGGCACCAAGGTCGGGATGGTGACGGTGGGAACGGGCAGCGGCCGGGTCAGCGCACCCGTCGCCCTTCAGCAGGATCTGACGGAACCGGGCTTCGGCCAGAAGCTGACCCGCATCAGCTGATCCGGCGGTCGGTGCGGTCGGTGCGGCCGTATCCCTGAAGGCGCGGCCCCCTGTGTTCACGTGGCACGGTTCACGTGGACCGCAGGGGGCCGGAACCTTTCCGGCCGACGTCAGAGGCTGCGTGCTAGCGTCCCAGGGGCAACGCGTGTATCCCGGAACGCGTTTTCCGGCAATGACACCCACGCTGTTAGCAGGCCGGCGGTTCCACCGCGTCCGGGGAAGGACGGGGAGAGTCGCAGTGACCACTGCTGAGCCGACACGGGCGAAGAGCAGCGAGGGCCGGGTGCGGGGTCCGGGCGCGGAAACCGCACCGGAGGGCGTCGGCCGGTTCGACGGCTTCAAGCGGCGCTGCGTACGCCACCCGGTCCTCCTGACGACCGCGGTGGCCGCGGCGGTCCACATCCTCTGGTTCTTCTTCTTCGCGAACAGCGGCGGCGACATCGCGGCCCAGGACGCCTGGGCCGAGTTCGCCGGCCAGCACCCCGGGACCGCGTACAACCTGGCCTGGTACGGCGGGATGCACCCCGTCTCGTACAGCGTCGTGTCGCCGTATCTGATGTCGCTGCTCGGTGTCCGTACGACGATGATGATCGTCGGTACGGTCTCGTCGGCGCTGACCGCGCTGATCCTGGTCAGGGTGCGGGCCGTCCGTCATCCGATCGCCTGCTCGATGGCCGGGGTCTTCGCGTACCTGTGCAACGCGCTGTCGGGCCGGGTGACGTTCGGGCTCGGCATGATGTTCGCGCTCGGTGCGGTGGCGGCGGTGTTCTGCTGGCCGTACCGATGGCGGTACAGGCGTTGGGCGAAGGCGGCTGTCGCCGCGCCGCTCGCCGGGCTCGCGACCGCCGGCAGTCCGGTGGCCGGGCTCTTCCTCGGTGTGGTCGCAGCGGCCCTGTTCCTGAACAAGCGCCGCCCCGGTGCGTACGCGCTGGGGCTGGCACCGGTCGTGGTGGTGGCGCTCTCCGCGTGGCTGTTCCCGTTCTCCGGTACGCAGCCGATGTCGATCGCGACGCTCTCGGGGCCGTTCGTCTTCGCCGTCCTGATCTTCTTCCTCGTACCGAGCGACTGGAAGACGGTACGGACGGCGGCCGCGGTGTACGGCATCGGGACGCTGCTCACGTACGTCGTGGACTCGCAGATCGGCTCGAACGTGTCGCGGATGGCGATGCTGTTCGCCGGAGTGGTGCTGCTGGCCGCGCTGCCGTACGTGCAGCCCCGCTCCCGGCGGTGGTACGCGCTGGTCCTCGCGTTCGCCGGGCTGAACTTCTGGATCGGGTTCAAGGGCGTGGACGACATAGTCCGCACCGCACCCGACGCGTCCTGGGCGCGGTCGCTGGCTCCGCTGGTCAACCAGCTCCAGACGGTCGGTGCCGAACGGGGCCGGGTCGAGGTGGTCCCGCCGAGCAGTCACCGGGAGGCGTCCGCGCTGGCTCCGGTGGTGAACCTGGCCCGCGGCTGGAACCGGCAGGCGGACATGGAGCGCAACCCGCTCTTCTACGACGACACCCTGAACTCCGTGAACTACCGGCAGTGGCTCGACCGCTGGGCCGTGCACTACGTGGTGCTGCCGCAGGGCGATCCCGACTCCAGCGGCGCGGTGCAGGAGACGGAGCTGGTGAGCAAGGGACTGCCGTACCTGAAGCCGATCTGGTCCAACTCCAACTGGCGGCTCTACTCGGTGGACAGCCCGGTGCCGCTGGCCGATCCGCCCGCGACGGTGGACGAGGCCGGTGCGGGGGAGCTGACCATCCATGTGAAGAAGGCGGGCCGGGTGCTGATCCGCATCCCGTACTCGCGTTGGCTCGCCGTGCTCGACGAGGAGGGCCGCAGCGTGAAGCGGCCCCAGGAGACGGAGGGTTCCAAGCTGCGCGAGGACAAGGACATCCCCAGGGACTTCGTCAACGCGAACGGCTGCCTGATCAAGCTGGACGAGGACCAGTACGGCGACGAGTGGACGGAACTGCTGGCACCGCGCGCCGGCGTGTACCGGCTGGGCGCGCCGTACCAGCTGTCGCCGGGGACGCCGTGCCCGGAAGAGCTGCGCTGACGGGAGCGGGCCAGGGAGCGGGCCAGGAAGCGGGCTCGCCCCAAGGCCGGGCTGGCTCCCGCGTGGTACGGACCGGCCGCGGCGGTACGTCGCAACGGTAAGCGGAAGGGCCGGTCCCCAGCGGTTGCCCGCCGGGGACCGGCCCTTCCGTCACCCGCCCGCGTGGTCAGGGCCTCAGCGTGACGGCCCCGGCATCACGGCGCCAGCGTCTGGCCGAGGTGGGCCGCCGCCGGGGTGCCGAGGTTGGAGCGGCCGTAGTAGAGGGCGCTCTTGGGGGAGATGCCCGCGCTGCCGCTGTCCATCTGCAGGAAGACGCCGTCGCCGGCGTTCTCGCCGTCCGCGCCGATCGCCAGGTCCGCACGGCCATAGCCGGACAGGTCCTGGAGGAGGACGGAGGATCCCAGCCGGTCACCGGACTCCGTGTCACCGGAGACGTCGGCCGTGTCCTGGCTGTAGGCGATCGAGTCGGTACCGGAGATGCCGGTGGACGTGCCCTTGAAGACGATCACCGTGCCGGCGTCCACCTGGCTCACGCCGCCACGGGCGATGTCCTCGTTCGGGGCTCCGGCCAGGACGTCCGCGTACCCGTCGAGGTTGTAGTCGCCGACGGCGACGGAGGCGCCGAGGTCGTCGCCGGTCTCGCCGGTGCCCGGCACATTGGCGGAATCCTGCCCGAGAGTGATCGCTCCGGTCGCGGTGAGGCCGGTCGTCGTGCCCTTGAGCAGGGTGACCGTGCCACCCTTGGCGGTCGAACCCGACTCGGTCGTGCCCGGCTGGCCTACGATCAGGTCGTCGATGCCGTCGCCGGTGACGTCGCCGACGGCCAGGGAGCGGCCGCCCTTCGCGGAGAGGATCCCGACGCGCTGCAGCCCGCTGGAGGAGCCCTTCAGCCACAGCACACGGGAAATGCCGCTGGGATCGCGGAAGTTGACGGCGGCGTCCGCGTATCCGTCCCGGTTGAAGTCGCCGGTGGCGACGGCCGCGTAGGAGACGGCCGCGGTGTACGCGGTGGTGTCCAGGTACCCCGACGTGGCCGCGCCGGTGCTGGAGTCGTACGACCACCAGCGGCCGGGCTTGCCGGGTGCGACGGAGACGACGTCGGACTTGCCGTCCGCGTTGAAGTCACCGGTGGCGACGGAGGTGCCGACCTTCTCACCGGCGGCGCGGGTCTCGGTCGCGGTTCCGTACGACGTGCCGGTGGTGAGCGCGGGGCCGTACATCACGGAGATCAGGCCCGAGTCGGCGTGGCCGCTGGTGTCGTCCTCGCCGGGCGAGCCGATCACGAGGTCGCCGTATCCGTCACCGTTGACATCGCCGTACGCGTTGGACGCGCCGAAGAGGTCACCGGACTCGCTGCTGCCGGGGACGCCGGCGCTGTTCTGGTCGATGATCTTCCCGGCTGAGGCGACCGGTCCGTCGTCGCCGCCCGGGACGATCGTGAGCGAACCGGCGCTGCTGCCCGTCAGCGGAGTGCCCGCGACCAGGTCGGTCACGCCGTCACCGTTGAAGTCCGAGCGGGTGAGGGCATGCGAGATGCCGGGCGAGGCAGCGAGGGTGCGGATCAGCGGCAGCTTGCCGTACAGGGCGTCGCCGGGGCACAGCGTGGAGTTGGTGTCGCGGTGGCCGAAGACCCGGGGCAGCGTGATCGAGGCGCCTTCGGCGACCTTGTTGCCGTCCTGGCCGAGCGGTGAACCGGACACCAGGGTCACGGTGGAGGTCGGGCTGATGCCGTACATGCCGAACTTCCAGGCGACGACCCGGGAAATGGCCTCCAGGCCGACCCGGGTCGGTTTCAGCGTCATCGTGTTGCCGATGTACGAGATGCCGACCGTGTTGGTGTTGAAGCCGACGTCGTGGGCGCCGGTCACCGGGAGGTCCATGCCGCCGCTGCGGCCCTCGAAGATCTGGCCGCAGCGGTCGACGACGAAGTTGTAGCCGATGTCGTAGTAACCGCGAGCGAAGTGCTCCTGCTGGATGGTGCGCATCCGGGCCATCGACTGGCTGCAGGGGACGCCGTTGTCCTGGTCGACGCCGGTGTGATGGATGACGGCGGCCTTGATCTCCTGACCGTATTCGGGCGTGCCGTCGTAGTCCGTCGAGGCACCCCACTGGGTCTGGGTGATGATCGGCGGCTTGACGACGGTCGAGGGCAGGGGAGCCGGAGCGGTCGGCGACGGGGAGGCCGTCGCCGTCCCGCTGGGCGTGGCCGGGGCCGTCGGGGTCGCGGGGGCGGTGGGCGGAGGGGTGGTGTCCGCGGGTGTGGCCGCGTCGGTGACCGTGTCCGACGGGGCCGGCGTGACGTCTTCCGCGTACGTGACGGGCTTCGGGGCGCCCGTCGGGTCGGTGCCGGGATCGAGGAGTTTCACGTCCATGCCGGACGGGAGTGCGGAGGCGGAGCCGTCGGCGGCGACCACCCGCACCTCGACGCCGTCCGAGGGCCCGGTCCACACCGCGGAGGTGCCGCCGCGGGTGGCCGCGTCCTCGGCCTCCTTGCCGTCGGCGGAGAAGGGGTCGTCCGGCAGGGCCTGCCAGCCCGACCACTTACCGGTCCCGGCCCCCTTCGAACGTATCTGGGCCGTTCCCTTGAGCTTGGCGTCCGGGTCCGACCAGGTCAGCAGGGCGGCGCTGTACTCCTTGGTGTCCTGCTTCGGCAGCCCCTTGCGACCGGCACCCTGGCCGGCGAGCTGGACCGTACGCACGGCCGCGGCCCGCGCCTTGTGGTCGCCCGCCGTTGCGTTGTCGGCCGGACCGGCGACCGCGTAGGTCGCCGACCCCGCTCCGCTCAGGACGACGACGCCGACGGCCAGGAGCGCCCGTCTCCTCAGGCTCAGCGGTCTGTGCGTGTGCTTCTTGCGCGTGTTCAATTCCCCACCCCATTGGTTCAGTTCGTGGTCACGTGCGTACTGCAAGTCTTCTTGTGAGCCTTGGAGTTCAGCGTCTGTGAAGCGTGGCGCGTCACACCAAGGGGCAAGTCCGGCCCGGCTGTTGGGCGTGGCGGCCTGCGAGAAGCGGCGTCAGCCGCTGGTCGGCCCCGGTTCTCAGTGGCTACGCATTGAAGGCGTCCGACGTGGCCGCCCGGAACGACCCGGTCGCCGCGGCGTTCGCCGCCGGGACGCCGGCCAAAGGGATGGCGGTGGTGCCGATGACGGCCCAGGCCGCCCGTGATCTGAACATCAGTCCCCCCAGGGATGCCGAGATTCGCGCCGCGATCCCACCGTGTGTGGCGTGGAGGCCGCGGCTGGAAGGCCTTTCTACCGGACGGCTCTGACATCGGGCTGGGGGTTTTCGCCACGGAGCCGAATCGATCGGTTCATCACCCGGCCCGGCTGCCACGGTCCGGAACGTAGGACCGCCCCATGACGATCATCGGCCGGTCATGCCGTGCGGCCGGCGACAGCATCGAGAGCGAGGCGCCACGGGTAGGGCCGTCGCTCGCCGGGCTGGTTCGGTTCGAAGCCGTCCGGGCCGTAGAGCACCGTCACGCCGGCCCTGCGCAGTGTCTCCACCGACGTGTCGAACTGGGGGTGTTGCACATAGGCGGCGCTCACACACGGCATCGCGACACGCGCCGCTACGACGACGCGCTGCGCCAAGCCCACCGCTGCGGCCGGCCGATGACCGCCGACGAATCAACGGCGTACGACATCCCCGGAGCGACCGGCCCCGGCGTGACGATCGTCGTCCACCGGGAGCTGTGCACACCGCAGCCCCGTCCGAGGACGTACACCTACCCGTCCCACTGAGGCGCTCCACAACGGATCGGGCGAGTCACACGGTGTGGCTCCGTGGCGTCCCCCGGCGGGACCTGTGGGACCTGTGGGACCCGTCAGGGCATGCGCAGGCCACCGGCCGGCAGACCCAGTTCTGCTTCTGCGAGTGTGCGGCCAAGGTTGGCGAGGGGCTCCATGCGCCGGTCGGCGCTGGTGTTGATGTACGCGCTGGCGCCGTCCACGACGGCGAGGATGCGTACGGCGGCCGCCCACGGATCCTCGCAGCGGAACGCCTGCTCCCGCACCCCCTGCGCGATGACCTGTTCGATGCGGTGGCACCAGCGCAGCTCCTGGCTGACGACCTGGCCGCGCAGCACGGGACGGTAGCGGGACAGGTGCCGCGCGTTGATCCAGAGCTTGCTCACGTTGTCGAACTCGGTGTCCGAGATCAGGGTGAAGAAGCGCTGGAGGGTGCCCAGGGGGTCACCGCTCCCGGGCTCGGCGGTCGCCGCCTCGGGCAGCAGGCCGTCCAGCTCCGCAGTGGTGGCGCTGGTGAACGCCTCGGCCACGAGTTCCTCGACCACGGGGAAGTAGTGGTGGATGAGTCCGGACTGCACACCGAGGCCGTCGGCGATCCGCTGCCGGGTGACGCACTCCAGGCCGTCTTCGAGCCCGACCTGCGCGGCAGCTGCCACGATCTCGCGTCGGCGTTCGGCCGCCGCTTTGCGGACTTGCCTCTCAGGACCCCTTGACGTCATGGCGAGGATGTTATTGGCTGTGCAGCCAAATAACAATTGGCTCTACAGCCAATAAATTGTCGCCGCTCGAACGGCTGCCGTGGTACCAGCCAGTAGCTGAGTAGGAACGGCAAGCCGACGACGACGTCCACCAGGTGAGCGCCGCCGTCGGACGCGCGCCCAGCAACGCCAGGAGACGAACGTGGACCACAACCGCGCCGATGCCGATGCCGGTGATCTGGCTGAATACGGCTACGAACAGGAGCTCAAACGCACCCTGTCCGCGTGGGCCGTGTTCGCTCTCGGGTTCGCGACGATCTCCCCGGTGGTCGGCATCTACGCCGTCGCCCAGCTGGGGTTCGTCTTCGCCGGTCCCACCTGGATCTGGGCGGTCGTCGTCGCCTTCCTGGGGCAGCTGCTGGTCGCCACGGTCTACGCCGAGCTGTCCTCGCAGTTCCCGATCACCGGCGGGGTCTACCAGTGGGTCCGTCGGCTGGGCGGACCCCGGCTGGGCTGGCTGGTGGGGTGGATCTATCTCGCCTCGGCCATCGCTTCCCTGACCACCGTGGCCTACCTCGGTTCCAGCTGGCTGCACATGCTCTTCAGCGATTCGGCGCTGTCACCGGTGACCCATGTGCTGCTCGGGGTGGTCTTCATCGCCGTGGCCCTGGGCATCAATCTGCTCGGCGTCAACCCGGTCAAGCACTTCCTCAACGCGGGCATCGTCGCCGAAGGCGTCGTCTCCATCGCCGTCAGCGTGTTCCTGCTGCTCTTCGCACGCCACCACGGCTTCAGCATCCTCTTCGACACCCTGGGCGCGGAGTCCGCCTCCGGCGGGTCCGTCGTGGCCGGGTTCGTGACGTGTCTGGCCGTGGCGGGCTGGGCCTTCCTGGGGTTCGACGCGACCACACAGGTCGCAGAGGAGACCGAGCAGCCGAGGCGCAGCGTGCCCCGGGCTCTGCTGCGCAGTTACGTGTTCGTGGCGTTCACGGTGCTGCTGACCTCGATCGCGGTGACGTTCGCGCTGCGCCGTCCCGAGGACGCCGTCTCCGGGAAGACCGTGGACCCCGTCTTCGACGCGGTGACGCAGGGCCTGGGCAGCTGGAGCGGGAAGCCGTTCATCGTCGTCGTCCTGGTCGCGTTCTTCGCCTGCGCCATCTCGATCCAGACCTACATCGGGCGGGCCGTCTACGCCTTCGCGCGGGACCGGCAGCTGCCCTGCTCCGCCCAGCTCGCCAAGGTCGGGGAGCGCCAGATCCCCTGGGTCTCGCTCACCGTGACGGCCGTCCTCGCCGGGCTCGGCCTCCTGCTCGGGCTCAACGGCAACGCGGCGGCCACGCTGATCTCCTTCGGTTCCGGCGGCTTCTACTTCGTCTTCCTGGCGGTCGCCCTCGTCGCGCTCGTCGCACGCCTCCGCGGCCGCTGGAATCCGGCCGAGGGACAGTTCCGCCTGGGCCGGGCCGGTCTGGTGATCAACGTGTCCGCTGTGGTGTGGCTGCTGTTCGAGGCGGTCAACATCGCCTGGCCGCGCGCCGAACTCGCCCCGCCGTCGGGCAGCTGGGTCCAGGTGTGGGCCGTGGTCCTGGTCTTCTCCGCGCTGCTCGTCGTCGGACTGGTCTACGTCGCCGTCGCCAAGCCCCACACCCGGCTCTCCCCCGACAAGTCGACCGAGGAAGTCAAGGCTCTCTGATGTCCGCGCACCTCTCCACCGCCCCCGCCCTGGTCTACGACCCCGTCGCAGGACTGCACACCCGCGAGATCTCCCACCGGCCCGCCGGACCGGGCGAGGTCGAGATCGACGTCCGCGCTGCCGGGGTGTGCCACTCCGATCTGCACATCCTGACCGGGGACTGGCCCAGCGACCGCCCCCTCGTCATGGGCCACGAGGCCGCCGGCGTGGTCACGAAAGCAGGTGAAGGCGTCGGCGCGGTGAAGCCGGGCGACCACGTCGTCCTTTCCTGGTTCGCGCCCTGCCGCCGCTGCCGGAAGTGTCTGGCCGGCCTGGCCTGGCTGTGCACCGGTACCCAGGCCGTAGCGAACACCCTGCCTGACGGCACGACACCCATCACCGACGCCCAGGGGGAAGAGGTCTGGCCCTTCCTGGGACTCGGCGCGTTCACGAGCCGGGTCGTCGTTCCCGAATCGGCCGTGGTCAAGGTCCCCGACGAACTTCCGTTCGGCATCGGAGCCCTCCTCGGCTGCTCCATCTCCACCGGCGTCGGCGCGGTCCTGAACACCGCCGGGGTGCGGGCCGGCGAGTCCGCGGTCGTCGTCGGCGCCGGAGGGGTGGGCCTCTCCGTCGTGATGGGCCTGCGCCTGGTGGGGGCCGATCCCATCATCGCCGTCGACCTCTCGCCCGAACGTCTGGCCGCCGCCGAACGCTTCGGGGCGACCCACACGCTCGACGCCGCCACGACCGACGTGGCCGCCTGGTGCCAGGAGGAGCTCGGTGGGGTCGACTACGCCTTCGAGGCCATCGGCAGCCCCAAGGTCATCGAGACCCTCCCGAGCATGCTCGCCTCCGGCGGTGCGGCCGTCCTGGTCGGCATGGCCGCCGCCGACGCGACGGGCGCGTTCAACCTCTTCGACCTCGCCGACCAGGGAAAGCGCATCCTCGGCTGCAACTACGGTTCCAGCGTCGGCGCGATCGACATCCCGAAACTGGCCCGCCTCTACCTGGCCGGCCGGCTGCCGCTGGACGAGCTGATCGGCAAGGTCCGCCCCCTCGGCGAAGCAGCCGCCGCCTTCGAGGACCTCAAGTCCGCCGTGGGGGCCCGCACCATTCTCGAACCGTAGGACTCCCGCGACGCCGGCCTCGCGGCACACCTGGAAGCGAGGCCTTCGCCGCGGCCCCCGCTACCGCTCCCCGCACCTCTTGGAGACCTGATGTACGCCGTCACCGACCCGTCCACCGGCAGGACCACTCAGACCTACCCGACCGCTACCGACGCCGAGGTGGCCGCGGCCGTCGACACCGCCCACGCGGCCACCGCCTGGGGACGAAGCAGCTCCGCGGCCGAGCGGGCCGCGCTTCTGCGCCGGCTCGGGGAGCTGCACGCGGAGCACCGCGCCGAACTGGCGGCGAGCATCGTGCGCGAGATGGGCAAGCCGCTCGAAGAGGCGGAGGGCGAGATCGACTTCTGCGTCGACATCTACCACTACTACGCCGACCACGCCGAGGAGTTCCTCGCCGACGAGGAGCTCTCCGTCACCTCCGGGCCCGGTCGCGCCGTCATCCGGCGCAGCCCGGTGGGTGTGCTGCTCGGCATCATGCCGTGGAACTTCCCCGCCTACCAGGTCGCCCGGTTCGCCGCCCCGAACCTCGCCCTGGGCAACACCATCGTCCTCAAGCACGCCCCGCAGTGCCCTGCCACCGCGGCACTGCTTGAGCGGCTGGTTGCCGAGGCGGCTTTCCCCGTCGGCGTGTACGTCAACGTGTACGCCACCAATGAGCAGATCGCCGGGGTGATCGCAGACCCGCGCGTCCACGGCGTGTCCCTGACCGGCTCGGAACGGGCCGGCGCCGCCGTCGCCGAGATCGCCGGGCGGCACCTGAAGAAGGTCGTCCTCGAACTCGGCGGCTCCGACCCGTTCATCGTGCTGTCCACCGACGACCTCGACTCCGTCGTGGACGCCGCCGTGTCCGCCCGCCTCGACAACACCGGTCAGGCATGCAACGCGGCCAAGCGGTTCATCGTCACCTCCGGTCTCTACGACACGTTCGTGGAGAAGTTCACCGCCGCGCTCCTCGCCCGCCAGTCCGGGGCTCCCCTGTCCTCGGTCGCTGCCGCCGACACCCTGGAGCGACAGGTGGCCGCCGCCGTCGCGGAAGGCGCGACGCTGCACACCGGGGGCGAACGCAGCGGCGCCCATTTCCCGGCCGGGGTCCTCACCGGTCTCACCACCGAGCACGCCTCGGCGCGCCAGGAGCTCTTCGGCCCGGTGGCCATGGTCTTCCGGGCGGCCGACGAAGAAGACGCGCTGCGGATCGCCAACGACACCCCGTACGGTCTCGGCTCGTACGTCTTCACCACGGACCCCGCACAGGCCGACCGCGTCGCCGACGGCATCGAGGCAGGCATGGTGTTCGTCAACGGCGTCGGCGCCGAGGGCGCCGAGCTGCCCTTCGGCGGCATCAAGCGATCCGGCTTCGGCCGCGAGCTCGGCCGCCCGGGGATCGAGGAGTTCGTCAACAAGAAGCTCATCCGCACGGTGGCGTAGGCACCGGCGGGCCCGGGGACCGTGACCGGACAGCCCAGGCCACAGCGCGACCAGGGGCGGCGTCCGATGCGGCCATGTCGGCGGTGGGGACGGATCGGGGCAGGCTCGACTTCCCTGCTCTCGCACCGGTCACGCAAAACGGCCTCGGACGAGAGGTCCGAGGCCGATCAGAACCCCGGCCTGGGGGCGAACCCCAGGCCGGAGTGGTAACGCGTTGTGCCCCCGGCAGGATTCGAACCTGCGACACCCGCTTTAGGAGTGGGGTCGAGTCCGTGATCGAGAGTTACGAGTCGTGCCGTGTGGTGCTGTTCTTGCTGATCAGCGCCACACGGCGTGGTGCTCTGTCCGGTGTTGGGTGGCCCGTCCAGGGCAGTGCGCTCACGCACCGCTCACGCATGTCTCTGATGGTCATGTGTGCTGTCGAGCAGGTCGGCGGCACTCACCATCCTCGTGGGGGCGTCCGATGCTGATAGGCGATTCTGTGGACCGGGACCTGCCGGGGATTTCTCCCCCTTTCAAGTGTTACGACTGCGGCTTTGACCGTGGTTGCAGGTCTCAACTTTGATGCTGGTGTTCCCCCTTGCCGGCCTGGTTCATCCAGTAGGCGATGTTCTTGCTGATGGTGGGGATGATGGGATCAGCAGGATCCACTTGGCGTCGTGTTTCTGTAAGCATCCGAGTGAGGATGCGGACGGCTTCCCCAGTGTGACCAGCGCGTCCGCGCCACATGGCGAGATTGTCCAGCACCGACAGGGTGGCGCCATGATCAGTGCCGAATCGCTGTTCGATGCGGGTCAGCAGGGTCTGGTAGGTGTCCCCTGCCGACTGTGCGTGTCCTGTTGCACCCTGCCAGCTGGCAAGGCTATCGAGGGTTGTCAGGGTTTGGAGGTGGTCCGGGCCTAGGACACGTTCCTGATCGGGGAGGAGCTCTTGCAGTGCAGCGATGGCTGCCTGGGGTGCTCCTGCAGAGCCCTGCATGACGGCGAGGCTGTAGCGGGTGCTGAGAGTGTCTGCCTCTTCTGGCGTGGAGCGGCGCTGCTGCTCACGGAGTACATCCTCCAGTGCATGCACAGCCCTCTGGGGTTCTCCTGCCCAGCCCAAACACAGGGCGTGGCTGTGCCGGGAGCTGAGTGTTTCGGGATGGTGAGGACCGAGCACTCGGATTCTGTCAGCGATGACGGCGGTGAGGTCCTCAGCTGCGATGGCCGGATCAATTCTTGCCCGCAAACGAGCGAGGTTGTGGCGCGCGGCAAGTAGCTCAGGATGGTCGGGCCCCAGGATCTCACCCATATCGGGGATCAGTGCCTGATACCCGTCGATGGCTTTATCCGTCTCGCCCGCTTCTCCTTGCCAACGGGCAAGACTTTGCCGCGTGGTCAGCGCGCGCAGGTGCCGGGGCCCGAGCGCTCGTGTCTGGTCGACTAGCAGCCCTTCGAGCAGGCTGATGGCTTCGGCAGGATTGCCTGATTCGCCCAGCAAGCGGGCCAGGTTATGGCGGGCCGTCAGCGTGCCCTCGGCATCGGCACCAAACTCCTCTTCCATGAGGGGGATCAGGTTGCGGTACGCGTCAGCAGCCTCGACTGCGTCACCCGCGACGCCCTTCCAGTAACAAAGGTTATGGAGAGTAGCGAGAATCGCACCACGGCTCGCTCCGTTGCGTTGCCGGACAGCCAGAACCTCTTGGAGGGCTGCGATGGCGCCGCTTGTGTCGCCCAGTGCACCACGCTCGACGGAAAGGTTGTGACGAGTCACGAGTGTCTCGGGGGCCTCGTAGCCGAACAGCCGGATGTGATCCGCTTCAAGGCTCTCCAAGGTCTGAACTGCTGCAGCGTGATCTCCGGCTTGGCTTTGCCAGCGGGACAACTCGCTTCGGGCGACGAGGGTGTGTTGGTGGTCGGCTCCAAGACGCTGGTGGGCTAGGGAGCAAAGCCCGACGAAATGGACTTTCGCCCAGGAAGCATCGCCCGATTCGCCCGCGCTCGTGCCCAGTCGGAACAGAAGGGTGTAGGCGGTGTCGTTCTGCCAGAGAGGGTGGCTCTCCCCGTCCTGATCATGTGTGGCCAGCACGCGGGCGCTAGCGCGCAGCCGCAGAGTGTGGTCCTGGTTATGACCGGTGTCGGGCCAGATGTTGAGCAGGGCGTGAGCAGCCGCGGGCAGAACGGCGTCCCTGCGATCCGTCCGGACGTCGGGCGGTGAACCAGGAGGCTGCCGTTCGCGTACGGCCCGCTGGATGAGCTGGTGCATGCGGACCAACCATGCGTCATTGTCGCTCTCGTCTGGGATGTGATCAATGAGGTGGAGCCGGTCCAGTGTTGCCAGGGTGTGCTCAGCATCAAGCTCGTCGACGGGACCGTCTGCTTGGCTCCGCTCGGTCAGCCAATCGCGTGCAGCGTCGCTGGTGAACAGCGCGGCGGGAATGCCGGTAGTCCCGTCGAGGACGGCGGCCAACTCGAGCATTGGCCGGGCAAGCAAGCCGGTGTGTCGGTCGGCCTGATTGACTGAGATGTCCCACAGCGATGCAAGTGAGCCTGTCGTGGCGCTACCGCGCATGGCTGGGGTCAGTCGTTCGAGGGTAAGCCGGCGGTCCGCGAGCCGGCGTCGGTAGCGGGCGATACTGCACGATGCGTCGTAGTCGAGGTACGCGGCAGCACGCGAAAGTGCCAGGGGGAGATGGCCGAGGTCATCGGCGAGCCCCGCTAGCTCCACGTCCGTACCGGATGGCATGGTTCGTTGCAGTGTGCTGCGCAGGTGCTTGAGGGATTCCTCGGGGGTGAAGACGCCAACAGGTAGAAAGGCTAGACCACTTGCCGTGGCGAAGTCCCTCTCGCGGCTACGAGTGGTGACGATGACCCTGCCGCGACCGGCTGTGTGCCGAGGCGCCCACAGCCCCTCCAGCGCGCCGGGAGAGTGCACGTCGTCGAGGACGACGAGCCAGCTGCGATCCGTTACACGGAGCCAGTTGAGGAAACGCTCAGCGGCCGAAGCAGTGTTCTCATTGCTGGACACCAGATCAAGATCGCGGGCTGCCTGTGCATAGGCACTGGTCACTGCAGGAGCGGTGTTCGCCGTGACCCATATCAGTACGTCGACTCCAGCGTCTGTTCCGTCGGCGGCGGCGCGGTGGCAGTAGTCGGCGGCCAGACAGGTTTTACCCACGCCTCCGGTGCCCGTGATCACCCGCCCTCTGACCATTGCACCACCCCTCTCCGTGGCGACGTCTCTGTCTTCGGAGCCGTCCAGGGCGTTCGCCAGGGCTTCACGGTGTGCCCGTTCGATGAGTACATCGGCTGTGTTGGGGACCAGACCTATGCGCAGTGGCCTTGCGCTACGGGGCTTGCCGCCACAATGTTTCTGCGTGCGCGCCCCCGACGCCTCACCCTCGCGGTGAGCTGGGGGTCTGTTGCGCTCGGCTGCTTGGCGCAGACTCTCCCACCGAGCACGGGAGCGGGGATCTGGCCTTGAACTGTTGTAGCTATCGAGGAGTTCGGTCAGGAAGGTGAATGCCCTTCCGGTCCGCGGCACACTCTGACCGCTGAACCACGCGCTGAGAGTGCTCTTGTTCAGGGAGACGGGCGGAGATTGCCGCCTGCTGTGCTGGATGATCTGGCCGAACGTGAGACTGGAAGCTTGCCGACGTGCTCTCAGCTCCTCGGCCAGACGCGACGTTACTGCCGGATTATCAACCATGCCGTTCCCCGTTCGTTCCGAACCTTCTACGAACCCTATTTCTTGTCTGTCTGACCACGGCATACCTGCAGTTCGGCGGCAGTCGTTTCTCGCCGAACCCCGTGCCGAACGGATCTGGTGGCGTCTGACCGGTCACTTGGTCGGTCAAGTCCACGGATGGAACAAGTTATGCGCATTCTCTGTCGTAAAGCGCGGTACGTGTGGCGCACGCCAAGGCTCAGGCGGTGCATGGTCGTGCTCGTGGTGCGGTGGATGGCTGGTGTCGCGCTGAGGGCGCTGGTGGGAATTGTGTGGGGGTGGTTGACCAGCCAGTAACTGAAATTGGGGCCGCGGCCTACCGCGCCCCGGTGCTGCTGCCAAGGCGCCAAGCCTGTGCTGCGATTGCGAAGGCCCTTCCGTCCATCCGGCGGAAGGGCCTCTGGGTAATAGCATCGTGCTCCCCGCCAATTTCGTGCTGTGTTCACGAGCGTGATCTGGGTGCCCTTGCGTACGTGCTTGGCTGTCTTCCCGGTGGGCGTCGGGGGATCGTTTGATAACAGGATTGCCGTGCAGCGCTGACAAGCGGCCGGAAGAGTCAGCCTGCAATTCGGGACGCCTGCTCGCGGAGCTCCTGCGCCTCAGGAACTCCGCTGTACCGGCGCAGGCGTACGTGCATGTCCCGCAGTGCGGCCTGGACCTTGACCGAGCGGATGCCGTCGGCGCAGTCGAGGAAGTCGCGCCAGGTGGCCATGGCGCCGTCGACGTCTCCTTGGCGTAGGCGTACGCCGCCGAGGTCGGCGAGGACGATGGCGCGGGTGCGGCGGCGGTCGAGGCCGTGGATGTCGAGGGCGAGGTGGAGGTGTTCTTCGGCTGCGTCGAGGTCGCCGAGGCGGGAGAGGATCATGCCGGATTCGTGGGCCCAGCGGCCGGGGGAGTAGTGGGCGGCCCAGGAGTCGCTGCCTGCGGCAGCGGGTCTGCCGATGGCGGTCTCGGACATGGCGAGGTGCTTGGTCGCCATGTGGCGGTCGCCGTCCTGGGCGGCGGCGTTGGCGAGGGTGGCTTCGTAGTAGGCGACGGCTCGCGGGTTGTCCAGGTGGCGGCCGTACTCCACGCAGGCTTCGCCGAGCTGGACGGCTTCGGCTCGGTAGCCCAGGTCGACGCACTGGACGGCGAGCCCCCGCAGGGCGGTGGCGGACAGTTCCGCGTCGCCGGCCTCGGCGGCCAGGCGGAAGGAGTGGGCGTAGTAGCCCTGGGCGAGCCCGCGCAGTTCAGGGGTGTCGCCTTCGTCCTGGGCCATCCACCCGGCGAGGTGGACGAGCTGGGAGGTCGCGGCGAACAACTGGCGCCCGGTGGCTTCGGTGAAGCGGCCTTCCAGCCAGGGAGCGACGTCCTGGGTCAGGTAGCGGACCGCTAGATGGCGTGCGTGGCCGCCGCCGAGTTCGGACGCCGAGTCGCCGAGGGCCTTCACCATGTGGCGCACGGCTGCCACCTCGCCCCTGCCGACGCGGACGGCCCCTGGGGAGGCGGTCGTGGTCCGGCGGGTGATGCTGTCCATGTCGGGCAGGCCGAGGGCAGACAGGGCGTATCCGCTGGAGGCGAGGATGAAGTTCCGGCGGTCCACGTCGTTCCTTCCCAGCTGGAGGACTGATGTCACGGTATCGGCGCGGGATGCCGCAGGCGCGATCTCTGGAAGGTTGATCGCTTCCGGGTTCAGTTCCAACACCTGGGCGATATAGGGCCACCAGTGGTCCGGGGTCCGCTCGCCCTCGATCCAGCGCCGGGCGTGCTGGCGCTGCAGACGACGTGGGTCGCCACTCTCTGCCAGACCGAGTGCGCGTGCCAGTTCCGAGGGGCCCCAGCCCTTTTCATGGCACGCCCGCTTGATCAGCTCGGCGACAGCCGGGTTTCTCGGCACCCCGTCACCCTCCCCACCTGGATCACGCGGGATTACGCAGGACTACATCCTGGGCCCTGCCCCAGGAGCGCGGATCGTCGTTGACTGAACATCACCCCTTGGATCTCCGATTGGCTCGAACAGGCGCTGCTCAGGGCCTGTTGGCGCCTGTACGGACGCGTGAGAGGAACATCGGTGACGACGACCGGCCACGACCCCCGCAGCTGCACGACCCCGCCCTCGGCGGGCGACGAGACAACGCAGAATCCGGCGCCCCAGGAGGCGGCCGGACGTGACTCCCGACAGACGACTCCGATCGTCTGCGGCCTCGCACTCCTGGACAAGGACCCCCGCTACGACCGACGGACCGGGCACGCGGCCCTGCCGATCGAGGTCCGCTTCCTCGACGGCACGAAGACCACCGCGACGCTTGATATGGACCCGGGCAGGGTCCTCCTGCTGAGCGCCCAGCTGGAGCGAGCAGTCGCCCTGCGCGCGAAGGCCCAGGAAGCAGCGGCCACGTGACGCGGCCCGCGTTATCCGATCCGCTCGGAACTGCCCTGGCCTGGGTGTGGGTGCTCGGGACAGCCGCAGGACTCGCCATGATCGGCACGCTCGCCGAAGGCGAGTCCTGCGGCTGATCAGAACTTCCTGTCACACCCCTCGCTCAACCTCGCCGACCCGGGCTTGGACGACGCGGCCGGATAGAACCACGCGGTCCCGCCATGCCCTCCCTGCTCTGCACCACCCTGCGAAGGGAAGCCGATGATCAGCCAGCACAGCAGCGATATGCAGCCCCTCCCCGTGTCGGTCGCGTTCAGCGGTCCCGACAACACCGGCAAGACCAAACAGATCGGAATCCTGGCTCGCCGCATGGGCTCTGCAGCCACCTCGGCAGGTCCCGTCGACCACTACGACCGGCGCTGGGCGGCCATCAAGGCCGACGGCATGGGCCGCTGGTGGTTCGAGGCGGGGCCGGCCGAGGAGGTCGCCGATGTCCTCGCCCATTCCTACCTGGAGCGCTCCCGGCATCCGTACTCCGCGCCCGTACGGTTTCTGGACCGCGGGATTCCGATGCTGGAGGCATCCGTCGCGGCCACCGTCGCCGTACGGGAGGACCTGGATGCCTGGCGGGCCGCCGACCGTGCTCGATCCCTCCTGGCGCCGTACGAGTCCGATCTCCGGGCAGCCGAACGAGACGAACGCGCCCTCCTGCTCCTGCACTGTGATGGCGCCGAGGAAGGTACCCGCCGCAGCCTCTCCCACGAGGCCACTGTCACGGACATCTACGCGGCCTACCAGCGCCACCTCCACACGCAGATCAACCGACTCGTCGGGGACGGCCGCTTCGCCATGCTGATCCGCATCGGTGACCGACCGACCGTCACCATCCAGGACGAGGTCCGCCGGCACCTGGCGCCCCTGCATCCCGCCATTCCCAGCCGAGCGCTGGCAGACGTGCATGTCATCGCCCTCGGCGGAATGTCAGAGAGTGGGAAGAGCACGGTCGGCGAGTACTTGCGAACTCACCACGGGCACGCCCGCCTCAAGATCGGTTACCTGATCGAGGACGCCGCCGACCGGGCGGGCATTGCGGACCCGTACCGAGTGGCCCCGGTCGTCCAGGCCGAACTGATCGTGGACGGCCTCGATCGGTACTGCGAGGCCCACCACTTCATTGACTGCGTCAGCGTCGAGTCGCTCCACGATTTCGATTCGGCGGTCGAGCTCGCCAAAATGCTCGGACCTCAGCTCACCATCACCTACCTGGACACCTCCGCAGCCGTTCGCGCGCAGCGTGGGACTGCGGGTGCACAAGACGTGGCAGACCGGGACCGCGTCAAGAGCGCCAGGGGTGCCGACAAGATCGCCTCCATCGCCCAGGAGGTCATCAGCAACGACGGGCCGCGCCTGACGCTGGAACGCCGTCTGGACCACCTGGTCCTGGCCCGCCGATGGCCCGAGCACCAGCCGAGCACCATGCCGGTCAACGCCCTGGGCCTGCCGGTGCACCTGGAGTCCTACCTCTCCACACTCCTCGACCGCCTGACCGGACCGCAGCCCCTGATCGACCTTCTGGCCGTAACCGGCAGCGGGGCCCGGGGCAAGTACCAGCACGGCTGGAGCGACCTTGACGTGTTCGTCGTTGCCGACGCCGAGTCCCTGGACGGGATGCGCCGCGTCCTGGCAGATCTGGAAGCCGAACTCGGCGGAGTCAAGCTCGGCCTGACCGTGCTGGCCCGTGCCGAGTGCCTGGCCGGAGCCGTCACCTCCAGACTCCTGCACATCCTTGCGCTCATCGGCAGCGGCAGCCTCGTCCCCCTGTGGTGTGCTCCGGGGCTGGCTCTGCCCGCCCCGGACGCGGCCACCGACGTTGACGTGAGCCTGCGTGACGGGATCCAGGCTGCCGTCGAGATCCGGCGCCAGCTCCTCAAGGGGGCGCCCGACCTCCGCGACCTCTACAAGGTCACCGCACTTCTGGCGAAGATCCAGCTGCGGTTCAGCGGGATCGAGTGCCCCTCCGACAGCAACGCCCTGCAGACCCTTGTAGAGGCGGATTGCCCGGACACGAGCATGGTCGCGGCGGCCCGCACCGAGCGGTCTGCCGCAGAGGATCTGGCGCTGGTCGTCCTGCGCAGCTGGCTGGCCACCCTCCCCGGAGAAGCGGGGTGAGCGCGAGTGGCGGGCCGAGGGCCTCGACCGCGGTCACCTTCCACAAGGAAGTCGCGACCCGGGAGTCTGCCGAAGCTGAAGTACGGGGCTGGTCGCAGCTCGCCTCCCGGATCCGGGTCCCGGCCCTGCGGGGGCATCCGGCATTGCCGGGCCGCCATCTACTGGCGTACGAGGATGTCTTCGCGAGCGGACGGTGCGAGCTGCTGCTCGGCGATGTGATCGCCTTGGCTGATCGCGATCCGGAGGTGCTGCCGCGCTTAGCCCGACTCATGGACGGCGTCTGCCACGACCTGCGGGCGGCGGCCGACGAGACGGGAAAGGTGGTTCCGCTCGCCGAGTGCGTGCCGGACCTTTACCTAGATCGGATCCGACCCGGCGGTCGACTCGACCGCTGGTACACGCGACGGGACCTGCCGATCAGCCTGCCCCATTCCGACGTCACCCTCACCGTCCAGGAGCTGGCCGGCTACACAGTTACCGTCAACGGCCAACCGCTCACGTTGAACGTTGCCGCATCCATCGACCGTGTCCGCCATGTCTTGCGCCCCGACCGGCACTGGCCCACAGGGCTGACGCAGGGCGATCCCACGGAGCCCAACATCGCCGACCCGCTGTGCTGGCTCGACTTCGAGTTCGCCGGCCGCAACACCATCGCGGGCGAAGCCGCGAACCTGCTCTGGTACCTCGTGGCCCTGGGCGGCTGGCTCGTCCCCCGTTACCAGCCCGACGTGTACGTGCACACCCTTCGCCTGGCCCTGCCCTCCCACACCAGCCCTCGCATCGATCACCTGGAACTGCACGCCGCTATACGGCACATCGACATCCGGTACAGCTGGAATACCGGCGCCGGCCGCCACGCCGCCATCGCGGGAGCACTGCACGGCCTCTGCGGCCATGGCGGCCTCGGTGTGGATGAACTCCGCGCCTTCCTAGCCCTGCGCATCCTCGGCGTCATCCCGCCAACTCGGCTGACCGGCCACGACCTGCTGCTCGTCCTGGTCAAGCTCGCCGAGAGCCAGCACCCCGGTACTGACCTGGGCGCCTTCCTCACCACCGCACCGGCTCTTCATTCCGACCCCGCCGAACGGAGCCGCAATGTCCCTGCCCCTGCTTGAGACCCATCTTCAGGCCCGGCCGCTGCAAGGCCGGACGGCCCTCGTCACCGGCGGGGCCACCGGCATCGGTGCCGAGATCGGCCGCGCACTCTCCATGTCAGGAGCGACCGTGGCCATCAACCACCTCGGTCAGGAAAGGGAGGCGCAGGCACTTCTCGCCGCCTTCGACCGCGGCGGAAGTCCTGGCGTGGCCGTGGACGCCGACCTGACCGACCCTGACGCGGTCCAGACGATGACCGATCGGATCCGTGCAGAGGCCGGCCCGATCGACATCCTCGTGAACAACGCCGGGGCCTACCCACGTGTCCCGTGGCAGGACACCGACGAGGCTGCCTGGAACTACTCCCTCGACGTGAACCTCACCGCGCACTACCGCGCCTGCCACGCGGTGACCCCCGGCATGGTCGAACGGCGCTGGGGCCGCATCGTGAACATCAGCAGCATCAACGCTCGCGCCGGCCGGACCAACCTCGCCGCGTACAGCACCGCGAAGGCCGGACTCCTGGGCCTCACTCGATCCCTTGCTCGTGAACTGGGCCCGTGCGGAGTCTGCGTCAACACGGTCCTGCCCGGCGCCATCCAGGTCGAGGCCGAGACCGCGATCCCCGCCCGCCATCGCGCCAGCCCGGAGGACCAGATAAAGCGCCAGTGTGTTCCCCGCCGGGGGCGGCCCGAAGATGTGGCGGCGCTCGTGGCGTTCCTCGCCGGGCCCTCCGCATCGTTCATCACTGGGCAATCAGTCCATGTCGATGGCGGCTGGCTGATGCACTGAGGCCGTCAACAAGCAAGGAGACAGAGCCGAATGATCGAACGAGTCCGAGCCGTCCTCGTGACCGAGAAGGACACGATGCTGGTCATCCGCCGCACCAAGCCCGGAGCTCCCGTGTACTGGGTGCTTCCCGGCGGAGGCGTCGAAGCCGACGACGAGTCCCGGGAGGCCGCCCTTCACCGGGAGATCTACGAGGAGGTCGCAGGGAAGGCCGACATCGTCCGTCTTCTGCACACGATGGAGTCCGACGACGAGCGTCAGCTCTTCTACCTCACCCGCATTGCGACCTGGTCCTTCGACGACCGAACTGGGTCCGAGTTCAGTGCCGAGGGGCGGGGCGATTACGCACTGGAGGAAGTCCCACTGACCGTGGAGGGGATCGACGGAATCGCTCTCAAACCCGAGGAAATCGCCCACGTTCTCCGAGGTGCCCTCCGTGACGGTTCTCTCTCAGATGTTGCTACAGCCTGAGCGACGGAACGTGGCGTGCACCGGGGCCAGCACCAGGTGCGCGGGTCCCGGTGCCAGGCGCGCGAGGCCTACGCCTCAACCGCCGATGGTGCTGATCCGTTGGGGCCGGATTGGGGACAGCAACTCCCCATCCGCTCACGCAAACGGCCCCGGACGCGAAGTCCGAGGCCGAGTAAAGCGCCTCCCTGGGGGCGAAACCCCAGGTCGGCGGCTTATTGTGTTGTGCCCCCGGCAGGATTCGAACCTGCGACACCCGCTTTAGGAGAGCGGTGCTCTATCCCCTGAGCTACGGAGGCGGGGCTCTGTCGGAGAACGTGTCTGAGACGGCGGGATGCAAAGAGCCGGTTGTTGACATGTTTTGGACAGGCTGACGATGGACCTGTGAGGGTCTGCTCGCCGCCGCCAGTGTAGCGGGTGGCGTGCTCGGTGTACGGGGGGTGTAGCGGGCTGGGGATCTTGTCCTGGGGCCGGGCGCCGGGGTGGGGGCCTGCGGAAGGTGTCAGGAGCGGAGTGCGTTGAGTGCTCGGGTGATCGGGTTGTTCGGCGCGCTGATCCACAGGGATCACGGGACAGCCCATAGCCGTTCCTGATATACGACACCCACCGCTCCGGTGACGACAGCTCCAACCGCAAGGCTGGCCCCCTCCCTTCCACCGGGCGAGCGGCTGAGGACGGGCCCGGACTGCGGGGCCCGGGACGTCCTCCTGAGCGCGGACAAGGATCAGCGCGCTGCCGTATAGGCCGGCGAGGAGGTACGAGCGGACGGGCCGCGTCCGTCCCGGAGCGCAGCAGCGGGTCCGGGGGACTGCGCTGTGGCATCGGCTTCGGACAGGTCCGAGAGAAGGGTGTAGGGCATGCAGAAGATGACAGCGGAGGACTGGCTGGCCCCGTTGAGGGAGCGGCACTTGATCCCCGACGACACCCGGGCCGCGTTCGTCGTCGGCTCCGCCGCGCGCGGCTGGCACAACCCCCTGAGCGACTACGACATCTGCATCGTCTCGAACCCGCTCTACGACGTTGGGACGAGTGAAGCGATATCGGTGCCGCTGGAGCCGCCGGTCGTGAGCGGCGCGGTCTTCTACACGCCGGAGAAGCGGTGGGAGGTGAAGTACTGGTGCGACGCTCAGATCGACCAGATGCTGGCCAAAGTCTCGTGGGAGGCGTATGAGCGGGGCACCATCGCGGGCAACGTCCTCGCGCCCGTGGAGGAATTGACGCTCGCCCGCATCGGGCACTGCCTTCCCCTGATGGGCGCCGACTGGGTCGACGAGCTGCGCGGCCGTCTCGCCGGAACGGCCTTTCGTTCGTTCGTCATCGCCCGCTCCCTGGGGGAGGCGGACATGTACGTCGAAGACGCACTGGGGCAGATGGAGGTGGGCGACCTGGAGAGCGCGACTCTCTCGGCCCGGCTGGCTTTCGGGCATGCCGTCGACGCTCTGCTGGAAGGCGAGGGCGAGTTCGGCAGCCATCAGCCCAAATGGCGAGCGAACAGGTTCAAGGCGGCCTCTCCGGCGATCGTCACCTTTGACGCGTACTGGGCGGTGGAGACGATGCAGGCGTACGAGAGCGCAGATCCGCGACCCTGGATCAAGGAGGTGCTCGCCCTGTGCCAGGACATCGCCGTGCGCGTGGACGTCTCCTGACCGTTCTCACCCGGCACCGGCAGACCGCGGGGATGACTCACGGAGGATGACTCACGGAGTGACGAACAGGGGGATGGCGGAGTGCCAGTACGCTCTTGTGGTTGGTACACGGCGTCGTGATCAGGATCGACGTCGACGAGGACACTCTCCGCACGGTGCGGTTGACCTTCAGCCCGCTGTGGGAGACCTTCGGCAGCCTCGGTCTCCTCGCCCGCTACCGGGGCGAGGTACCTGCTCCGTACGCGGAGTGGGCGCGGGCGGTGCGCCGGACCATGCCGGCGGCTCTGGCCCGGGACCTGGCCGGGGTGCTGCGTGACGCGAAGCTGTCACGTCTCGTCCCCGGGTTCGTGCCCCTTCCCGACCCCGCGCGGACCACCTTCGCGGCCGAACTCGACCACCTGTGCCGCACCAGGGGCAATCCGCCCGGGGAGCGGAACCTCTACTCCCTGCTGTCGCGGTACTGGGCCTGCGCGCTCGCTCCCCATTGGAGCCGGATCCGCTCCTCGCTGGAAGAGGAGATCCTGCTGCGGGGGCGAACGCTCGCCGTCGAGGGCCCCGAGGCGATGCTCGGTGAGTTGGGTGGCCGGGTGCTGTGGTCCAGACCCCGGCTAACCGTGCCCTACCACCGGGATTTGGACCTCAGGATCACGAGGTCACGACTGCTCCTCGTCCCCACTGTGTTCTCCGGGGGTCTGAGGCTGCTTGTCGAGGACCGTGACGGTGTGGGGATGTCGTACCAGGCGCGGGCCTCGGGCCGCTTGCGGATACTTACCGCCGGAGCCGACGGCGGCTGGAGCGAGGACCGGCTCGCGTTGCTCCTGGGAAAGGGACGCGCGCAGGTGGTACGTGCCCTCGAACTGCCGACGACGACCACGGCGATGGCCGAGGGTCTGGCGCTGGCGAAGAGCACCGTTTCGCAGCACCTGGCCGTGCTATCCGGAAGCGGCGTCGTGGAGAAGCGCCGCATCGGCGCGAGCGTCCTCTACCAGCTCAACCAGAGCGGCCGCGCATTGCTGAGGGAACTGGGCTAATAGGCTACATCCGGCCTCGATCCCCCGAGAGCGGACGCCCTTGTGGATTTAGGACAATTCGGCCCCAGGCGAATTCGCTATACACCGAGACGCGGCATTGATAGCGTAGCTGTTGGCTACAGAAGTCCGGAGTCGGCCGTTTCGGCGTAGGTCTTCGGTGTAATCGAGTGATTCGAATTCTGGAATGCAGCGACTGATCGAAAGTTCACTTCAGGATCCTGTCATCCGGACTTTCCGGCCGGGCTGTCCGATTGAAGTAGGCGCTCGACCGGGCGCCTAGTTTTCTGGTGCGAGTTCAACTCTGTCCGATTCAACTGCAATGACTTCCTGGCTCTCTGATGAGACATGCTTGTTTCCGTGTCAAGCTCCGGGAGCTTGAGGATATGCATGGCTTCGGACAGGGAATCCGGCAGAATGGAGCAACGAAGTGTTAACTCTGTGGCAGGACTTGGCCCAGAAAATCGGGGCATGACTGATGCCGGACCAGGGAATCGCTGACGCGCCGATCGAGGCGGTCGACCTGCGGCGGACCTATCGTGCGCACACCGGGTGGCTTCACCGCCGCTACACCGACATCGAGGCCGTACGCGGTGTGTCGTTCTCGGTGGCACCCGGAGAGCTGTTCGGTCTGCTGGGGCCAAACGGCGCCGGCAAGACGACCACCATCAAGATGCTCAACACACTCCTCCTGCCGACGAGTGGTTCCGCACGTGTACTCGGATACGACGTGAGATCGGAACCCATGGCGGTGCGACGTCGCATCGGATACGTGTTCGGCGGCGACAAGGGACTCTATGACCGCCTCTCGGCCGAGGACAATCTCCGGTACTTCGCCGAGTTGTACTGTGTCGAGCCCCGTGACCAGCGAGCGCGAATAGGGGAGCTCCTGGAGCTCGTGGGCCTGGCCGGCCGAGAGAAGGAGCGGGTCGAGGGGTACTCCCGTGGCATGCGGCAGAGGCTTCACATCGCCAGGGGGCTTCTCCACCGCCCCCCTGTGCTCTTCCTGGACGAGCCGTCCATCGGTCTCGATCCGGTCGCCGCGAGGGAGCTGCGACGGATGGTTGCGGACCTGAAGTACCAGGGTGTGACGATCGTGCTGACGACGCACTACATGGCCGAAGCTGACGAGCTGTGTGATCGCATCGCCGTCATCGATCGCGGGGTGATCCAGGCCCTCGGTACACCACGCGAGCTGAAGGACCGCGTGGACACCGGTGCCGTTCTCGAAGTCGAGGTCGTCGGTGCGAGCCCCCGTCACCTCTCCGCCCTGTCAGTCCTGCCGGGCGCGCGAGACGTCCGCGCCGCCGATCGGGACGACCGGAAGACGATCACTATCCACGCGGTGAAGGGCGCCGACCTGTATGCGGCCGTCATGAGTGAACTGGACGGACTGAGCGTCACCCGTTTCACCAGCCGCGAGCCGACACTGGAAGACGCGTATCTGGGAATTCTCACGGACGCGTCCGAGCAGGGCCAGAGCGTCGCCGTATGACGACCGATATCCGCCGAGTGGTCCGACTCCTTGCCGTTGGTATGCGCACCTATATGAAACACCAGGCGTCCTCGGGGATGTGGATTGTCTTCACGACGCTCACCCCTGTCGTCTACGCCATGGTCGCCTTCTACCTTCTGCGCGCTGGAGACCAGCCGGACCAACTCGTTCACGCGACCGCTGGGGCCGGAATCATGGGCGTGTGGACGTCGGTGCTGTTCGGGTCCGGAGCGACCATCCAGCGGCTCAGGTGGATGGGGGTGCTGGAGCCGTTGGCCATTGCGCCGGCGCCGCTGATCCTCACTCTTCTTCCGGTCACCCTGGTCTACGCGATAGTCGGCCTCTATTCGATGATCGCAACCCTGTTGCTCGGCTGGGTGGCGTTCGGTGTCTCTCTCGCCTTCGCTGCGCCCGTCACCGTCTTGCTGTCGGTCGTGGTGTGCATAGTCTCCATGGGCATGATGGGCCTACTCCTGACATCCACATTCGTGCACATGCGTAATGCCCACGCACTCAACAACACGTTGGACCACCCCATCTGGCTCCTCTCCGGAATGCTGGTCCCGATCGGACTTCCCGCGTGGATCCGCCCACTGGCCGACATCCTGCCCACCACATGGGGGGCACGGGCTCTGCATGCGTCGATCGACGGAAAGTCCGCGTGGCCAAGTATGGGCATGGCGATGCTCCTCGGCCTCATCTATCTCGGGCTGTCCGTCGTGGCGCTGAGGTATGTCGAGTACAAGGCCCGTGACAAGGCCATGCTGGCGCTGAGTTGAGGGGGATACGTGCGTAGCGTGAGGTTCGTTCTCATTTCCGGAGTATTGTCTTTCCGGGCCCTTTTCAATCGCACGTCGCCTGCGATGTTCGTGGGTTCGCTGATGTCCGCCCCGGTGTTCCAAATGCTGTTCTTCGTCTTACTGGGACGGTACACCGGCGTCGCTGACGACAAGTTCTTCATCATCGGCAACGTGCTGCTCGCCACGACCGGCGCCGGAGTAATCGGCGGCACGATGGCCATCGCGAATGAGCGACAGTACTCGACGCTGGGACCGGTACTGCTCAGTCCGCGAAGCCGCCTGCAGATCTGGGGCGGACGTGCGCTTCCGTACATCGTCACCGCGCTGTTCAGCATGGTCTTCACGCTCACTGTCGGCAGCCTGCTGCTAGGCAAAGTGATCCCGGTGTCAGGGTTCCCGGCGCTGTTGTTGACCCTGCTTGTCGCAGCGACTTCGGCGACCGCACTGGGGATGGTCGTCGGATCGATCGGGCTGCGCGTGACCAACAACGTTTTTGTGGCCAATGTCGCGTACACCCTGCTCATCCTCTTGACCGGAACGAATGTTCCGAGAGGGATCCTGCCGCCGTTCCTCCAGACCGTGGGCTCCTTCATCCCGTTGACCCACGCGACGGAGGCGACCCGGACGATCGTCCGGGGCGACTTCTCCCTCGGGCTGGTCGGGGAGGAGCTCGCCATCGGCGTGTGCTACGGAGCCGCGGCCATCGCTCTGCTGCGCTATTTCGAGCACTCGGCCCGGAAGCACGCCGCATTCGACACACAATCGTGATTGGGAGAGGGAGAACCATGAATCAACTGCTGCCGAAATTCAAGGTGTTCAACGGGCCTGCTGTGGCTGACCCCACGTCGCCCCCTGCCGTGTCCGATGCCATTGCTGAGCTGCCGGGCTATGACGACGTCATCCAGCGATATCCAGAGCTGGCCGGCGCGAGCTGTGTCTTCCTCAGCGGTTCACTCATCTCCGGGTGGGGCAACGAGCGCAGCGATCTGGATATCTTCGTCATCGCAGAAAAGGACTTCATACGAAAGGTCATACCTGAATCGGTGGTCAAGACCGGAAGGGCTGATCAGGACATCGACCAGAACGGGTTCGTCATTGCGATGGGGTCTCTGGGCGGGTTGCGGGCCGACATCGAATTCTGGACGGCCGAGCACATCGATGGACTGATCGCCACGGCACGGCCGAGAGACGAGGCGTACCTCGGCCGACTGGGCCGGCCGACGTACGAGGAGCAAGACCTTCTGCACAGACTGTCGATGGGCAGGGCTCTGTCCGGTCAGGACTGGCTGGACGAGCGGAAGCGCCGGATCGCGGCATCTGACTTCGCGGTGTGGATCGCCGAGAACTACAAGGTCGCAGGCGAGAACCAACTCGACGATCTGGTCGGGATGTTCGCGTCGGGTGACATCAAGTCCGCCGTCCTCAGGGCCCGTGATACGTATCTGAGCGCGCTCCAGGCGGTACTGGCCTACGACGGGGATCTGTCTCCGGGACCAAAGTGGATCGCACACCGGCTGGCCCGTGCAGAGGTCGACGACCTCTGGCGTGATGAGGCATGGCGCATCCTCACCATGGGGGACTGCGCGGACGAGGGCTGGCCGATGGACGTCGCTCACAGGGCCCACGGCATCTTCCTGACCATCGAGCAGCGCATCGTCGGCCATGCGCCCTGTGGCTGCGCCGCCGGCCCTGACAGCGTGCAGCGGCGGCTGGGGGTTCGTACGTATCGCCATGAAGGCGACACGATTATCGCGGACATCACCAAGTGCCGTACGGGAGAGACCGGCGGTTACATCTGGGCGTTGTGCGACGGCAAGCACACGGAAAGGGAAATCGCGCAGTGTCTCGCTCGGGATCTGGCGCTGACTGCCGAGGACGCCGCCGAGTGCGTAGCGTCCGCTCTCCGCGACCTGCGGGCCAATGGTCTGGTCGATCTCTCCGATTGAGGCGAGCTGTACCGCCGGTGATCGGTTGAGACCGCAGTAAGGGGGGCAATGACGTGTCAGGCACGGCGGAACATGCGGTCTGTGCAGCCGTATCCACGCTCTGGCGTGAACCGCCACCGTGGGATCCCGCAGATCGCCCCTTCATAGGAGACCTTGAGCCTCTGTTCCGAAAGGATATGATCGAGACGCAGATCCTTTTGGGTGAGCCCGTACATGTCATCGAGGAATACCAGGGGTGGAGCAGGGTTCGTGCTCCTTGGCAACCCCGGGGCGCCGATTCCCTTGGTTATCCGGGGTGGCTGCCCAGCAGTGACATAGCCGCCGAAGCCTCTCCGGCCGCACAGTTCGCCGTCGTGACCGCACGGCAGACCGAGCTCCTGGGAACGACCAGCGGCACCGCACCGCGCTTCGCGCCGTGGGCCGCGATCCTGCCGGCGTACGAGGTGGGTGACGCCACCTTGCGGGTGGCGCTGCCTGGCGGTGGTCAGGCGGTTGTCGACAGAGCGTCGTGCGCGGTTCGCGATTTCCCGTTCAAGGACGCCGGCGCCATTGGATCCAGGGAACTTCTGGCAACCGCCCGGACGATGCTGGGAGTTCAACATGTGCTGGGTGGGATGACCGAGGCGGCTCTGGACTGCTCAGGGCTCGTGCACCTTGCGTTGCGAACCCTTGGTGTCCGAGCCCCCCGCGAGGCGCGCGACATCTTTCACATGGGTCGGACGGTTGCGCTAGGGGACGCGGTGGGGGGCGACCTCCTCTTCTTCCGGGAGCCGGGGCAACCGATCCATCACATCGGGATCGCCGTAGCCCCTCCGAAGGTTCTGCTGCATGCTCCCGGTAGCGGGGTGACTGCTGTCGAGCCGTTGACTGCTGACAGGCTGCGGACGCTGGTGGACATGGTTGTCCGCATATGCGGCTGACCCGTGCTGTCGAGATGTTCGTCCATGTGTGCCACCGTGCTCCGCGGCCCGTGAAGTTCCGGCTCCGGAGCACGGGATCATGGTGCGCCCATTGGCAATGATGTATACGGGAGAGAACGTGAGGCTTGCCTTTTCTGAGCGCATTCCGGATTATGAGAACTATGTTTTCTCCTATCATGTGTGGGGGTTTCTGGAAGAAGGGGAGGGTGTGCGCATCGCATATGAACAGGGCTTCCTCCCCAGCCAGTACGACCTGTCCAGATTCTATCTGGCCAGGAGTATTCGCATTAAACTCCAGGAATTCGACAAGAATGGAAGAATTCGCTATGTGGAGAGAAAATGTTCACACATCGACCAGTTGCTCGTGGAGCGGCATGAGTTCGATCTGACGGAAGACTGGGGGAGTGTCGCTCACAGATATTTTGACGCACAGGCGGTGCGTGCAGAGTACCGGCGGAACCGATTCTTCGAAATGTTGGATTCTTCTATATCCTCGCACGTTTCATTCTTTACTGACGGACGTACCGGCAAACCTGTCGGCTTCGTTCCTGTGCTCATTCGCGATGGAATCTCCCAATATGGAATTCCTGTGTACGACCCGAGTTATCGTGCTATCGAAATCGGTAACCACATGATGGCCGCGACACTTTTCCGTCTGCGTGAATCAGGTATCGATCACTGCTACCTGGGCTTGTGCTACGACACTAACAGTCTTTATAAGACGAGATTTCCGGGCATGCAGTTTTTCAATGGCTCGGGGTGGTCGCAAGTCCGCGCCGAGCTTCATTTTCTCCTCAAGCACCAGGACATGCTGGGCGAGCATCACCTCCTGAACTACCCGCCGTATGTCGAGGAATACGGAGAACTTGACCCGTCGTCCCTCATCGCCCGAATGACGTCCTAGTCATGACCCAGGTGAAGGTGAACAAGCCTCTTCGGGTTGCCCACATCGGTGGAGGCGCTGCCGCTGTCAGTTTCGTTGGAAGCGTGCTGGCTCGTGCGGAGAGCTTTGCCGGAGGCGTGGAGATCTGCATCTACGAACCCGGAAACCTGGCGCACGGACGGGCCTTCGGTCCGGATTTGGATTGCGCTCTGATGAATTTACCGAGCGAATCCCTGTCGATTCTTTCTCATGACGACAGGAACTTTCTACGGTGGCTCGAAGGCGGTGCGGAGCGCAGTGGGTGGGCGCAGGGCGTAGCGAATCTGGGTGATTCGTTTGTGCCGCGCAGAATCTTCGGGAAGTACCTTGGAGAGAGTTTCCGTAAATGGCGCGAGTCCGCCACTTCACGAGGCGCAGACGTCTCTGTCCGTGCCGAAACGGTCACGGGGATCTCAAGTACAAGTGGTGGAACGTTCCTGCTGCGCAGCGATCGTGCGATCACGGAGCACAGCCATGTGGTGCTGGGTATCGGGCCGGGCAGTCCGGCGGATCCGTTCCGGTTGAAGGACGCCCCGGGGTTCCATGCCGATCCTTATCCGTTGAATGAAGTTCTCTCCCGGATCGACCCGCATGCGCCCGTGCTGATTCTGGGGACGGGGCTGACTGCCGTCGACATAACGATCGGACTTCTCCACCTGGGTCATCAGGGGCCTCTCGTCATGGTCTCGCGGAACGGAATTATTCCCCAGGTCAGGGTGATGAGAGAGAACAGGCCGTTGGCCTACATCACGGAGGCGCGTATCAGAGCCCACGTGGAATCGGCGGGTGAGCTTGACTTCGGTGTTCTTCTGGAGCTGCTCAGGGAAGAACTCAAGTCGGACGGTACTGACCTGGCAACGGAATTCTCCTGGTTCCATTCGAGCGTTTCCGAGCGTGACCATCTGCGTCATCAAGTCGAGAATCCGACCAGGAACCCACTGCAGTCGATTCTCGCCGGGATCTCCATCGACCTGGGAAACAGGATTCGTCTCTGCCTGTCGGATTCTGCTGCACGATTCATGACTTCCCAGACCCAGCGGCTGAAAAGCCTCCAGTCCCCGATGCCGTGGCAGACCGGCCTCGCTTTGCTGGCCGCCATGGACTCCGGGCAACTGTCGGTCGTCTCGCGGGTGAGTGGCGTTCACCGCGAGGCCGGTGCCTTCCGGGCGGAGACGGGTGACGGGGTGCGCAGAGTCCACCAGGTGATCGACGCGACACGGACCAGCCCGGCGGCGACCATGGGGCGGTCGCGCTCTCTGGTCTCGTCGTTGAATTCCAACGCTCTGGCCACGTGGGACGGACACGCAGGCCTCCGTGTGGAGCCGGGGACAAGCCGCGTCATTCTTCCGTCCGGCGCCCCTCATCCGCGCCTGCACGCGGTGGGTGAGATCACAGCGGGAAAAACGTACTACGCAAGCAGTTTGCCCGCTGTCAACCGTGGAGCCGACGCAGTGGTCGAAGCCATCGCGCACGGACTGCGGAGGCCCTGACCGGCGTGGGCGGGTGGCGGTGGACCGGAAAGAAGCATCGCTACGGCGCGTACACCGACCAGGGAGGACGATCATGTGCCAGGCGAAGGGCTGTAGGCGAGCCCGTCTGTCTTCACGGCCGGAGGCGTGGGGCAACTCGACCGCATCCTGATTCGGAAGACGTCGCTCGGCGTGGAGGAGTTCGCTGCGTACGTTCCTCAGAACTCTCATCGCACGCGGACGCAACCAGGTGTAGTGGCCTTCCGTGACCTCGTGCTCTCCGCGTTTCCCGGCACCGACAGCCTCGGCATCCTGCGTGCCTCTCACCTCACCGGACGCAGTGAGCACGTTCACTTCTCCTTCAGTTGGCGCGGCGCGGGGGGCGAGACCTCTTGGTGACAGTGAGCCGCGTAGCCCTTACTGCGCGTTTTTGGCGTTGCCTCTCCAGGGCGAGGGCCAGGGCCAGGGCGGCTGCGGCGATTGACGTCATGCGGTTGGGGCTCACGCGGGACCGGCGGAAGATCCGCCAGGACTTCAGTCGTGCCATCCCTCGTTCGACGGGTGCCGAGCCCGGGCCCAGTGCTGGGCTGACCGTGCGCTGGGGCGGGGACAGTTCACCGCCTGAGGCCGTTCGTGACCGGTGGACACCCACTGTCCGGCTCCCTGGTAAGCCCGGTCGGCCAGGATGGGGACGCCCTGGCGTTCGCAGCTCCGGCTGATTCGGTGCGCGCGGGCCGCTTTGAGGTCGTGGGTACGGCCGGCGCGGGCGGCTGCGACTGTATTCGACCTCGATAAAGCGGAATCCGTGCGCTCGGGCCGTCTCATGAGATTCCCGGACGGTGGTCCCGATCTCGGATTTGAGTAAACCGCGTAAGCCTTCCCGACGACGTTGCCGTAACCCTCCCCTGCGCACCTCATGCTCTGTCGAATATTCAACTACTTTATCCGCTTTCGGTATTCACCTGGCATGTATTAACCTCCGCGATCGGAATGCGCAACGCACTCTGGATTCAGTGCACCCCGGCCGGCCGCCATTCTCATGGCATCGATGACGAGTTCGGCCCGATGGTGGTCGGATCTTGCGTACCCGATCACTTCGCGGGGTCGCCGGATCGATGGTCGTGGCCAGATAACACCGGCCGGAAAGGGTGGGGGGCGGATGATCTCCGAGGCCGGCTTCGCGCCGGGCTCGGCGGCGGTGAAGTCACGCCCTACCAGGTCCGGTGACGAGGCCGCCCGGACGGTCTGGGTGAGCCGGTGGTCCTCGAAGGGCCCAAACCCGCCGTCCTGCTTGGCGCATTTGGTGAGGTTTTTGCCTGAAATCTGAGGGCCAAAGGTCATATTGAGGCAACCCTTCGGGCCTGGCAGAGTGGCGGAGACGGAACCGATCAGATTGACCCTCGATTCGTGCACGACGTACCCCTTCTCTATCTGAAAGCTCTAGGGACGCCTATGCCAAGGTTCAACAGCCGCATCATCGGAACCAGTTACCGAATCAGCCGCGAGACGGCCCGTTCTTCGGTCTCGACCGGCTACGACTTCGTTGGCCCGGATCGCCGGATTCACCAGGATGTGTCCAGCGGAGGAGGCATCGATGAATGACAGGCCATTCCATGTTCTGCTTGGCCCGGACGGTGCCGGTAAGTCCTCGGTCATGGCGGAGGTTGAGCACCGGCTGCCGACCTGGCGGACGCTTTCCACGGACGATGCATTCGTCAGGCCCGAGCACGGGCTTGTCACTCGACTACGGCACGATGTGGTCGGGGAAGTCCTGCCAAATCTTGGAACAACGTACTCCGTTGATTTCATGGCCAGCCTCTTCCAGACGGCCGTGGTCCACCTGAAGGACGAGATCCAGCGTCAGGACGACGACGTTCCCGTGGTGGTGGACTCCTACTACTACAAGATCCTCGCGAAGTGCCGGCTGGCCGGCATGGAGGAGAACCCCATGTACACCTGGTGGCGCTCGTTCCCGCAGCCGTGCGCCGTGGTCTACGTGGACGTCTCGCCCAGGTCCGCGTGGCGGCGTTCGGGCGATGGAGCGCGGCTCAACCCCCTGGAGCACTTCGGTGAGCTCCCCGAATGGCTGGGCTTTGAGGATTACCAAGAGGGCCTTCGCAAAATGATGATGGAAGAGATAAGGGAATTACCGGTGACGATTATCGAGGAACAGCCCAGTGTGGCCCGCACGGTCGACGCGGTGGTGGAGGTGCTCACCTCGTGACCGCACACAAGGGTTGGGCAGCCCCCGGGCATCTGGATCGCTACCGGCAGCGGGTGTTCGCCGAACGCGCTCGGCTCGGCGATGCGCTCACCGACATGCGAGGGCAGCAGCAGCGCGTCCTCGCCGACCTCGTTGACTTCAACTCGGGCACCGAGTTCGGCAAGCGGCATGGCTTCGACCGAATACGTGACATCGACGACCTCCGCAAGGCCGTTCCCATTCAGGACTATGCCGCCCACGCGCCGCTGATCGAGCGCACGGCGGCGGGTGAGCCGAACTTGCTGACTGCCGACCGGCCGGTCGTGTACTTCACCAGTAGCGGCAGTACCGGCGCCCACAAGAAGATCCCCATCACCCCGCGGTTCATGAGTACCACCTTCTTCCCGTTCTATTACGCGGCCTGGGCGCCCCTGATCGAGAACTTCCCCGACGTTGCGCAGCGGCCCGACGCGGTTCTCAACCTCAAGCACGACCCGCTCTCCGCACCGCCCACGACGGCCGGCGGGCAGCCTCATGTCGGCGCCAGCCAGGTCGACTTCGGCGAGAAGTTCGGTGAGCCGCTCTCAGCCGAACTCGGCACCGCGGCCCCCTGGGCCACTCTCCCGGTGGACGTCGCTCCCGACGACCATCTGGAGAAGATGTACTTGAGACTGCGGCTGGCGGTGCAGAGCGATGTGCGCTGTCTCATCGGGATCAACCCGGCGATGATCGCGGCCGTTCCGTACCAGCTCAACCTGTGGTGGGACCGGATCGTCCGGGACGTGCGGGACGGCACCCTGGGGGGCGCTCCGTACGGAAGCCCCGATCCGCACCGAGCGGCCGAACTGGAGCAGCTCGCCGCCTACTTCGGTGTCGTGGATCCGGCCCATGTGTGGCCGCGAATCCGCGCGCTGTTCGGCTGGACGACGGGTGTGGCTTCCCTCTACCTGCCGGCGCTGCGTGAGCGGTTCGGTGTCGGTGTGGCGGCCCTGCCCGCGCCGGTCGCGGCGTCCGAGGGGCCGGTCGGGGTGCCACTGGACCGCCACGGCTCTGCCGGGAGTCTCGTTGTGTCGGCGGCCGTGTACGAGTTCGTGGACGCCGATGCCGATCTCACTCCCGATACCCAGACCCTGCTGCCGCACGAACTGGAAGTCGGGCGCGAGTACCACGTGATCTTCAGCCATGTCGGCGGGCTCTACCGGTACGCCGTCGGCGATGTCATCCGGGTCGAGGACCTGGTCGACGGAGTGCCGCGGGTGGCGTACGCAGGCCGGGCCAACCGTTCCGACGCGGTCGGTGAGCGGCTGCGCGAGTCTCAGGTCGTCCGGGCCTTGCGAACCGCCCTCGACGCCACCGGTCTTGGCATCTCCAACGTCGCCTGCCGGGTCGAACGTCAGGCGGGGGCCTCGCGCTACGTCTTCGCGGTGGCCCCCCACACCTCCTGGCAGGACACCGAGTCCAGCCGCTTCGCAGCTCTGCTGGACGCCGCCCTCCAGCGGGAGTCCGCCGACTATCGGCGAGCCCGTACGGACCGTCGTCTCTCCGCCCCCGCCCTCCGGCTCCTCGACCCCAACGCGTTCCACCAGGACTGGCACGCCGCGGTAGGGAGCGGGATCCGCCCGACTCAGGTCAAGGACCGACTCTTCAGGCAGGACGACCTCCTGTGGCAGCGCCTGACCGGCACGACACCGGCCTGACCCGTACCGAGAGACGAGGAACTTCGATGACCGACCTTCTGAACCCGGTGGAGCGGACCGCACTGCTCACCGCCGCCCTGCGTTCCGCTGAAACCCTGCGCGAGGACCGCCTGTACGAGGACCCCTTCGCGGCCAGGCTCGTCGGAGAGTACGGCCCGCAGCTCCTTGCCGAGGTGCACGCGGCCACCTTCCCGGCCGACCGGCCCCGGTACCTTCCGAGCACTCCCGACTACAACGCGATCCGCACGCGGTTCTTCGACGACTTCCTCGCGGGCGCGGCGCAGGACCGGCAGATGAGCCAGATCGTGCTGGCTCCCTCGGGCATGGACTCCCGGGCCTACCGGATGTCCTGGCCCGACCACATACGCTATTTCGAGGTCGACCGGCCGGCCGTCCTGGCCTTCAAGAGCGACCGGCTCCAGGGAGTTGCCCCGCGCGTGGCCCACCGGTCGGTGGCCGTGGACCTCACTGCCGACAACTGGGAGAGCCAGTTGATCGACGCCGGATACGACCCGACGCTGCCGTCCACCTGGCTGCTCGAAGGGCTCCTCTATTACATCCCCGAACCGGACACACACCGCATGCTGGAGCGGGTTGCCGCCATCACGGCGCCCGGAAGCCGGATAGCAGCCGATGTGGTCAACGCTGCCGCCCTGAGCCTGCCGCACATGCGGGGACTGCTTGACGTCTTCGCCAACTGGGGCTGCCCGTGGCTCTTCGGCACTGATGAGCCCGAGGACCTCTTCGACCGCTATGGGTTCAGCGTCGAGGCCACGCAGCCCGGCGAGCCGGGCGCGGACTTCGGCCGCTGGCCGGACCCGGTCCCGCCGCGCGACGTCAAGAACGTCCGCCGGGTCTTCTTCGTCCACGGGACACGCCGTTGACCGGGCCGGCCGTGGTCGTGGGCGGGAGTGTTGCTGGTCTTGCCACGGCTCTGGCGCTTGCTGAACGAGGCTTTCCGGTACGCGTCCTGGAGCGCTCGGCTCCTCCGCCCGAAGGCCCGGTCGACAAAGCCGCTGAGCTCTGGCAGCGTCCCACCGTCCCCCAGAGCGACCACTCGCACATTCTCACTTCGCTCGGGGTGCGTGTGCTGCGCCAACGGGCCCCCCACCTGCTGGATGCCGCCCAGGAGGAAGGAGCACGGCTCCTCGACCTCACCAGGGCGGCGCCCACGGATACATTCGACAAGGAGGCGGACGACCACGAGTTGGTCGCTCTGGCCGTCCGACGTCCCCTTCTTGAGTTACTGCTCTACCGCGCTGTGCGTGCCCTTCCCGGGGTGACCTTCGACCACGGAACCGCGGTGCGGGGGCTGCTCCTGGACCCGGACCGGTCCCGCGTCGCCGGAGTGGTGACGGATCGGGGCGAGCAGGTGCCCGCGCGGTTCGTGGTGGATGCCACAGGCTGGAAGGCTGCGGCCCTGGCCTGGCTCAGGAAATCAGGGGTTCCGGTCGGCGAAGACCTGGTCGGCACCACGCAACTGCGCTGCTTGACCAGGTTCTACCGACTGAACGAGCCAGGAGACGACTGGCCGGGTCCGCTCAACCGGGGCAACGCGGCCGGAGGCATCTGGGACCACTACGCGGCGGTCGTACACCCTGCCGACAACGGTGTCTTCGCCATCGCCGTAGGGGCTCTGACCTCTGACCCGGACACCGCGATCCTGCGTGAACCCGCTGCCTTCACCACCGCTGCCCGGATGTCCCCGTACGTGGCGGAATGGATCGAGGAGGGGGCTTCGACGCCGTTGACGGACGTACGAGCCATCACCATGCCCCCCAACATCCTGCGGTCAACGGCCCGCCCCGGACAGCGACAGATCGCTGGGCTGTTCGCCGTCGGTGACGCTGCCTGCGTCACCGACCCGCTCTTTGGCCGCGGCATGTCGCTCGCCCTGCAGCACGCCTTCCAGCTGGCTGACCTCCTCGACACCCATCCGATGGTGGGGGAGTACCAGAGCGAGAACGCCGTGCGACTCGCCGAGGAGGTCCATCGCCCGTGGTACGAGCAGGCCATCCACGACAGCCGGTCATACGGGGATCTGTGGCGAGCCCGCGCCGAGGGAGTCACGCCGTCTCCGGTGCCGCCCGTGGTTCCGGGCCGCCCCTCCATGGCGGACGTGGCCCGAGCCGCCGGAGTCGACTCCGCGGTCTGGCGCGGCCTCCTGCGCGTCCTGATGGGCCTGGGCCCCCCCGCGGAGATCCTCGACAGCGACGTACTCCAGGCCAGGGTGCGTGCCGTCCCCGCCGGCCGGGCCCCGCTGGGCCCCCTGCCGCCGACCCGGCAGGAACTGCTGGAGGCCATCACAGCCAGGAGGGAGCGCTGATGGACGGCACCCGCCGGAAGGTACTGCTGGCTCCGATAACCGTCACACCGTCCAAGCCGTTGACACCGAGCCATCTCAAAGGCCTGCTCTGGGCAGACGTGATGTACCGCGCCACGGCGCAGGTGGCCGATGTGACCTACCGCTACAGCCACACGACGTACCATCCGACCGAACAGACCCTGGGCTTCTGGGAGTTCCTTGACCGGACGCGGGGTGACACCGACTACTCCTCGCTGTCGGAAGAGGAGATCGGCGAGCTGTATGTGCGCTACCGGGCCGAGGGTGCGGCGCCCGCAGCCGAGGTGGCCGCCTATGCCGAAGCCGTCGAGCGCACCGACTACGTCCACCCGGCCGGGGCCCGCGTCCTGCGCCTGTGGGCCGGCCACTACGAACGGCTCGGCCTGCACGATCCCGGACTGCTGGCACACCAGCCGCCCGGACTCGGCCTCAACGAGATGGTCGACGAGCTGGTCGCGGACGAACTGGGCCTCGACCAGCGGGAGGTGGGCGGCCCGGTCTACCTCGATGCCACCCGGTTCGGCCTGCCCCTGCGGCAGATCATCGCAGCCAACGGGCGCCCCAACTACCTGGCCTGCGCGTTGCGTGAACTGTTGCCGCTCGCACCCGAGTACGACGAAGTCGTGCTCCTCTACGACCGTGAACTCGACCCCGACTATCAGCTGCTGGAGCGGGTTCTGACCCACAGAGGAACCATCGTGCATCGGGTCCCCATAGGCAGGGTGCCGATCGACGGAAAGATCACCTCCGCCCGGCAGGGTGGCTGGCACGACCACACGGTGAGCGCGTTTCTGCGCTCCTTCGGCGACGACCACGATCCTGAGGTACTGCGGCTCGGCATGCGTCTGTACTTCATTGCCGGACTCGGGCCCGGCCAGCAGGAGTCCTTCCGGTTCGATCTGCTCCGCAAGAGCCTGAGCCGTGCCGCGAAGCTGCTGAGCTCGGCGGAAGAGGCACCGAAGGGCGACCGGAATGCCCTGTTCGGGTTGTTGGACAGGCATCGGCGGGGTCACACCCACATAGACCCGTACCGACTCACCTCGTCTCTTCTCGGCCGGGGAAACCGCGCTCCCGGCCGAGCCCTGCTCAGCACGGTGTTCGTATGACGCTCAGCCCTGATCTCTTGCTCACCGTGGCCGTCGAGCGGCTGCGGGTGACGCGGCCCGAGCTGGCTGCGCACCTCGACCTGTCCACCACCGAGGCGCTGCGCAAGGCGAAGGCCACCCTCGCGGGCGGGGAGGCGGACGGGCCGCACGACGGTGCTGCCGTTGTCATGGTTGTCGGCCGCTTCTCCCTTCCGGACTGGGTGCGGGAGACCTGCCGCTTCGCCCTGTCGGTGCCGACGGACCGGTCCAGGCCCTGGCAACGCTCTTTCACCCGCACCCTCTTCCTGGCGGGGCGGCCGAATAACCTCAAGGAGAGATTCACCTTCGACCACATTGCCGACGACGGGTCGACGGCCTGGATCGGGCCCGCTCCGGACGAGGACACTGCCGCTCTGCGCCGGCTGCTCAAGTCGTTCGACGGCGCACGAGAGTTGCCCGCTTGGGCACCGGCCGATGTGGTGATACCCGTGCCTGCCGGTGAGCGGCCCGCCGACTGCCATCCGATCCACCGCGACCTGTACATCGCCACGGCGGGAGTGACCGTCTCCGACGTACTCATCCAGGTCAACCACCTGCTGGCCGAAGCGGTGTTGGACGGGCTGATCCGGCCGGGTGACCGGCTGACCCTGCGTTCCGTGCCACGCCTGTCCGGCCTTGCCATGCAGTTCGCCGCGCTGCGCGTCGACACCGATACCCACCGGCCCCATGAGCTCCGTGCCTACGCCGGACTGACCGAGGAGATCTGAAGATGCCCGCCCCCGATACCGCCGCAGCACCTGACGCCACGCGACCCCTGCGTTTCGGCATCCACGGCTCGCCGCACCTGGCCACCCGCATCATCACCGGCGCGGGCCATCAGGCGCAGGAGGTCGAGTTCGTCCCGTACGACGTCGCCGACCCGTTCGGTCCGCTGCGGGACCGTTCCCTGGAGGTCATGATCGTCAAATACGCACTACAGGAACCGGACATCGCCGTCAGCCGGCCCGTGAGCTTCGACGGCCGGGCTCTGATCGTCTCCGCCGACCACCCGCTCGCCGAGCGAAAGACCGTGTCGATCGAGGAGGCCGCGCAGTACGACGGCTTCCGCTGCCCCGGCGACTTTCCTCCGTATGTCTGGGACAAGGTGGTGCCGCCTCGCACCCCCGGTGGAACTCCGATCCGCCGTGTCCACCCCATGACGACGGTGGAGGCGATGACCGAGGTGCTCGCCGGCACGACGGCCGTCCATGTGTCGTTCCAGTCGCTGGACTCGATCCTGCCACCCCACATCAAGGCCGTTCCGGTCCACGACCTGCCGCCCGCACCCGTGACGCTCGCCTGGCTGCGTGATGTGGCGCTCTCCCCGAGGGCAGCCGCTCTTGTCGCCGATGCCGAGCGGAGCGCGGACGACGAGGGGGCCGGGCGATGAAGCAGAGCCAGGATGTCCCCGTCGTCCTGCTGCACGCCCTGCCGCTGAGCTCCGCCATGTGGCAGGACCAGGCAGCGGCGCTGCGAGCACGCGGGCACACGGTCATCACCCCCGACCAGCGCGGATTCGGCGCCGTGCCGCTGGGAACCGCTCAGCCCTCCCTCGATACCGTGGCCGACGACCTCGCCGTACTCCTCGATGAGCGCGGCATCGAACAGGTGGCGCTCGGCGGATGCTCCATGGGCGGCTACGTGGCGATGGCCTTCCTGCGGCGCTATCCCCACCGCGTCCGCGCCCTCGCGTTGTTCGCCGCCCGAGCCGACGCCGACCGTCCCCAAGCAGCCGCTGAACGTCTGAAGTTCGCCGACCTGATGCTCGACGACGCCACCCGCGATCACGTCGTGGCCCGCACTACACCGCTCCTCCTCGGCGCCACCACCAGGGCTCGGCGCCCCGACCTGGTCGACCAGATCATGACGATGACGAAGGGTGCCGCGCCCGAGGCGGTGGCCTGGGCGCAGCGTGCCATCGCGGCACGTCCCGACTCGCTCCCCGTTCTGCGGAGCACCGATGTGCCCGCCGTCGTCGTCACCGGCGAGGAGGACGAACTCGTCACCCTGGAGGAGGCGACGAGCACGGCAGACGCTCTGCCAAGGGGGCGGCTCGTCACCGTACCGGGCGCCGGGCATCTCCAGCCGCTGGAGGCACCGGACTACGTGACGGACCTGCTCATCACCCTGCTCGACGACGCCGCGACAGCGGAACGGAAGAGGTAAAGCGCATGCCGACGAAAGACCATGCCTCTTGGGGATACGCCGCGTCGACCGGACTGGGTTTCACTCACGAGGAGATCGTCGAAGCCCACTTCAAGGCCTGCGAGGTCCAGTACCGGGCGGCACTGGACCAAGCCGACATCCGAGCCGGATGGCGAGTGCTGGACGCCGGCTGCGGCAGCGGCGCCTTCCTGCCCTGGCTGGCCGACCTGGTCGGCTCCCGTGGCCACGTGACGGCCATCGACCTCGCTGAGGAGAACGCAGCGCTCGCCGCCGAGCGCATGCGCCGCACCGGGCCCAGCTGCTCCTTCGACGCGCGGCAGGGAGACCTGCGCAACCTGCCGTACGGGGACGACACCTTCGACGCGGTCTGGTGCGCGAACACCACGCAGTACCTCGATGACGATGAACTCAAGTCGGTCCTGAGTGAGTTCAGGCGCGTGGTTCGACCGGGAGGGGTTGTGGCGGTCAAGGATCTCGATGCCTCCCTGATCACCGCGCGTCCTGCGGACCCCTTCCTGTTCACGGACTTCTTCCGGCACGCGTCCAGCACGCCCGGCTACGCCCGCCAGTTGCTGCGCACTCGCGATCTGCACCGCCGGCTCGACGAGGCCGGCCTGGTCTCTGTACGGCAGAAGACGATGCTGATCGAACATCACGCTCCGTTGCGGCCCGCTGCCCAGCGGTTCTACGCGCTTGCCTGCGCTCGCATCGCTCAGCAGGCCATCGACGGCGGGGTCCCGGGAGACTGGCGGCCCTTCCTGGACCCGGACAGCGCGGACAACCCCCTGTGTCACCAAGACGGTTACATCAGCGAGGGCAACACCGTGGCCGTGGGCCTGGTCCCGCCGGCCGAGGGCAACCCGCCGGTCGCCGTCCGATGAGGCCCTCCCTCTCCTCGGCAGCGACAGCGACAGCGACTGCGACAGCGACGGCGACGGCGACAGCCCAGGCCATTCGATCGATCTAGGAGTCCGCCGATGCCCATCCCCGCATACTGCCCTCCCGCCCCCGGACGGGTCCCCCTCCTCGGCCACGGCCCCGCGCTGCTTCGTAGACCCCTGTCGTTCTTCGAAGCGACCCGGACCGCCGACCCGCTGGTCCGGGTCGGATTCGGGCCGGTCGGCCTGTTCCTGGCCAACAAACCGGCCCTGGTCCACCGCATCCAGGTGGACACCGACACCTTCGAACGTGGCCGCTTCTTCGAAGCGCTGGCGGGCAACTTCGGAAACCCGCTCATCGCGGCCAGCGGGCCGCCGCACCGGCACCAGCGGCGCACCCTCAAACCCACCTTCAGCCGTCGGAGTGTCCGCAGCTACACCGAAGTCATCACCGACGAGACCGAGGCGCGCATCGGCCGTTGGCAGGCCGGTCGGGTAGTCAACGCCGACCAGGAAATATCCGACCTGGTCGCGGCCGTGGTCCTGCGCTGCCTGTTCAGCACCGAACTGAGCCCTGCCACCGTGCGCGACGTGCGGAAGACGATGTACGCGATCTCCCGGCGGCTCCTGCCGCAGACCATCCTGCCGGCAGTCCTCGGTACCATCCCCACCCCGGGTAACCGACGCTTCACCGCTGCGGTGAACCGGTTCCACGCCACCTTCGACAACCTGATCCGTGAGCGTCGTGCTGCCCCCGGGGAGCACCATGACGTCCTGGGCGCGCTCCTCGACAGCCGGCACCCCGAGACCGGCGCTCCCCTCACCGACATCCAGATCCGCAGCGAATTCCTCATCCTGCTCTTCGCCGCCCTCGAAACCACCAGCACCTCGCTGAGCTGGGCGGTCTTCGAGTCCATCGTGCGGCCCGACGTGCAGCGGCGTCTCCAGGACGAGGCCGACAGTGTGCTGGGGGGTGAGCCGGCGACGTACGACAGGCTCACCGACCTGGTGTTCACCCGGAAGGTCATTGACGAGACGCTCAGGCTGCACGCCCCGATGCTCACCACCCGCCGCACCAAACGCGCCGTTACCCTGGCCGGGGTCGCCATCCCCAAGGGCGCCGAGGTCGGCTACAGTCCGCGCGCCATGCACCGGGCCGCCGACCTCTACGAGGCCCCGCGCGTCTTCGATCCGGACCGGGCCGGGCCCGACGACGGGACCGACCGCCCGCGTGGCGCCTACTTCCCCTTCGGTACCGGACCGCACCGGTGCGTCGGGGAGCACCTCGCCCTGACCACCATGACGGTGGCCCTCGCCTCCCTGGCCGCTCGCTGGGACCTCCGGATAGCGCCGGGCACCGGGCGGATCAGTGAAGTCAACAGTTCCCTGCCCCACGTCAGCAGCCTGCCGCTGCTTCCCACTCCCCGCGCACGAGCATGAGACCCGAAGGGAGCTGAGGCCGGGAACCGGGGAGTCCCTTGACGGGGTGCGGGCGCGGGCATAGCGTCACGAAAGCCCTGAGCAAGCGCTTAGAGAGGTCGCTCGTGCCGCACTCCGATCCGACTCCCGCCACACCCGCTCCCGACC
>CBRG010000168.1 GCA_000470535.1 Streptomyces sp. AW19M42
TGGGCGATGTCGAGGTACGTGGTCGGCTCGTCGAGCAGCAGCAGATCGGTCTCCTGAGCGAGCGCCATCGCGATCCACACCCGCTGGCGCTGCCCGCCGGACAGCTCGTCCACCGAGCGGGAGCCGAGCGCGGTGATGTCGGTGCGCTCCATGGCGTCCGTCACCGCCCGCTCGTCCTCCTGCGACCACTGCTGCCACCAGTGCTGGTGCGGCTGGCGGCCGCGGGCCACCAGGTCGGAGACGGTGATCGCCTCCGGGGCCACCGGGGTCTGCGGAAGCAGCCCGATCGACTGGGCGATCTTCTTCGTGGGGATCTTCGAGAGCTCGGTGCCGTCCAGCAGCACCGCCCCGCCGCGGGGCTTGAGGAGTCGGCCGAGCGCGCGCAGCGTCGTCGACTTGCCGCAGGCGTTCGGTCCGACGATGACCGTCACCCGGCCGTCGGGGACGGCGAGGTCCAGCTCGTGGACGACGGTGCGGTCCTCGTACGCGAGGGTCAGCCCGGCCACCGTCAGCCGGCTGGTCACCGCGTCCTTCGTGTCCTGCTGCCGGGTCGTGGTCATGCGTTGCCTCCCCTGCGGCCACCGTGACCGCGGATGATCAGCCAGATCAGATACGGGGCGCCGACCGCCGCCGTCAGGACGCCCACCGGCAGTTCGGTGGGGGAGAAGAGCCTGCGGGCCAGCAGATCCGCGAAGACGACGATGACCGCGCCGAGCAGCGCGGAGCAGAGCAGCGGGATCTGCGCGGTCCGGGTCATCCGGCGGGCGATCTGCGGGGCGAGCAGGGCGACGAAGTCGACCGGCCCGGCCGTGCCCGTCGCCACCGACGCCAGGATCACGCCGAGTGCGACGAGCCCGAGCCGTACCCGGCCCAGGCGCACCCCGAGCGCGGTCGCCGTGTCGTCGTCCATGGTCACGGTGCGCTGCGCGCGGGCCGCCCACAGGACGGCGGGCAGCAGGATCAGCAGCGTCCAGCCGATGGGTGCGGCCTCGTCGTAGCCGCGGCCGTTGAGCGAGCCGGTCATCCAGATCTGGGCCTGCTGGGCGACGAGGTAGTCGCCCTTGGTCAGGAACAGCGTGGTGACGGACCGCAGCGCGATGGCGAAGCCGATGCCGATGAGCACGAACCGGGTGGCGTGCAGTCCGCCGCGCCACGCGAAGGCGTAGACGAGCGCGGCGGCCGCGATCCCGCCGATCACCGACAGGTACGGCAGGACGGTGTACGAGGTGATGCCGAACGTCATCGCGCCGACCGTGAGCGCGCTCGCGCCCTGGCTGATGCCGATGATGTCCGGGCTGGCCAGCGGGTTGCGGGCGACGGTCTGGATCAGCGCGCCGGCGATCCCGAAGGCGAGGCCGACGAGCAGCCCGACGACCATGCGGGGCAGCCGCAGGGTGCCGACGACGAGTTCGTCGGCGGAGGGCCGGCCCAGGACCACCTTCAGGACCTCGCCCGGCGCGACGAAGCTCTCGCCGACGCAGAGGTACGCGACGCACAGGGCGGCCAGCAGGACGACCAGCGAGGCGGCGACGAGCGCGGCCCGGCGGTGCAGCAGGAACCGTCCGCGCGCCCCGAGCTTCAGGACGCTGTAGCCGGCGGGCCGTACGACGGCCGTGGTGGCGCTCATGCGGGCACCGCCTTCCTGCGCACCAGCGTGACCAGGAACGGCACCCCGATGAGTGCCGTCATGACGCCGGCCGGGACCTCGCTCGGCGGGAAGACGATCCGGCCGATCACATCGGAGACGAGCAGCATCACGGGTCCGGTCAGGGCGGCCATCGGGAGCACCCAGCGGTGGTCGCTGCCGACGATCGTGCGGGCGATGTGCGGGACGGCGAGGCCGATGAACGCGATCGGGCCGGCCGCCGCGACGCCGACGCCGGTGAGCACGGTGGCGCCGATGCCGCCGACGATCCGTACGGTCGCGATCTTCTGCCCGAGCCCCTTCGCCATGTCCTCGCCGAGCGCGAGCGCGTCGAGCCCGCGGGCGACCGAGAGCACGAGCACCGTGCCGACCAGCAGGAACGGCCAGATCTGCTGGGCGACCTGGGACTCCCGGCCGGCGATCGAGCCGACCTGCCAGAACCGGAACTCGTCCAGCGCGGACGCCTTCGTCGTCAGTACGGCCATCGTCACCGACACCAGCAGCGCGTTGATCGCGGCGCCGCCGAGCGCGAGTTTCACCGGGGTGGCGCCGCCGCGTCCGCTGGAGGCGATGGCGTACACCGCGACGGAGGCGATCGCCGCTCCGGCGAAGGCGAACCAGACGTACCCGGTGAGCGTGTGGATGCCCGCGTACGCGATGGCCAGCACCACCCCGACCGAGGCTCCCTGGCTGATGCCGAGGATGCCGGGGTCGGCGATGGGGTTACGGGTGATGCCCTGGAGCACCGTGCCGGCGAGGGCGAGGGCGGCGCCGACCATCAGCCCGATCAGGGTGCGGGGCACCCGCATGTTCCGGATGACCTCGGCGGCGTCGGAGTGCCCGCCGTGCAGCAGGGCGTCCAGGACGGCGGACGGGGCGATGGAGCGGGCCCCCACGGCGAGGCTGAGCAGTACGGCGAACAGCAGCGCCAGGACGGCCGCCGCCGTCATGAGAGCGCGTCTGGAGCGGCGTGGTGCGGCGGCTGGCATCGGACCCAATCGAAAAGCGAAGCAAAGTGAAGCAAAGTAAGGCTTGGCTAAGTCTAAGCACCGCCTCCGCGAGGCCGTCCCGGGGCGTACCGGGGGTGTGCCGGGCCCCGCGTCCGCTCGGCACAATGGAGGCCATGGCATCGCACGCGCTGATGGTCGGCTTCGACCTGGACATGACGCTCATCGACTCCCGGCCCGGCATCAAGGCCTGCTACCTGGCCCTTTCCGCCGAGACGGGGGCGGTGATCGACGCCGATCTCGTGGTCAGCCGGCTGGGGCCGCCGCTGGAGGACGAGCTGGTCAACTGGTTCCCGGCGGCCCAGGTGCCCGCGATGGTCGCCCGCTACCGTGAGATCTATCCCACATACGCGATCGTCCCCGCCCCCCGCCATGCCCGGCGCCTGCGAGTCGGTCGAGGCGATCCGCGAGCTGGGCGGCCGCGCGATGGTCGTCACCGCCAAGTACGAGCCGAACGCGAAGCTGCACCTGGCCCACGTGGGGATCGAGCCCGACGTGCTGACCGGCGGCCTCTGGGCCGAGGCGAAGGCGGAGGCGCTGCGCGAGCACCGGGCGGGCGTGTACGTGGGCGACCACACCGGCGACGTGCGCGGCGCGCGGGCCGCGGGCGCCCTGTCGGTGGGCGTGACGACGGGCCCGTGCGACGCGCAGGAGCTCCGCTCCGCGGGCGCGGACGTGATCCTGTCGTCCCTGACGGAGTTCCCGGCCTGGCTGACCGCGTACGCGGCGAACGGGTACGCGGTGTAACAAGGCCCTACCGCTGAGGTGCCCCCGCCCGCGCCGAGCGGACGACGCCCGCCGCGGCGACCAGGAACCCGACGCCCATCAGCATGCACACCGCGTACGCGATGGACGGGAACGGCTCGGTGCCGAGGAACAGTGGGGCCATGGTGACCAGGGTCGCCAGCGCGCCGACGAAGAAGATGATCGCGCCGAGCCGGACCAGCAGGTCGCCCGCGCCAGAAGGGGAAGTACTCACCCCGTCAGAGTAGTTCTTTCAGGACACCAGTCCGGATGACCAGCCTTGACGAGGGGTACTGCACCTGTGGAGGCTTCTGCCAGCAGGGGGAGCGCGCTCACTGGACGGCCTGACCTGCTGAGGCTTTGTTCCGGCATACGGGTTGAGATGGGGTGCGTGCTTTGCCGACTGGCAAGGTCAAGTGGTTCAACAGCGAGAAGGGCTTCGGCTTTCTCTCCCGCGACGACGGCAGTGACGTCTTCGTGCACTCGTCGGTGCTCCCCGCCGGAGTCGACGCCCTCAAGCCCGGCCAGCGCGTCGAATTCGGTGTGGTCGCCGGACAACGCGGTGACCAGGCGCTCTCCGTGGCCGTCCTCGACCCCGCCCCGTCCGTCGCGGCCGCCCAGCGCCGCAAGCCGGACGAGCTGGCGTCGATCGTGCAGGACCTGACGACGGTCCTGGAGAACATCACGCCGATGCTGGAGCGCGGCCGCTACCCCGACAAGGCGGCCGGGGCGAAGATCGCCGGCCTGCTGCGGGCGGTCGCGGACCAGCTCGACGTGTGAGGTGCGGGCCCGGTCTCAGGGATATGACAGCGCGTCCGGTCCGAGGGGCGGTACCAGCCCCTCGGCCGCGGCGCGGGTCAGCAGGCCGCGGATCGCCGCGTAGCCGTCCTCGCCGAGGTCCGCGGTGAACTCGTTCACGTACAGGCCGATGTGCTGGTCCGCGACGGACGGGTCCATCTCCTGGGCGTGCTCCTGGACGTAGGGGTGCGAGGCCCGCGGGTCGTCCCACGCCATCCGGACCGACGCGCGCACCGACTCCGCGAGCAGCTTCAGCGTCTCCGCGCCCAGCGAGCGCTTCGCGATGATCGCGCCGAGCGGGATCGGCAGGCCGGTCGTGTCCTCCCAGTGGCGGCCCATGTCGGCCAGGTTGTGCAGGCCGTAGTTCTGGTACGTGAAGCGCGCCTCGTGGATGACGAGTCCGGCGTCGACCTTGCCGTCCCGTACCGCCGGCATGATCTCGTCGAACGGCATGACGACGATCTCGCCCACCCCGCCCGGCACCGCCTCCGCGGCCCAGAGCCGGAACAGCAGATACGCGGTGGAGCGCTCGCTCGGCACGGCGACGGTCTTACCCGTCAGGTCCGTGCCCGGCTCCTTCGTCAGGACGAGCGGCCCGCAGCCCCGCCCCAGCGCGCCGCCGCACGGCAGCAGCGCGTACTCGTCGAGGACCCAGGGCAGCACCGCGTACGAGACCTTCAGGACGTCCAGCTCGCCGCGCTCCGCCATGCCGTTGGTGATGTCGATGTCCGCGAAGGTCACATCGAGGGCGGGCGCGTCCGGGACCCGGCCGTGTGCCCAGGCGTCGAAGACGAACGTGTCGTTCGGGCACGGCGAGAAGGCGATGCGCAGCGGGTCAGGAGTGGTCGCGGTCATGGTGGGTCGTCCAGCCTTCCAGTACGGGTATGAGCTTGCCGAACGCGTCGGTGAGCGCGGCCAGCGCGTCCCCGATGCGCCAGGCGTCGCGGTCGCGGGGGCCGACGGCGTTCGAGACGGCTCTGATCTCCAGGACGGGCAGGCCGAGCCTGTCCGCCGCCTCCGCGACCCCGAAGCCCTCCATGGCCTCGGCGACGGCGCCGGGGTGTGCGGCGAGGAGGGCGGCGGCGCGCTCGGCGCTGCCGGTCACGGTGGAGACGGTGAGGACGTCGCCGGTCACCGCGCGGGTCGCGGTGGCCACCGCGCGGACCAGGGAGCGGGGCGGGAAGTGCCAGACCCGGCCGAAGCCGAGGTCGGTGACGGGCACGAAGCCCGCGGGGGTCTCGGCGCCCAGGTCGGCCGCGCCGATGCGGCCGGCCACGACGAGCGAGCCGACCGGGGCGACGCCGGTGAAGCCGCCGCCGATGCCCGCCGAGATCACCAGGTCATAGCGGTCGGAGGCCAGGGCGAACGCGGTGGAGGCCGCCGCGGCGGCCGGTCCCGCGTCGCCCGCGAGCACGTCGAAGGGGCCCGCGCGGTGGATCTCCGCGCCCGGCACCCGACGTACCGACACCTCGGAGCCGTCCCCGAACGCACGCGTGACCGCGTCCCGTTCCACCGGGACCGCGGTCACGACGAGCACGCGCACGGGAGGGACCTCCGAGGAAGGGACAGGAGGAGGAAGAGAATCAGGAGGAGGTGTGGGTCAGCCGGTCTTCTTGAGCTCGAAGTGCCAGATGCCCAGCAGCTCCTTGCCCTTGGTCTCCACGATGCTGACCTGCGTCTTGTTCGCCGTGGCCTCGCCCGTCTGGCTGGCGAAGAAGGCGCTGCCGGGGATGGACCGGTAGGACTTCTTGTACGGCTCCTGCTCGGCCTGCTGGCCGTTGATGAAGAGCGTCCAGCCGTGGTCCGAGACCGTCGGGTCCACACCGAAGTGGACCTTGTCGTCCATGGCGACCTTGACGGTCTTGTCGGCCTTCTTGTTGAGGCAGCCCTTGATATCGGCTTCCTTGAGGGCCTTGCCGTCGTTGTAGCAGGACGCCTCGGTGTGCACCGAGTTGTCGCCGACCGTCACGGTGGCGAGTGGCGTCGGCTTGTCACAGGCGGAGAGGACAAGGAGTCCCGCGGACACGGCACCAAGAGCGACGCCGATTCGACGGCCCTTACCGGAGAAGAACGCAACGGTCATGGGCCGAAGGCTATCGGTCGCTCCGGCTCATGCCACGCGGGGGTGCGGCGAGCCGCGCCGCGCGGCACCCAGCAGCCCCCGTACGGAGGCCGCCGCACCGAGCGCGAGGAGGCCGGCGGCGACCGCCATGCCCAGTACGCCGTTGAGGGGCAGCGAGATCCCGATCGCGCCGCCCACCACCCACGCCATCTGGAGCAGCGTCTCGGAGCGGGCGAAGGCCGAGGTGCGCACCTCCTCCGGCACGTCGCGCTGGATCATCGCGTCCAGCGACAGCTTCGACAGGGCCTGGGTGAAGCCCGCCATGGCCGCGAGCGCGGCGACCATGACCGTGCTGAAGAAGGCCGCGGCCAGTACGGCGACGCCCAGGGCCAGGCCCAGCACGGAGGCGATGATGATCTCCGGGCCGCGGGCCCTGAGCCAGGAGCCGACCGCCGTGCCCAGCGCGTTGCCCGCCCCGGCCGCCACGCCGACGATGCCGAGCGAGATCGCGGCGCTCTGCCCGGCGAGCGGCTGTTCGCGCAGCAGGAACGCCAGGAAGAAGATCAGGAAGCCGGAGAGCGCCCGGTGCGCGGCGTTGGCCTGGAGCCCGTGCAGGACGGACGGGCCGACCGAACGCAGCCCCGGCCGCTTCTCGCCGTTCTTCGCCCCGAACCTGCTTTTCCTCCTGGTCCCGGGCGTGGCGTCCTTGCGGAGCGGCTCCGGCGGGGCGGCGCCCTCTTCGTGCGGGTGCACCAGGCGCGCCTTGCGCTCGCCCTTGGCCGAGTCCACCTTGGGCGGCAGGGTGAAGGCGAGTACGGCGCCGCCGACGAAGATCACGGAGGCGCCGTAGAGCGGCCACGGCGGACCGATCGTCTGGAGCCCCGCCCCGATCGGAGCGGCCGCACCCGTCGCGAGGAGACCGGCGAGGGTCACCCGTGAGTTCGCCTTCACCAGCGAGAAGCGGGGCGGCAGCAGGCGCGGTACGACGGCGCTGCGCACGACTCCGTACGCCTTCGAGCAGACCAGGACGCCCAGGGCCGCCGGATACAGCTCCAGGCCGCCGGTGGCGACCGCGCCCGACATGGTGAGCGCCAGCAGCGCACGGGCCAGCATGGAGCCCGCCATCGCCGCGCGGCGGCCGTGCGGCAGACGGTCCAGGAGCGGGCCGATGACCGGGGCGAGGACGATGAACGGCGCCATGGTGACGGCGAGGTACAGCGCGACCCGGCCGCGGGCCTGGTCCGTCGGTACCGAGAAGAACACCGTGGACGCCAGCGCGACCGTGATCATCACGTCGCCCGCGCCGTTCACCGCGTGCAGCTCGATCAGCTTGCCGAGGCCGGACTCACCCGCCCCGTGGGCGTGCGTCGCCTTCCGGATGCCCCGGGCGGTCCCGGTGAACGGGGACCGCAGGGCATGACCGAGCGTCCGGCCCGTCCTGCGGAGCGGGCCGGGTCCGTTGTGCGACCTGGCAGAAGCCATTTGGTCATAGTGCCCCAGGACCAGTCGTCACGAACCGGGACAGGCGCGGGGCGCGGCGCGCGACGCCCTGTCGGGTCAGTGACCTGCCAGGTCGCAGGGGGTGCGGGGCCGGCGGATACCAATGGCGGACAGTGCCCTTTACACGGGACACGGCAGCGGATACGGCGTTGTTTGGGACGGGCAGGTGGGCGGGAAGCGGCGGAGAGGGTAGCGTGCGTAGCGCGCCACCGGCGGTTGTTCTTGGCCGCGCGCCTCTCGGCGATCCCGCAGAATGGATTGCAGAAGGTGCGCCCGAGGCAGGCACAACGGGTGTGGACGTCGACGCGGCCCCCAGGTCCGCTCCGCCCGCAACCGAATGGCTGAAATCGATGGATGTGCTGGCGCGCTCGTGAGACTGGCGTAGGAGAGAAGCGAGACCTGTGAGTGCTGCGACGACGAGAAGCCGTACGGCCCGTACCCCTGTTCCCGACCGTTTGTGCGCCGAGGCCGTAGACCTCGCCCGCGCGGCGGCCAAGGAGGCAGCCGCGCCAGGGGTCGTGGGTGAGCATGTGGCCGTGGTCTCCGAGGGGGACCGGGTCGTCACGCACTACTTCGAGTGCAAGGACCCCGCCTACCGGGGCTGGCGCTGGGCGGTGACGGTCGCCAGGGCCTCCCGGGCGAAGAACGTCACGCTGGACGAAACGGTGCTGCTGCCCGGCGACGACGCGCTGCTCGCGCCGGAGTGGGTGCCGTGGAGCGAGCGGCTGCGGCCGGGCGACATGGGGCCGGGCGATCTGCTGCCCACTGAGGCGGACGATCTGCGGCTGGAGCCCGGCTACACCGGGGACGACGAGCCGCCGCCCAACTCCCCGGTCTCCGGTGAGCTGGCCGAGCTCGTCGAGTCGGAGGACGCGGAGCTGACGACGCGCCCGGGGACCCCGCGACGGGGTTCGATCGCGTCCGTCGCGGACGAGCTCGGGATGCGGCGTGCGCGGGTGCTGTCGCGGTACGGGCTGTACGCGGCGGCCGACCGCTGGGACGAGGGGTTCGGCGCGAAGACGCCGATGGCCCAGGCGGCTCCGGCCACCTGTGTGTCCTGTGCCTTCCTGGTGCCGCTGGCGGGTTCGCTGAAGCAGGCCTTCGGGGTGTGCGCGAACGAGTTCGGTCCGGCGGACGGGCACGTGGTGTCCCTGTCGTACGGCTGCGGCGGGCACTCGGAGGCCGCGGTGATGCCGAAGCCGCCGAAGCCGGCGCCGCACGCGCTGGACACGATGCAGGTGGACGAGTACCCGCTTCGTCCGGCGCGGGATTCCGGCTCCGTGCCGGCGGAACCGGACGCGCCGTCGGAGGACCTCGGCCACTCGTAGGCGGTGGCCCGGGAGCGGTTCCCTCCGGGCGCGGGCTGCCCCGGCGTACCGGCTTTGTCCTCAATCGCCGGACGGGCTTGACTTAGCTGGTCGGGCCGGGCTTCGCGCGGGCTGCTCCGGTGTACCGGTTTCGTCCTCAATCGCCGGACGGGCTGGATTTCGCCGGCCGGGGCGGGCTTCGCGCGGGCTGCCCCGGCGTACCGGCTTTGTTCTCAATCGCCGGACGGGCTTGATTTAGCTGGGCGGGCTGGTTTTCGCTGGGCGGGCTTGATTTGTTCGCCCTGGCCGGGCTGCCGCCGCTTCCCCGGTCCGGGCACACCCCAGCCCGTCCGGCGATTGAGGACGGAACCGGGGCCGTGGTGTGCGATGCGGGGGCATTCGGGCTGCCCAGGGGGCAGATCAAGCCCGTCCGGCGATTGAGGACGAGGCCGCAACCCCGGGGACCCGGTAGCTTCGGGGCGCACACTTGGCGGCACGGTATCCGTAACCGGAAGAGGGAGTCAGCGTGAGCATGAATGCGACCGAGGCGGCCGACCCATTCGGCACCGCACGGCTGCGGCGCCGCGTGCTCGACGCCTGGGGCGCCGGCCCCGCCCGCTTCCGGGAGGACGCCAACGCCGAGGAGGACCTCGCGCTCGGCGGCTACCGCGACCGCCTCGTCGTCGAACTGGCCCAGAACGCCGCCGACGCCGCCGCCCGCGCCCAGGCCCCCGGCCGGCTCCGGCTCACCCTGCACCCGGCGACCGCGACCGCCCCGCCGGTCCTCGCCGCCGCGAACACCGGCGCCCCGCTGGACGCCACCGGGGTGGAGTCGCTTTCCACACTGCGGGCGTCCGCCAAGCGCGAGGGGCACGAGGGGGCCGTCGGCAGGTTCGGCGTCGGGTTCGCCGCCGTGCTCGCGGTGAGTGACGAGCCCGCCGTCATCGGCCGGCACGGCGGAGTGCGCTGGTCCCTGGCCGAGGCCCGGGACCTCGCCCGGGACGCCGCCGTCGGCAGCCCCGGGCTGGGCGACGAGCTGCGCCGCCGCGACGGACACGTACCCCTGCTCCGGCTCCCGCTGCCCGCGGAGGGCACCGCCCCGGACGGTTACGACACCGTCGTCGTCCTGCCGCTGCGCGACGGCGGCGCGGAGGACCTGGTCGGCCGGCTGCTCGCCGCCGTGGACGACGCGCTGCTGCTCACGCTGAGCGGACTCGACGAGATCGTCATCGAAACCCCGGACACCGTAAGGACGTTGAGCCGCTCGCAGCACGGCCCGTACGTCCACGTCGACGACTCGGCGCACGGTACGAACCGCTGGCGCACCGTCGCCCGGCACGGCCCCGTGGAGCCCGCCCTGCTCGTCGGCCGCCCGCTGGAGGAACGGCTGCGCCCGCACTGGTCGGTGACCTGGGCCGTCCCGGTGGACGCGGAGGGCGCCCCGGTGCGCCCCCGTACCGCACCCGTCGTGCACGCGCCGACGCCCACCGACGAACCCCTCGGCGTACCCGCGCTGCTCATCGCGTCGCTGCCGCTCGACACCACCCGTCGCCACCCCGCGCCGGGCCCGCTCACCGACTTCCTGGTGCAGCGCGCGGCCGACGCGTACGCCGAACTGCTCGCCGACTGGCAGCCGGTCTCCACCGCCACCATCGCGCTCGTGCCCGGACCGCTCGGCAAGGGCGAGCTGGACGGCGCACTGCGCGCCGCGATCCTGGAGCGGCTGCCGCGCATCGCCTTCCTGGAGCCCGCCGCGCCGCGCGACCTCGCGGCGGAGCCGGACCAGTGGGACAGCTGGGACGAGGGGACCGGCGGTGCCCGCAAGGCCACCGCCGCCCTGCGGCCCATCGAGGCCGAGGTGCTGGAGGGGGTCGGCTCGGAGACGGTCACGGTGCTGGCCGAGGTGCTGCCCTGCCTGCTGCCCGCCGGACTTGAGCGCCGCGTGGAGCTGCGCACGCTCGGTGTCGCCCGGGTGCCGCTGACCGAGGCGATCGACCGGCTCGCCGGTCTGGAGCGCGACCCGGGCTGGTGGCGGCGGCTGTACGACAGCCTGGCCGGTATCGACCCGGACCGGCTCTCCGGGCTGCCGGTGCCGCTCGCCGGTACGGCCTCCCAGGGCGCGGACCCCGACGCCCAGGCCGTCCCCCGCACCACCATCGGCCCCCGGCAGGTCCTGCTGCCGCTCCCGGACGCGCTGACCGGGCCGGTGCTGGACCGGCTCGCCCGGCTCGGGCTGAAGGTCGCCCACCCGGACGCCGCGCACCCGCTCCTGGAGAAGCTGGGCGCCCTGCCCGCCACCCCGCGCGCCGTGCTGACGACCCCGCAGGTGCGGGCCGCCGTCGCCGGTTCGCTGGACGCGGGCGAGATCTGGGACGAGGACGCGCTGGACGGCGACGAGCTGGTGGAGACCGTCCTCACGCTCGTCCGGGACGCGGATCTGGTGCCCGGCGACGAGCCCTGGCTCGGCGCGCTGGCCCTGCCCGACGAGGACGGCGAGCCCGCCCCGGCCGGCGAACTCGTGCTGCCCGGAAGCCCGTTCGCCGCCGTCATGCGTGAGGGTGAACTCGCCCTGTGCGACGAGGAGCTGGCCGCCCGCTGGGGCGAGCAGCCGCTCACAGCCTGCGGGGTGCTGGCCACGTTCGCGCTGGTACGGGCCACCGATGTGGTGCTGGACCCGGACGAACTGGAGCCCCGCGACGGCGACTTCGCGGAGTCCGACGACGCCGGGCTGCTCGACGCCGTCGACGTCTGGTGCGAGGACATCCTCGACCAGCTCCCGGACACCGTGGTGCCGCCCGTCGCCACCGAACTCGTCGCCGTCCGCGACCTCGACCTGGTCGACGACGACGCCTGGCCCCAGGCGCTCGCGATGCTGGCCCGCCCCCCGCTGCGCGATGCCCTGACCCAGCCGGTACGGGTGCTCCTCCCGGACGGCACCACGCAGTCGGTGCGCCCGTACACCGCCTGGTGGCTGCGCGACCATCCGGTGCTGGACGGCCGCCGCCCGGCGGGCCTGCGCGCCGACGGGGGCGATCCCCGGCTGGCGGGCCTGTACGACCCCGCCGACGCCACCGGCTTCGACGACGCCCAGGTGCTGCGCGCCCTCGGCGTCCGGACCTCGGTCGCCGCCCTGCTGGACGAGCCCGGCGGTGCGGCCGAACTCCTCGGCCGGCTCGCGGACGGGGACCGCCCGGTCGGTCCCGTACAACTGCACTCCCTGTACACCGCCCTGGCCGAGCTGGACCCGGAGCAGGTCACGCTGCCGGATGAGCTGCGGGCCGTGGTCGACGGCGAGGTGCGGGTGGTCGACGCGGCGGACGCGGTGATCGCGGACGCCCCCGATCTGCTCCCGCTGACCGGGGGGCTGCCGCTGCTGCCGGTCGCCCCGGCGAACGCGGCGGAGCTGGCCGAGCTGTTCCAGGTGCGGCGGCTCGGCGAGACCGTCGAGGCGGAGGTGACGACCGAGGGCGAGGAGCACCAGGTCCCGGAGCCCGTCCGCATCCTGCTCGGCCGGGGCACCCCGGACACGTACGTCGAGCACGGCGAACTGCGCGCGGGCGGCGTCGAGCTGGACTGGCGCCGCACCCCGGACGGCACCGTGCACGCCGCCACCCTGGAGGGCGTCGCGGCGGGCCTGGCCTGGGCGGCGGGCCAGTGGCCGCGCCGCTTCGAGGTCGCGGCGCTGCTGGAGGACCCCTCGCGCACCGGGGAACTGGCCCGGGACCGCTGGTTCGACTGACGGCCGACGGCCGTGAGGTCAGCGGCCGTGAGGTCGGCGGCGCCCCGAGCACGCCGATACCCGTGATCTTCGCAAAATCTTCAAACTTCCAGGCAACCCTTCACATTCTTCACCTGTCTGGTCTGTTGAGTCATTCCGGCTCGACAGACTGATCTGGCCCGAGCCGCTCGCGGACCTGGGCCCTTTCCCACGGGAAACACACATGCGCATGCGCACCTCTGCGGCCGCTGTCCTCGGCGCCCTGGCCCTGACCGCCCTCGCCGTACCGGCCGCCCAGGCCAACGGCCACGACGGCGACACCGCCATCACCAAGGTGACGGTCAACGGTGGCAAGAACGTGGTGGTCGGCACCAGCCTCGTCAAGAAGTTCACCGTCTCGGTGACCGCCAAGGACAACTCCGGCATCAAGGGCATCGACATAGAGCTGGAGGGCCCCGCGTTCGGCTACTTGTCGCCGAACAGCACCCGTTGCTCCGGGAGCACCTGCACCGCGTCCTTCACCGTCGACCCCAAGGTCGACCTGCCGTACTCCAACGACATCGCCGGTACCTGGTACGTCAACACGTGGGTGGACGCCAAGGACGGCGACTACAACTGGAAGGACAAGGCCGGCACCTTCAAGTTCCAGCGGGCGGCTTCGCAGACCGTCAACGCCGCCCCCGAGCCGGTGAAGAAGGGGAAGACCATCACGGTCACCGGCAAGCTGGCTCGGGCCAACTGGGGCGACTTCAAGTACCACGGCTACACCAGCCAGTCGGTGAAGCTGCAGTTCCTCAAGAAGGGCAGCAAGACCTACACCACGGTGAAGACCCTCAAGACGAACAGCACCGGCACCCTGAAGACCACGGTGAAGGCCTCGGTCGACGGCTACTGGCGCTACAGCTTCGCCGGCACGGCCTCCACTCCGGCCGTCAACTCCACGGGTGACTTCGTCGACGTGAAGTAGCCTCCGCGCGGTGGGCCGCCGTTTCCCGCTACACCGGGAAGTGGCGGCTCACCAGGCGCCAGGCGTATTCCAGTGCCGCGGAGGCGATCACGGCGATGCCCACCGCCGTCCACGGCATCTGCGCGCCGACCAGCTTCAGCGCGAAGAAGTTCTGCAGCCACGGCACGACGAGCACGATCAGGAACGCCACCCCCATCGCCGCCACCAGGCAGATCCGCCACCAGGTGTAGGGGCGGGCGATGATCGCCAGGACCCACATCGAGACCAGGAACAGCGTGAGCGTGGCCGCGCTGGTCTCCGCGTCCAGCGAGCCGGGACCGGCGTAGACGTGCCGGGCGATCAGATACGTCGCGAAGGTGGCAGCGGCCGCGATGGTCCCCGAGGGGACCGCGTACCGCATGACGCGGCGCACGAAGTGCGGGTGCGCGCGCTCCTTGTTGGGGGCCAGGGCGAGGAAGAAGGCCGGGATGCCGATCGTCAGCGTCGACAGCAGGGTCAGGTGCCGGGGCAGGAACGGGTACTCGACCTGGAAGCAGACCACCAGGACGGCCAGCAGCACCGAGTAGACGGTCTTCGTCAGGAACAGGGTGGCGACCCGGGTGATGTTGCCGATGACCCGGCGGCCCTCGGCCACGACGGACGGCAGCGTCGCGAAGCTGTTGTTGAGCAGCACGATCTGGGCGACCGCACGGGTGGCCTCCGAGCCGGAGCCCATCGAGACGCCGATGTCGGCGTCCTTGAGGGCCAGCACGTCGTTGACGCCGTCGCCCGTCATCGCGACGGTGTGGCCGCGGGACTGGAGGGCGGCGACCATCTCCCGCTTCTGCTGCGGGGTGACGCGGCCGAAGACGGTGTTCTCCTCCATGGCGGTGGCCATCGCGTCGGGGTCGGTGGGCAGCTTGCGCGCGTCCATCGTGTGTTCGGCGCCCGGCAGTCCGAGCTTCGCGGCGACGGCGCCGACCGAGACGGCGTTGTCGCCGGAGATGACCTTCGTGGCGACCCGCTGGTCGGCGAAGTAGGCGAGCGTCTCCCGGGCGTCGGGCCGCAGCCGCTGTTCCAGGACGATCAGCGCGCTCGGGTCCGCCCCGGTCGCGGTCGCCGGGTCGTCGAGCGGCCCGTCCACCCGGGCCAGCAGCAGGACGCGCAGGCCCTGCTGGTTGAGCTGTTCGATCTCGGCGAGCGTTGGGTCGTCCTCGGGGAGCAGCACGTCGGGGGCGCCGAGGAGCCAGCCGGAGGGCTGCCCGTCGGCCTCGTCGAAGGCGGCGCCGCTGTACTTGCGGGCCGAGGAGAAGGGCAGCGCCTGGGTGACGCGCCAGCCCTCGCCGTCCGGGACCGGGCAGGCGTCGATGATCGCCTGGAGGCTGGCGTTGGGCCGAGGCTCAGAGGCGCCGAACGCGGCCAGTACGCGGCGCAGGTACGGCTCGTCGGTGCCGTTGAGCGCGCGGACCTCGGTGACGTCCATGCCGCCCTCGGTGAGGGTGCCGGTCTTGTCGAGGCAGACGACGTCGACCCGGGCCAGGCCCTCGATGGCGGGGAGTTCCTGGACCAGGCACTGCTTGCGGCCCAGCCGGACGACGCCGATCGCGAAGGCGACCGAGGTGAGCAGGACCAGGCCCTCCGGGATCATCGGGACGATGCCGCCGACGGTCCTGGCGATCGAGTCCTTGACGTTGTTGTCCTTGACGACGAGCTGGCTGATGACCAGGCCGATCGCGGTCGGGATCATCATCCAGGTGACGTACTTGAGGATGGTGGAGATGCCGCTGCGCAGCTCGGACTGGACGAGCGTGAAGCGGGAGGCCTCCTCCGCGAGCTGTGCGGCGTAGGCCTCGCGGCCGACCTTGGTCGCGGCGAAGGCGCCGCCGCCCGCGACGACGAAGCTGCCGGACATCACCGGGTCCCCGGCGTGCTTGAGGACCGGGTCGGCCTCGCCGGTGAGCAGGGACTCGTCGATCTCCAGGCTGTCGGCCTCCGCGACCGTGCCGTCCACCACGACCTTGTCGCCGGGGTCGAGCTCGACCAGGTCGCCCAGGACGATCTCGGAGGTGGAGATCTCGGCGGCGACCCCGTCCCGTCGCACGGTGGGTTTGGCCTCACCGATGACGGCGAGGCTGTCGAGGGTCTTCTTGGCCCGCCACTCCTGCACGATGCCGATGCCGGTGTTGGCGATGATCACGAAGCCGAAGAGGCTGTCCTGGATCGGCGCGACGAACAGCATGATCACCCAGAGCACGCCGATGATCAGGTTGAACCGGGTGAAGACGTTGGCGCGGACGATCTCGCGCACGGACCGTGATGAGCGGACCGGGACGTCGTTCACCTCGCCCCGGGCGATCCGCTCCGCGACCTCGGCCGCGGTCAGCCCGCGCCCGCTGCCGGGTGCCGGGAGCCCGACCGGGTGCACCGGGTCGAGCTCGCTGCCGGCGTCGATCATCACCGGCCGGTCGGTGCCGGAAGGCACGGAGGATCTGTTCGGCTCATCCCCGGAGGGGCCGAGTGCCCGCTGAGTCATGGTTCAGACGGTACGGGTGGAACGTCCGGTTCACCCATCGGATGGTCCGAAGATCAGACCGGGGGAGGACGGGAATCGTCCCGTGGTGGTACGGGCCCCTGGGGTCTCGCTGTCAGGCGGTGGCGCCGTGGGTGGCATCCGGGGTGTCCCCGGAGCCGGTCTGCGGCGCGGCGGCAGCCGCGGCGGCCCGCTTGAGTGCGGCGTCGCGTCCCCGCACGTACCAGATGCCGATCAGGCCGAGGACGCCGCCGGCCAGGCAGGTCCACACCCACCACAGGTGCCCGTGGTCGTCGAACCAGCCGTAGAACGGGAGCTGGACGAGGAAGAGGACGAACCAGAGGATCGTGCCGCCGGTGGTGGTGGCGACGACGGGCCCCTCCAGGGGCTCGGGTGCCTCGTGCTTCGCTGTCCACTTCGCCATGCGGCCAGTGTATGCGGCGCGTCCGTAGGAGCGGACAGGTCAGTCGGCCCAAGGGTCTACGCGCGGAGATAGCGATCTTCGCCTTATGTATTCATACTGAATCTGCTTATGGCTGTCTTGAATTATTCGTGTGAACATCCAAAGCTGACCATATTGAGCCCCTCTAGGTACGACTGAGGTCATACATGTCCCCCTCGGCCACCGCTTCGGTCGACGCCACGCCTCCGCCGGCTCCCCAGCCCTCCGGCGGTCTGGACCGTTTCTTCAAGATCTCCGAGCGGGGCTCGTCGGTCGCGCGTGAGATCCGTGGCGGATTCGCCACCTTCTTCGCGATGGCGTACATCATCGTGCTGAACCCGATCATCCTGGGCAGCGCGAAGGACATGTACGGGCATCAGCTCGACAGTGGCCAGCTGGTCACGGCGACGGTGCTGGTCGCCGCGTTCTCCACGCTCCTCATGGGTGTCATCGGCAATGTGCCGATCGCGCTGGCCGCGGGCCTCGGCGTCAACACCGTCGTCGCCCTCCAGCTCGCCCCCCGGATGAGCTGGCCCGACGCGATGGGCATGGTCGTCCTCGCGGGCATCGTGGTCATGCTGCTGGTCGCGACCGGGCTGCGGGAACGCGTGATGAACGCCGTACCGACCTCGCTCCGCAAGGGCATCGCGATCGGCATCGGCCTCTTCATCCTGCTGATCGGCCTGGTCGACTCGGGCTTCGTCTCCCGCATCCCGGACGTCGCGCACACCACCGTCCCGCTTCAGCTCGGGGGCGACGGCCACCTCGACGGCTGGCCGGTCCTGGTCTTCGTGCTCGGCGCGCTGCTCACCCTCGCGCTGATCGTCCGCAAGGTGCCGGGCGCGATCCTGATCTCCATCGTCGCGATGACGGTGGTCGCGCTGATCATCGACGCGGTCGCGGACCTGCCGGGCGACGCCTGGGGCCTGACCGTCCCGGAGTGGCCGGGCAACCCGGTCTCCTCGCCGGACTTCGGGCTGATCGGCGAGGTCAGTCTGTTCGGCGGCTTCCACAAGGTCGGCGTGCTGACCGGCATCCTGTTCGTCTTCACCGTGCTGCTGTCCTGCTTCTTCGACGCGATGGGCACCATCCTCGGCGTCGGCGACGAGGCCAGGCTGATGGACAAGGACGGCAACTTCCCCGGCATGAACAAGGTGCTGTTCGTCGACGGCATCGCGGTCGCCGCGGGCGGCGCGGGCTCCGCCTCTGCGGGCACCTGCTTCGTGGAGTCCACGGCGGGCGTCGGTGAGGGGGCCCGCACCGGCTTCGCGAGCATCGTGACGGGTCTGCTGTTCACGGCGGCGCTGTTCCTGACACCACTGGCGACCATGGTCCCCTCGCAGGCGGCCACTCCGGCCCTGCTGGCGGTGGGCTTCCTGATCATCGCGGGCTCGGTGCGGGACATCGACTGGAGCGACTACACGCTCTCGATGCCGGCCTTCCTCGCCATGGTGATGATGCCGTTCACGTACTCGATCACCAACGGCATCGGCGTCGGCTTCATCGCGTTCTGCGTGCTGCGGCTGGCCGCCGGGCGCGGTCGCTCGGTGCCGGTGGCCATGTACGTGGTGTCGGCGGTCTTCGTCTTCTACTACGCGATGCCGGCGCTCGGCCTCACGTGATCCGTCGCGGGCGGACGGGCGGACGGGCGGACGGGCGGACGGGCGGCCGAGGGGGTCAGGTGACCTCCTCGGCCGCCCGTCCTTCCGCTCCGTAGAACTTCTCCGTCTCGTCGACGGCCGCCTGGAAGCGTTCGTCGAAGTCATCGCGAATCAGCGTCCGGACCACGTAGTCCTGGACGCTCATGCCGCGTCTGGCGGCGTGCCGCTTGAGCCGGTCGAGCAGCTCACCGTCTATCCGCAGGCTGAGCACTGTCGATCCCATGTCATGCAGAGTTACGTTTTCCGCGCCCGACGCGCGTGACTTTCCGGAACTGACTCACTCGTTTGGGTGATCGATTGGTGATTCGGGTCTCGCGCGTGTACCACCGAGTGGTCTTTAGGGTAGGTAATGAGTTACGCTAACAAACATGCCTGACCTGATCCACGACGGCGACAGTGCCGCCGCCGTGAGCTCCCTTCGTTCCGCCGTCATGCTGCTCGGCCGGCGCCTCAAGCACCAGCGCGTCGACGAGTCGCTGAGCCCCACCGAGATGTCGGTGCTCGGCACGCTCGCCCGCTGCGGTTCGGCCACCCCCGGTGAGCTGGCCCGTAAGGAGCACGTGCAGCCGCCGTCGATGACCCGCATCGTCGCGCTGCTGGAAGCAAAGGGACTTGTCAGACTGGAACCGCACCCCGATGACCGTCGACAGAAGATGGTCAGCCAGACCGAGCAGGCCGAGGCCATGCTCGCCGAGAGCCGCAACAAGCGGAACGCCTGGCTGACCACCCTCGCCGAAGGCCTGGACGAGGACGAGTGGGAGACGCTTCGCAACGCGGCCCCCGTGCTGGAGAAGCTCGCCCACCTGTAGCGGAGCGGGCCGCGCCGGACCATCTCCGGCGCACCGCGCCCACCACCGCATCCCCGTCAGTCAGCACGATCCCCACGCCCGAGGAGGCGAATCCTTTTGAGTACGGGATCCGGAGCAGACTCCGCCCCCGCACCGACTTCCACCCACGAGAGCAAGCCCGGCGGGACCTTCTCGTCGCTGAAGATCCGTAACTACCGCCTGTTCGCAACCGGCGCCGTGATCTCCAACACCGGTACCTGGATGTCCCGCATCACGCAGGACTGGCTTGTCCTGAGCCTCACCGGGTCCGCCGCCGCCGTCGGCATCACCACGGCACTCCAGTTCCTCCCCATGCTGCTCTTCGGCCTGTACGGCGGCGTCATCGCCGACCGGCTCCCGAAGCGCAAGCTCCTTCTCTTCAGCCAGGCCGCGCTGGGCCTGTGCGGTATCGCGCTCGCGGTACTCACGCTCTCCGGCGTGGTCCAGGTGTGGCACGTCTACCTGATCGCGTTCCTGCTCGGCATGGTCACGGTCGTGGACAACCCGGCCCGCCAGTCGTTCGTCTCCGAGATGGTCGGCCCCGCCCAGCTGCGCAACGCCGTCAGCCTGAACTCGGCGAACTTCCAGTCCGCCCGGCTCATCGGTCCCGCCGTCGCGGGTGTCCTGATCACCTCGGTCGGCAGCGGCTGGGCGTTCATGTTCAACGGCCTGTCGTTCCTCGCGCCGCTCGTCGGCCTGATGATGATGCGCACGAGCGAGCTGCACAAGGCCGTGGTCGTACCGCGCGCCAAGGGCCAGCTGCGCGAAGGGCTGCGTTACGTCTCCGGCCGCCCGGAGCTGATCTGGCCGATCGTCCTGGTCGGCTTCGTCGGCACGTTCGGATTCAACTTCCCGATCTGGCTGACGGCCTTCGCGGACGAGGTCTTCGACGGCGGCGCCGGGATGTACTCGTTCTTCAACATCCTGATGGCGGCCGGCTCCCTCGCCGGTGCCCTCCTCGCCGCCCGCCGCCGCTCCTCGCGGCTGCGGATGCTGGTCGCGGCGGCCACGGTGTTCGGCCTGCTGGAGGTCATCGCCTCCATGTCGCCGTCCGTCTGGCTGTTCGCGATCCTGCTGGTCCCGATCGGCATGATCGGTCTGACGACCAACATCAGCGCGAACACCAGCGTCCAGATGGCGGCGGACCCGGCCATGCGCGGCCGGGTGATGAGCCTGTACATGATGGTCTTCGTCGGCGGTACGCCGGTGGGCGCCCCGATCGTCGGCTGGCTCAGCGACGCGTACGGCGTCCGGACCGGAATGGCGGTCGGCGGCGCGTTCTCGCTGGTGGCCGCACTCGGCGTCGGCTTCATGCTGGCCCGCGTCGGCGGCCTGCGCCTCAAGGTCGACCTGCGACCGGGCCGCCCGCACGTACGGTTCGTCCCGCGCGAGCAGCTGGCCACGGCGGCCTGAGGCTCGTCCGTACACACACGATTACGGCCCCGACCGGGGAGACCCGGTACCGGGGCCGTATCGCGTAGCGGCGGGAACCAGTCGCGGGGGAAGCCGCCGGGCTCCGGGGTCAGGCCGACGACGGTCTCGGTGAGGTCGATCGGGTTGCCGAAGTCGAAGCTCAGCGTCCCGACGTGTAGATGTTCCCCTCGACGATCTCTACCTTGAATCCCTCGGGGGTGGGCTCAAGCCACTCGAACATCATGTCCAGAGTGCGCTCGTCGCTGGTGTCGGCCCTCTCGATCCTGTCGGTGTCCACGACGGTCATCGTGCCCGCTCCTCCCCGCTGCCGCACGGGCGCGGGTAGCCGCGTAGTACAACGATACGCACGGAGGCCGGGACACGCCGGTGGCTGTCCGTATGCGGCGGTGCGGGCCTGGCCGCCGGGGCGCCGAGCGGGGCGGTTACGCTCGTCGGGTGGACCCCAAGACCCGAAACCGCATCATGGCGGCCGTGCTCGTGCTCATGTTCGTCGTCGTCGCGGCGGCGGCCGCCCTCGGCTGACGAGCCCGGTGAGGACGGCCGCGCAGATGCCGGTTCCTACCAGGCGAAGTTCTCCGGCGACGAGCCCGGACCCGGGAAGATCTCGTCCAGGGCCGTCAGTACCTCGTCCGACAGCTCCAGCTCGACCGCGCGCAGCGCCGAGTCGAGCTGCTCGCGGGTGCGCGGACCCGAGATCGGGCCGGTGACGCCGGGCCGGGTCAGCAGCCAGGCCAGACCGGCCTCGCCGGGCTCCAGGCCGTGCTTCTCCAGCAGGTCCTCGTACGCCTGGACCCGCGCCCGCACCTTCGGGTCGGCGAGCGCCTCGCCGGAGCGGCCGGAGGTGGACCGGGCGCCGCCGCCCTCGCGCTCCTTGCGGATCGCGCCGCCGAGCAGGCCGCCGTGCAGCGGCGACCAGGGGATGACGCCCAGGCCGTACTCCTGGGCGGCCGGGATGACCTCCATCTCGGCCCCCCGCTCCAACAGGTTGTAGAGGCACTGCTCGCTGACCAGCCCGTAGCTGCCGCGCTGCTTGGCGACCTCGTTGGCCTGCGCGATCTTGTATCCGGCGAAGTTGGACGATCCCGCGTAGAGGATCTTGCCCTGCTGGACCAGTACCTCGATGGCCTGCCAGATCTCCTCGATCGGAGTGGACCGGTCGACGTGGTGGAACTGGTACAGGTCGATGTGGTCGGTCTGCAGCCGCTTCAGGCTGGCGTCCACGGCCCGGCGGATGTTGAGCGCCGAGAGCTTGTCGTGGTTGGGCCAGGCCTCGCCTTCGGCGGCCATGTTGCCGTAGACCTTGGTGGCGAGGACGATCTTGTCGCGGCGGTTACCTCCCTGCGCGAACCAGGTGCCGAGGATCTCCTCGGTGCGGCCCTTGTTCTCGCCCTGGCCGTAGACGTTCGCGGTGTCGAACAAGTTGACGCCCGCGTCCAGGGCGGCGTCCATGATCGCGTGGCTGTCGCTCTCGTTGGTCTGGGGGCCGAAGTTCATCGTCCCCAGGCCGAGCCGGCTGACTTTGAGTCCGGTGCGTCCGAGCTGCGTGTACTTCATGGAGCCAAGCCAACGCCTTGGAGTCCGCTCGAAGCAAGGGCGGATGTCCGCGGCCCTGCGTTCTCACCCGGTCCGCGGCGCCGAGGGTGCCATGAGCCGGCCCAGGGCCAGCGCGGTGAGGAGCCAGATGCCGCAGGCGACCGGCACCGCGCCTGTCGCCTGGAGGGAGCTGGCGTGGGCGAGCACCGCCCAGGCGATGAGGCCGTTCGTCCAGCCGCTCATGGAGATGAGCAGGGCCGCGCGTGCCGGGACGCGGAACCGGGCGATGACCTGGTTGGCGATGAGCACCCCCGCTGTCAGCGCGGCGACGCAGGCGCCGAGCGCGTACAGGAAGTACGCGGCGGTGGGCTCGTTCTCGCCGGTGGCCGCGGAGTTGATCCCCGTCCCGGCCGCGCCGAGGGCGATCGTGAAGATGAGCACCGAGCCGATCCGGTTGGAGAGGGACTTGCTCAGCGGGTCGAAGACGTTGGTGAACCCCTGGGCGCTCGCCATCCCCACCAGGCAGGCGCCGACGCAGAGGATCAGTGTCCCCTGCACGCTGACCGGGACGCAGAGGAGGAGCAGTACGCACGTCAGCAGCGCGGTGCCCGCACCGGCCAGCCAGGTGGTGGCGACGGTACGGGTGGCGACGCCGCCGTAGCGCGTCGCCCGCGCGATACGCAGCCGCTCGGGCGGGAGGGGCGGGTACGGGTGCCCGCCCGGCTGGAACGGTGCGGTGGGCGTCGTGGGGTCGGTCGGCGGGGCCATCGGTGCGGGTGGGGTCCGGGAAGCTCCGGTGGACGGGGCCGGGCGCAGGGCCGTGGCGGCTGCGGGGTCACCGGGGGAGCCGGGAGCGGGCGGCGCGGGCGTCGGTGTCGGAGTTGGTGTTGAGGTCAGTGCCGGTACCGGTGTTGGTGTCGAGGTCGGTGTTGGTGGCTTCGGGGCTTGGGCGGTGACGACGGTCCCGGGGTGTTCCGCCCCTGCCGCTGCCGCTGCCCCCGACTCCGTCGCGGCGCGCAGCAGCGCGGCCACCTCCGCCGCGTCCTTCGGGCGCTCGTCCGGCTCCTTGGCCAGTAACCGCAGGACCAGCGCGTCGAGTCCGGGAAAGTCCGCGAGCTCCGGCCGGCGGGCGCTCGGCGGCTCGGGGACCTCGCCCAGGTGCTGGGCCAGCACCGTCGTACCGGCGCCGTCGAACGGGGGGCCACCGGTGAGCAGCGTGTGGAGGAGGCAGCCGAGGGAGTACAGATCGCTACGGCTGTCCAGCCCGTCGGGTGCCCGGATCTGCTCCGGCGACATGTAGAGCGGGGTGCCGACCACGAACCCGACGGCGGTCAGGTCGGTACGGGTCATCGAGGCGGCCGGGGCCAGCATGCGGGCGATGCCGAAGTCGAGGATCTTTATCGTCCCGGCCGCCGTGAGCAGGATGTTGGCCGGTTTGATGTCGCGGTGCACGATCCCCGCCCGGTGCGCCGTCCCCAGACCCGTACAGATCTCGACGGCCCAGGCGATCACCTCGGCGGGCGAGGGCAGTCCGGGGCGTCGGCTCTCCAGCACGGCTCCCAGATCGTGCCCCTGGAGGTGCTCCATGACGAGGTACAGGATGCGTTCCCCCGCCACCCGCGCCTCGCCGAAGTCGTGCAGGGTGACGATGTGCGGGCTCGACAGCCCGCCCACGACCCGGGCCTCGCGCGTGAAACGGGACGCGGAGGTGTCCTCGTCGATGCGGGGCAGGACCTTGACCGCGACCTTGCGGCCGATCCGTTCGTCCTCGGCCTGCCAGACCCGGCCCATACCGCCCGAACCGATCGGTTCGGTCAGCCGGTATCTGCCGTCGAGAATCTCACCACGCATCGGAAGCCCCCCGCTCAACTCAATTGCAATGCCCGCTACATGTCTGCCCAAGCGTCGTTTCCCGGCCCTTGCCCGACGGAAACGACGGAACCGGTGACGCGGTTGTCTGTGCCTGAACCGAACCGGGACTGCCGCTGTTCGCGGACAACCGGCCGTCACCCGTCTGCGGACAAGTGCCCGTCAGCCGGCCGCGAACCGGTCCAGCGCCGCGAGTACCGCCCGGCTCGTCGCCGCTCCGCCGAGATGCCCCGCGTCGTCGATCACGGTCAGTTCCGCGTCCGGCCACGCCTTCGTCAGCTCCCACGCGGTGATCAGCGGGCCGCCCAGGTCGAACCGGCCGTGCACCAGCACACCCGGGATTCCCGCCAGCCGTCCGGCGTCCCGGATCAGCTGTCCCTCCTCCAGCCAGGCGCCGTGGGAGAAGTAGTGCGCGCAGATCCGTACGAGCGCCTGCCGCGCGTGTCCGGGCCGGCCGCTGTAAGGCGGCGGTCCGGTGAAGGCCTCCTGGGAGAGCACCGCGTCCTCCCAGGCGCACCAGTCGGCGGTCGCGCGCGCCCGTACCTCCGGGTCCGGGCTCTCCGTGCGCCGGGCGTACGCGGCGAGCACGTCGGGGGTCGCGTCGCTCGCGGCCTCCGGGACCCCGGCCCGGAAGACGTCCCATGCCTCGGGAAAGATGTTTCCCACGCCCCGGTAGAGCCAGTCGATCTCGGAGCGGCGGGTCGTGGTGACGGCCGGGATCACGATCTCGCTGACCCGCTGCGGGTGCTGCTCCGCGTACGCGAGGATCAGCGTCGAGCCCCAGGAACCCCCGTACAGCAGCCAGGTGTCGATGCCCAGCCGGATGCGCAGCCGTTCCATGTCCGCGATCAGCCGGTCCGTTGTGTTGAACCGCAGCTCTGTGGCCGGGTCGCTCGCGTGCGGGGTGGAGCGGCCGCAGCCCCGCTGGTCGAAGAGGATCACCCGGTATCGGTCCGGGTCGAAGTACTGCCGGGGCCGCTCCGTGCACCCCGAGCCCGGTCCGCCGTGCACCACGACGGCGGGCTTGCCCGCCGGGTTGCCGCACGCCTCCCAGTAGACGAGGTTGCCGTCCCCCACGTCGAGCATCCCCTGCTCGTACGGCTCGATCGGGGGGTACTTCTCGTCCGGGCGGCGGTGCATGGCGGTGTCTCCCTCGGTCCGGCGGCGTGCGAAGGGGGACACCGCGTCGAATCCGGAATTCTCACAGGACGCGGTCTCGGCCTGCTCGCTCTTCGTCCCGGACGGCTTCACGTGATCACGTCCATTCAAGCGCGCTGGACGGTTCCGCAGAGGCATTTCACCTGAACAAATGTTCGTTCAGAGGTGTTTCGCGGGTCGGGGCCTCTGCGCTGCGGGGCTCAGCCCTTCACGGCCACGTGGTAGGCGGACACCCACAGCACCACGGCGGAGCCCAGCCCCACCACGGCCCGCACGCTCTCGCCCGACAGGCCGGCCGCGACGAGCGCGAACCCGGCGACCGCGACGGTGCCGAGCAGGACCGCCGTCCCCTTGTACTGCCACTGGTCGTAGAAGCGCGCGAGCGGGAAGAAGTGCAGGCCCACGACCAGCGCGATGGCGGCCGGGACGAACTCCGGGTGGCCCGAGGCGTTGGACGCCGCGATCACCGCGAAGATCGCGGCGACTTCGATGACGTTCACGATGCCGACCGCGCGCGCCCAGTTCTCCGGCAGGTTCACCATGCGGGGCGAGGGGGTGGCGCCCTTGCGGTAGGCGAGCACGATCGCGACCGCCGTCACCGGTACGGCGATGATCTCGACGGCCAGGGCCGCGCCGGAGGAGGTCAGTCCGGAAGCGCCCGCGAAGGCCCAGACCACGGCGAACAAGGACAGGACGAGCGTGCCCCGGCGCCGGAGACTCCGGGTGAGCGAGACGCACTCGTCCGTCGCGGCCGAGGGTGTGGCGGGCGTCGGGGGTGTCATGGGCGGACAGTACAACGATCCTCTCGTCGAACCGGCTGCTTTCGGGTGGCTTGTACCGGCCCGAGCTGCCGGTTCGCCCGGGGGCGTAGCGTAGAAGCGTGAACGCGACTCCAGAGGTGCTGGCCGTACTCGATGACCTGCTCGCCGGCGCGGCCCCGGACGACCGGGGAGCCCTCTGGCAACTGGCCCAGCAGGGGCGCGAGTTGGACGCCAACCTGGTGCGCCTTCCGCCGGGCGCCGAGGTGGGCGAGCACCAGGAGGACGTACTCGACGTCCTCCTGGTGGTCCTCGCGGGCAGCGGCCGCCTCACTCCGGGCGGGGGCGGTGCGCCGCTGGAGCTGACCCCGACGACGGTCACCTGGCTCCCGCGCACCTCGCGGCGCGCGCTGGCCGCGGGCCCGGGCGGGCTCGCCTACCTCACGGTCCACCGTCGCCGTCCCGGCCTGGCCATCAAGCCGACGGTGTTCGCGCACGAGGGCGGCGAGGCGCCGTGCTCCCTGGACCGGGTGTGTCCGGAGTGCGGCCGGATGTCCCAGGAGTCGGCGCCGAAGTACTGCGGCGAGTGCGGGGAGCGGTTCCCGGAGCGCTGAACGAGCCTCCGGAGCCCGTACCGAGCTCCAGATTGGCCGTGGCGACCCCGGGGCTGTGCCAGCTCACCGCGGCGGGGTCCGGCACGACACCGAGCTGCCTGACCATGTTCTCGCTCATCTCGGTGCTGACCTCGGCCCTGGGAACGCGCAACGCCATGATGTCCTCCTGTGTGTCCGGCCGGTCCGGGTGTCCGGCCGGTCCGTGTGACATGAAGACACCGCTCGTCCCGCCGATGTGACAGCCGTCCGCCGCCCGCCATGGACCCCGACCCGCCCGTGCGACGATCGGGCGATGGACGCTCCGAACCTTCGGCTCGCCACCGGCGGCGAGGTGTGGGTCGCGGAGGTAGGTGAACGGTTGCTCGGAGCGGGCTGGGTGCGCGACCACTGGTCGGTGCCGGTGGGGCCCGCAGCACCGGCGACGGGTGAGCGACCGGTCAGCCGAACGTGATCTCGGTGAGGGGCCGTGACTCGACGGCGTCCAGCGCGGCCGTCGCGGCGTCGTCGAGCGCGACCGTTCCGGTGGCGATGTTCGCCTCCAGGTGGCCGGTGTCCGCGGTGCCCGGGATGAGCAGGGTGTTCGGCGCGTGGTGGAGCAGCCAGGCGAGGCCGACCTGCGCGGGGGTGCGGCCGAGGGTCTCCGCGAGGGCGGTGACGGCGGGCTCGTCGGTCACCTTCGGCAGCTGGGGGAAGGCGCCGCCGAGCGGGAAGAACGGCACCCAGGCGATCTGCTCATCGGTGCAGAGCCGCAGCATCTCCTCGTCGTCGCGCGTCACCAGGCTGTACAGGTTCTGGACGCAGACGATCCCGGCGGGCAGGGCCCGGCGCACCCCGTCCAGCGTGACGGCGCTCAGGCCGATCGCGCCGATCTTGCCCTCGTCCCGCAGCGCGGTCATCTCGGCGAGCTGGTCGTCGAGGTCGACCACCTGGTCGCCCTCGGCCCGCAGCCCCGGCCTGGTGTCCAGGCGGCGCAGGTTCACCACCGGGATGCAGTCGAGGCCGAGGGAGACGAGGTTGTCCTCGACACTGGCCCGCAGCTGCTCGGGCCGCTGGGCGGGACGCATCGGGAAGGGGCCGTCCGGGTCGGGGTCCGCACCGACCTTGCTCACGACCACGACGCCGTCCTCGGGGCGGAACGCGTCGCGGATGAGCCCGTTGACGAATCCGTTTCCGTAGAACTGGGCGGTGTCGACGTGATCGACGCCCAGCTCGACCACGCGGCGCAGGAGTGCGATCGCCGCGTCGCGGTCGTCACGCAGGCGCTCCAGCTGCATCGCGCCGTACCCGATACGGGAGACGGTGAGGTCCCCGATCGTTCCGGCGCCTCCGGCGCGCGGGGCGCCGGTAACCGTGAGCTGGGGGGAGGGGGAGTTGTTCGCAGTCATGGGAGATTCCGTCCTCATGAGACGATGGAGAAGCGGAGAAACGGAGGACCCTCCGCCTAATCGACTGTAGCACTCTTATCGGAGGTGCCTCCGTTTTGACGTCCACCGACCCGGTACCCCACGACCCGAGACCTTCCGGCCCCGGGAATAAGCCCCGCACCCCTCGCGCCGACGCGCTGCGCAACCGGGACAAGCTCGTCCGGGTCGCCGGGGCGGCCTTCGCCGCAGCCGACGGCACGGTGTCGCTCGAAGGCATCGCCCGCGACGCCGGTGTCGGCATCGGCACGCTGTACCGCCACTTCCCGACCCGTGAGGCCCTGGTCGAGGCCGTGTACGCGGCCGAACTCGACGATGTCGCCGCCAGCGCCCCCGCCCTGCTCCGGGAGCGCACGCCGGACGCGGCGCTCCGGGCCTGGATCGAGCGGTACGCCGCGTTCATCGCGACGAAGCGCGGCATGGCGGACACGCTCCGGGCGGGCTGGGCATCGGGCCGGATCGCCACGCCCGCCACCCGGGAACGCATCACCGCCGCCATCGCCACGATCCTCGCCGCCGGAGCGGAAGCCGGTGCGCTCCGCGCCGACGTCGAGCCGGACGACGTGACCGTGATGCTGCTGGGGATCTTCCTCGCGGGCGCCGCCGACCACACCTCCGAGCAGACGGGGCGGCTGATCGATCTCGTCATGGACGCCCTGCGGCCCCCGCCCCCGCGCTGACCAGCGACCCCTTCGGCCCGCGTAGTACCCGGGGCGCTTGTTCCGCACCTCGGCGTTCAGCCGGGCGCGGAGCTCGTCGGGCAGGGTGAAGCCGAGCGCGTCGAGGTTGGACCGGATCTGCCCGGCCGTGCTGGCCCCGAGGATCACCGAGCCCACGGGCGCGCTGAAACTGATGAGGCCCGTAGCCCGTCCTGAAGGGAAAGACCGAACGGACGGGAACACATGATGGAGCGGGTGGACAGCGGTACGACACCGGCGGCGGTGGGGGAGGGGGCAGTATCCCGGTCGGCGCCCCCTCGGGCGCGGGGGAGGGTGCTTGCCGTCCTCGCGGTGCTGACGGGTGGGCTGCTGGCGTTCCACCGAGCCGTGCCCAACTCCCCCGGACACCTGGGGAGCCTGCTGGAGGCGTTCCTGCCCTGGCTCGGCGTGGTCGTCGTCCTCCTGTTCGTGCTGGCCCTGCTGCGCCGCTCCGCCACCGCCCTGCTCGCGCTGCTCCTGCCGGTCGCCGTCTGGACGTACCTCTTCGGCGGGCTGTTCGGGCCCGAGGCGCAGGCCGGTGCGCGGGGCCTGGTGGTGGTGCAGCACAACGTCAGCGACGAGAACGCCGACCCGGCGGGCACGGCAAGGGCCCTGGCCGGTGCCGGACCCGACCTCATCGCACTGGAGGAGCTGGTGCCGGCCGCGCTGCCGGAGTACGAGAAGGCCCTCGCCCCGGACTTCCCGTTCCACGCGGTCCGGGGCACCGTCGGCCTCTGGTCCAAGTACCCGCTCTCCGGCACCCGGCTGGTGGACATCAGGCCCGACGGCATCGAGGCGGGCTGGAACCGAGGGCTGCGCACGGTCGCCCACACCCCGTACGGCGACGTCGCGGCGTATGTCGCGCACCTGCCCTCGGTCCGCATCCGGACGAGCGGACTCGCCTCCTCCCTGCGGGACGAGAGCGCCGTTCTGCTGGGCCGGGCCCTGTCCGCAGAGAAGACCGAGAAGGTGGTCCTGATGGGCGACCTCAACGGCACGGTCGAGGACCGGGGCCTGTCCCCGCTCACCTCGCGGCTGAACGTGGCGGAGCGCGGATTCGCCTTCAGCTTCCCGGCGTCCCTGCCCCTGGCCCGGATCGATCAGGTCATGGCCCGCTCGGCAACGGTCGACGCCATCCGCACCCTGTCCTCGACCGGCAGCGACCATCTGCCGGTGTCCGCCCGGATCACCCTGCACTGACCACGGCCGAGCACGCCACAGCCTTCGCCCGGTGACCATGTCACCGGCCTGTGACAGCGGTGTTGTGGAACGGCCACGCCGGTGACCCCCCGATTCACGGTCTCGTCCTAGTGACCAAGCAAGTACCGAGGAGCCGATACCGCTTCGGCTTCGACGACCGATCGACAAGGGGTCTCTCATGTACGGCAACCGTCGCAAGGCTTTTCTCGTCTCCGCCGTTCTTGTCGGTGGTGCCATGCTGATGACGGCTTGTCAGGACAGTGATGCGGACGCGGCGCCGGGCTCCTCGTCAGCTGCTCCGGCCGGCCAGGAGAGTGCGGACACCGCCACGGGCGGCGACCAGAGCGCCGACCAGAGCGGAGGAAAGGACACGGCCTCCGGCTCTGCGTCCGGCTCTGGCTCCGACTCCAGCGACAGCGGCAAGGTCGCCACGTGCGGCACCGATGCGCTGGAGATCACCGCGAAGGACAACACCATCGACGGCGACCCCGACCTCACCGTCGTGGTGACGATGAAGAACACCGGGGCGGACTGCGCGATGTCCGGGTACGCGGGCGTCGACCTGAAGACCAACGCGGGCTCGCTGTCCGCGAAGCGCACGGGGCAGGAGCCCGTCTCCTTCACCCTCAAGAGCGGGAAGTCCGTGTACTTCCCCATCAACTACCCGGCCAACGAAACGGGCGGCTCCGGCATGCGCATCACCGGCCTGCTGGTGACCCCGCCTAACGAGACGAAGACGGTCACCCTCCAGTGGCCGGGCGCCGCCTCGCTGCCCCTCTCGGAGAACGGCGGCTCCCCTGTGAAGGTCGGCCCTGTCGGCAGTGCGGGCCAGGGCGGGGCCTAGTGACAGCCGTCTACTTGCGGGCGGGGAACGCCTCGTCGAGCGTGGGCAGCGAGAGGTGGTCGGTCGTCAACGCGTCCAGGACGTCGTCGATGCGCAGATAGCGGCCCTGATGGACTGCCGGTGTGACCTTGCCGATCGTGCCGGCTTCCTTGAGGCGGAAGACGGTCCACGGACGGGGGAAGGGGCTACGGTCCAGGGGCTCGCCGTCGCGCGTGATCCCACGCGTCTGCGCGGACGCGGTCCGCGTGCCGTCGATCTCCTGGTTGACGGTCTCCACCGCCTCGACACCGAAGACCAGACCCGTTCCGCCCGCCCGGTACATCACGAGCATCTTGGGGCGGGCCAGCCCGACGTGCTTGCTGTCCAGCGGACATACGTACGCGTTGTGCGCGGCGAGATCGTCCATGGCCTGCTTGCTCCCGGGCACGACCACCGCGTGCTCCTGGAGGGACCGGAACCAGCCGAGTGCGGCCTCCTCCGCCCAGACGAACTTGTTGCGATTGCGGGCCACCGGATCAGCGGCCAGCCCTCTGGACGCCATGAGTTCGATAGTGCGCGGGGGCCGCTTCACCAGGGCGCCGAAGTCGGCTCGCCCGATGACCTCGGGCAGTTCGTCGAACCAGGACATCGCTCTAGACCACCGTGTGTTGGATGAAGGCCGACCAGGCGGCGGGGGAGAGGGCGAGGGCGGGGACGGTGGGGTCCTTGGAGTCGCGGACGTGAACGGTGTGGGGGCAGGTGGCGACCTCTACGCAGTCGCCGCCGTTCGGGGCGCTGTAGCTGGACTTGGACCAGGAGAGGGCGACCTCTATGCAGTTACCGCCGTTCTGGCCGCTGTAGCTGCTCTTGAACCACTTCAGGTCAGTACTCATAGTCCTTCTGCTATCTGCTTGATCAGCTCGCGCGACTCTTCCAGCCCGTGAGCCTGGGTCCGGAGCATGCCATACGTCGCAAACAAGTCTCCCAGTTGAGGTTGTTCACTGACAACGAAGTTCCGGCCCTGCACCTCCAGGTACGCCAGCCGTCGCCGGTCGTCGGTCTCCAGCAGGATGAAGGACCCGCTCAGCCCGGCGTGTGTCTCCCGGTTGGGTGACATCACCTGGATGTGCACGTTCCGCAACTCGCCCATTTCAAGGAGGTGCTGAAGCTGCGCCCGATGCACGTCCCGTCCCCCGATGGGGCGAGTGATCGCGCTGATTTCCAGAATGAAGCTGATGTCCGGTGGTGGTTTGCGCGTCAGCAGGATCTGCCGCGCAAGGCGGCCCGCTACCAGTCTCTCGATCTCGTCGTCGTCGAGCGGCGGGCAGGCTGCCTGGTACAGGGCGTAAGCGTGCGCCTCTGTTTGCAGCAGTCCGGGCATGATGCTCTGCTCGTACTCGTACCGCGCCACGGCCTTGGCTTCTTCCTCGGCGAACGGTTCGAACCAGGAGGCCAGATGGCCGAACGACAATTTCACCGCCGCTGCGATCAACGCGCCCTTGCCACCCACCGCCGCGTCCGTCTTCGGCACGAAATTCCCCTTCGGAGGCCGTTGCCCCCGCTCCACCATCGCCACCTGCGACTTGGAGAAGCCGATCTTCGCTCCTAAGCCCTCCTGCGACAGCCCGGCCAGTTCGCGGTAGTGCCGCAGCAATGCTCCGAACATCTCGGCGGTCCCGCCGCCGGTACTACTGGAGTGCACAGCCCCACCCCCCAAGTGCACAGCAGTGCACAGATGCCTTGTGTCCCTGGTCACCGTACGTGTGGGCGCCGACGCTTTACGTATGGAACCGAGAACTTCACCTGACCTGATGCCCGCCTGGATTCCCGCGAGCGGGCACGCCCTGCGCCATGCCGGGATCTACTTCGACGCCGTACGGATCATCGGCCTGCTGGGCGAGCAAGTGGCGTACGAGATCATGCAGTTCACCGACTTCCAGGCGGGGCCCATCGTCCGGTCCTTGATCGGGGAGCGCAGTACGTACTTCCTGCTGCCGCCCGGAACCGCCCGCACGTACCGGTGGCCCGTCGGGTCCGAGGCGTTGGTGCGGGAGGGGGCGGCGTTCGTCGGGGTGCCCGCGCTGGAGGGGCTGACGTATCCGCTGGACTGGCGTTCGCACCCCACCGCCGAAGCCCCGTTCGTGGATACGGAACTGCTGTTCGAGCTGCTCAACGGTGTGGTAGCGGCGGAGAATTGTGAGGTAACGTGATCGCGTCATTACGCTCCGTGCGCATCCGCGCATGGGGCGGCCCCCGGTGGTGCTACCAACACCTGTCCGAGGGCCTTCACCCCGCGATGGATATTCGAGGTCCACCGAGAATGCTTTTTCATGCTATCCCGCCGTCCTACGGCTATGTGAAGGCGTCCCATGACGTCATCCGGCATCCGCGCCTCGGCAGTGACGCGAAGGTCTTGATCACCTACGTGCAGGGGCTGCCCCCGGGGCGGGCCGAGCGGGCGTTGAGCGACCACGCCAAGTGGATCGGGATCAAGGGGCGTGCGTACCAGAAGGCCAAGGCACAGCTCAAGAAAGACGGGTTCGTGCACGAGTGGCGGCGGCAGAACGACGGAGGGCTGTGGGTGACCGATCAACTCGTCAGCAACGTGTCGCTCTCCGACGAGGAGGCCCGCGGGTTCCGGGACGCGAGAACGGAATCACCGCAGGTGGGACCGAGTAGTCACTATCCGGCGGTCGGTTATCCGGGTACTCGGTCGGCCGGTGGTTACCTACCGGTGGATGAAGAACGTGAGAAGAACTCAACCCACCCACCCTCCGGGGCGGTTCGGGATTCGGCCGTGTCTGTGGTGAGCGAACCTGCGAGCGAACCCGATACCGAAGCGGCCGTCCCGGCGCGCGACGCCGAGGTCGTCGAGGCCGAACGGGTACTGCTCTCCCTGCGGCACGCCACCCCCCAACTCCACCTCGGGGTCCGCGAGGCCCGGGGGCTGGCCGAGACCGCTGCTGACTGGCTGCGGCGCGGGGTGAAGGCGGCGGAGCTGCGGCTGGCGCTGGTCAGTGAGTTGCCTGCGGGCGGGGTGCGGTCGGCCGTGGGGTTCCTGCGGTACCGGCTGCTGCAGAAGCTTCCGGAGCCGGTGTGCGCGCAGGCCTCCGTGCCCGCCTCCGTACCGTCCCCGGCCCGGCCGCCCGTCCCCTGCGAGGGGTCGAGGCACGAGCACCTGTTCCGGCCCAAGGGTGGCGAGACGGTCTGCCCGCCGTGTGCCCAGGAGGCCGCCTGGCGGGCGCACGCGGCCAAGTGGCCTGTCTACGAATCTGATCGAGACGACGACTTCGAGGCGCCCGAACCGTTGCCCTGGCGGGAGCGGGTCGCGGCAGTCCTCGCGCAGGACGCGTCCGGCGGTGCCGGCTGAGACGTACGGCCGTTTGCTGGTGTGGCGGTTCCACCGCTGGTGCGGTGGAGCGGGGAGAGTGGGCCCAGGGGCCTGGACGGACTGAGGAGGACCGGTGGTGGACGCCATGGTTGACCGATGGGACGGAGTTCGGGCGACGAGGGACCCGGTGCGGTGCCGTGAGCAACTGCTGGCGGCCGGGCGGACCTTGTTCGCTGTCTACGGGTACGCCCGTACCTCCGTCGAGGATCTCTGCGTCGCGGCGCACGTACAACTGCGTGATTTTTACCGTGAGTTCGAATCGCGTGAGGCGCTGCTCGTCGACCTGTACGACGAGGTGGCGATCGGCGGGATGCGGGCGACCGAGCTGGAGCTCTCGTCCGAGGGCATTGAGACCTGTTCGACGGAGGAACGGATCCGCAGGCTCTTCGACGCCTATGTGCGGGTCGTCACCCGGGACCCGCGAGCGGCGAGGGTGGCGTTCGTCGAGGTGCTCGGGGTGAGCCGGGCGATGGACGAACACCTCGCTATGTGGCGGTCGGTCTGGGTGGAGTTCCTGACCAGCGAGGCCGAGCGGGCCGCACAGCGGGGCCACGGTCTGGACGGTGATCTCACGGTCGTCGTGCAGGTGCTGACGCACTCCGTCGACGAGCTCCTCGCCCACCACGGACGCCGCCCGCGCCAGGTGCCCCGCGACTGGCTGACCAGCGAGCTGACCCGGATGTCGCTGGCCATGATGGGCCTTGCGCCGCTCCCGGCGCCTCTGCCTGACCGCACCGCCTGACAAAGCCGGTTGCCGGATCGGCAAGCGGAGGCATCATGGAGGAATGGCAGCACACGAGCACCACGGGTCGGAAGACGGCGGCACGGCGGACGGCACGACGGACGACGAGTTCTCGTCCGTCCTGACGGGCGTGGGGCCCCGGCTGCGCGCCCTGCGGACGGAGCGCGCTACGACGCTGGCCCAGCTGAGCGAGACCACCGGGATCTCGCTCAGCACGCTGTCCCGGCTGGAGTCCGGCGGCCGCAAGCCGACCCTGGAGCTGCTGCTCCCGCTGGCGAAGGCGTACGGGGTGCAGCTGGACGAGCTCGTCGGCGCGCCGGACACCGGTGATCCGAGGGTCACGTTCCGCCCGTTCAACCGGCACGGCATGACGTTCGTGCCGCTGACCCGGCACATCGGCGGGGTGAACGCGTACAAGCAGGTCATGCCCGGACTGACGGGCCCGCCGGGGCCGGTCGAGCAGCGGGTTCACGAGGGGTACGAGTGGCTGTACGTGCTGTCGGGGCGGCTGCGGCTGGTGCTGGGCGAGCACGACCTGGTGCTGAAGTCGGGCGAGGTGGCGGAGTTCGACACGCGTACCCCGCACTGGTGGGGCAACGTCGGGCCGGAACCGGTGGAGTTCCTCAGCCTGTTCGGACCGCAGGGGGAGCGGATGCACGTACGGGCGAAGCCGACATCGAAGCAGTGAGGTCCGGCGACGCAGCGAGGTCCGGCGAAGCCGCGAGGCCCCGCGCTGCGGGCTGTTCCGGCGCTGCGGGCCGGTCCGGCGCCGGGACGTACGGCCCGCCCAGCCCCCACGCCTGGTGCATCGCGTCGGCGTAGGCGGCCGCGAGCCGGTGCTCGCCGGACGGGCCCGGGTGGGTGCCGTCGTAGGTGTCCGTGTGGATGTCGTAGCCCGGCGGGTGGGAGGCCAGCAGGAGCGGGGACGCCGGTTCGTCGAGGTCGGCCACCGTCTTGGCGAGGAGTTCGTTGAACCGGGCGCACTCGGTGGCGAAGGGGGCGTCGGACTCGGCCCGGATGTTCGGTATGACGGGGAGCAGCACGCACGTGATGTGCGGGTTCGCGGTGCGGGCCGCCGTGAGGAAGGCGCGGGCGTTGCGGGCGGTCTGCCCGCTGTCCGTGTAGAAGCCGAGGTCTATCAGGCCGAGCGAGACGAGCAGGATGTCCGCGCGGTGCGCGCCGACCGTGTCCGCGATCACCGGGGCCATGTGCAGCCAGCCCTGGCCCCAGCCGGCCAGGTGCGCGCGGGCCCCGGCCGGGAAGTCCGGGGCGCCGTACACGTGGGAGACCGGGGTGGCCGTGGCGGGGTCGTGGAGCTCGGTGCGGGGGCCGACGATCGCGTACGGGCCGCCGAAGGACGCTTCGAGGTGCTGCCACATGCGGTAGCGCCAGGTGAAGTCGCCGGCGCGCCCGATGGTCATGGAATCGCCGACGAACATGAAACGCATGGCGTCATCATGGCCGATCATGGCTCCGGCCTGCGACGTGACGATGGACACTTGTGCCATGCGCTCGTATCGACTGACTGCCTTCGGCGCCGCCGCGCTCCTGTCCCTCGCGGTGGCGGTGCCCGCCGTGGCCGACGACGGCGGGGCCGACCGCAGCTTCACGATCAAGGACCCGAGGATCACGGAGTCCAGCGGACTGGCCGCCAGCCGCGCCCATCCGGGGATCTACTGGACGCACAACGACAGCGACGACGGGCCGTACGTCTACGCCGTCGACTCCCGGACCGGGAAGACCGTCGCGACGATCACCATGAAGGGCGTCGGTGAGCCGCGCGACGTGGAGGCGATCTCGCTGGGGCCCGACGGGAACCTGTACGTCGGTGACATCGGGGACAACCTGAACGGCAGCTGGGACCACGTCTGGATCTACCGCTTCCCCGAGCCGAAGGTGCTGCGGGACGCGACGGTCCGCGCGACGCAGTTCGACGTGAAGTACGCGGACGGCCCGCGCAACGCGGAGGCGCTGATGGTCCACCCGAAGACCGGGCGCGTGTACATCGCCTCGAAGAAGGAGGGCGGCGGCGGGCTCTACGAGGGGCCCGCGAAGCTCACGGCCGGTTCGGACAACGTCTTCCGGCGGGTCGGAGAGGTGCCGTGGGTGACGGACGGGGCGTTCTCGCCGGACGGGAAGGAACTGGTGCTGCGCTCGTACTTCAGCGCGCGCGGCTACGTGTTCGCGAACGGCAGGCTCGGAAAGGACTACCCGGTCGAGTCCCCGCTGCTGGGGCAGGCGGAGTCGGTCACGTACACGACCGACGGCTCGGCACTGATGTACGGCTCCGAGGGTGAGCAGAGCGATGTGGTGCGGGTGGACCTGAAGAACGGCGGCGAGTCGGGCCGTACCGGGGTGAAGTCCCCTTCGTCTGCCGGTGCGGGTGGCGACGGGAGCGGTGACGGCGTGCCGGTGAAGGGCACCACGCTGACCGGGGTCGCCGTGCTCGCCGGGATCGGACTGCTGCTGTTCCTGGGCAGGCGCCGCCGGAAGGGCTGAGCGGAGGCGGGGCGCCGGACAGGCCCTACGTCTCCAGTGGGCGGATCTCGTAGTGGAGGGTCCGGTCGCGCTTGATCCGGTGCGCGAGCGGGACGAGCACGCCCTGCACGATCGGGTGCTTGCGCGACAGCATCCGGGCGGCGTGTGTGTTCTCCTTCGATCCCGGCTGGAGGAGCCGCGCGTGGGCGGTGATCTGCGGGCCCGTCGGGCTTCCGCGTACCGTGCACGGGCCGATGCGCACCGTGGGGTGGTTGCGCATCCGCTCCACCTTCCAGGCCGACGAGAACGTACGGATGTAGGCGTGATCGCCCTCGACGGCGATGTTGACGGGGGTGTCGACCCGCGTTCCGTCCTGCCGCCGGGTGCTGAGCAGGACGGCGTACTGCTTCACGAACGGCTTGAGCTCGGCAATCGTGTCCATACCTTCCATGATCCGCGGGTCCGGCGCCGTGTCATCCCAGGGCGGACCGGCGAGCGGGCGTTTCGCGGCCGCCACCGGGCCGCCATAAGATCATCCGCTGATGACGACGAACAGTGGGCCGACGCCCTTCTCCACCCCACGCCTGGACGCCCTGCCGCTGCGGGTGGCCCACGCGGACGAGATGGCGGCCGTGCTCTGCGACCCCGCCCTGCACACCTTCACCGGTGGCGCCCCGCAGGACGCGCAGGGGCTGCGGTCCCGCTACGCCCGGCAGACCGCCGGCTCGCCGGACCCGGCCGAGCGGTGGTGGAACTGGGTGCTTTCCGTGCGCGGTGACGGCCGCCTCGCGGGCTACGTCCAGGCGACGGTGGACGTGACCGGTGCGCGGGCGGAGATCGCCTGGGTGATCGGGTCCGGGTGGCAGGGCCGGGGCTACGCCAAGGAGGCGGCGGTCGGCCTGGTGGCGCACCTGCTGGACGGGGGAGCGGTGCGTACGGTCGTCGCCCACATCCACCCGGACCACGGTGCGTCCGAGGCGGTGGCCGCCTCGGCGGGGCTGGTGCGGACCGGGGAGTGGGAGGACGGCGAGGTGCGGTGGCGGCTGGACGCGCGATGAGGGGTCGTCCTCAGGCTCCGGACGGGGCCGGGCGCGCGTGGTCGCCTGTTGATCCGTCGATGAGCTCAGCTCTCGGACGGCTCGGGCGACTGCTCGGTCCCCGGCTCGGCGGAGGGCTCCGGTGACGGCTCCCGCTTCGGGCGGGGGCGGCCCGCTGCCACCAGGGCGGCGACGTCGAGTGTGACCTCGGCGCCGATCGAGCCGGGGAGCGTGACCTTGTGGCCGGGCGCGTACACCTGGTGGTTGTCGTACCCACCGGCGAAGGGTTCCGTGAGGATGTGGACGCGGCCGTGCCTGCGGTCCAGGATGACGTAGACCGGGATCTTGGCGGCGGCGTACGCCACGACCTTGTTCCGCAGGTCGTTCTGGTAGTTGCCGGAGGTGACCTCAAGGACGAGGCGGAAGGCGCCGGGGTCGTAGCAGTTGTTCCTGGCCTCGCCCTTGTCGAAATCGGCGTCCACGACCGCGAGGTCCGGGATGGCGTAGTCGGAGGGGCCGCCGGGCAGCCAGACGCCGACAGCCTGCAGGACCTTGGACTCCTCGCTGTGGAGGCCTGCCGCCAGGAAGGGGACCATGAGCGAGGTCAGCGCATTAGCGTGCGCGCCGTCCGGCGATGGGGCCACGGTGATGACGCCTCCGATGATCTCGACGCGGTGACCCGGAAGCTGCTCCGAGAGCCGCTCGGCGCTGTCGAGCAGCGATTCGGGCTCCTTGCGCTCCTGCCGCTTCGGCCGCTCCGGCTCACCGTCACAGGGGTGCTCGACTGCTGCTGCAGACATTGAGGGCCTCCTGAAAGGGCTGGTGTCGAGAACATCATCGTAGGACTGTGGGCCCGTATCCGGCGTGCACGCACCGCTTCACCCCGTCGAGTGAAGCAGAAACGGCCCTGCGCACGTGGTCACGTGTGCAGGGCCGTTCCGGACGCGTCAGCGGTGGAGCTACAGCTTCTCGATGACGTAGTCGATGCACGCCGTCAGTGCCTGGACGTCCGACGGGTCGATCGCCGGGAACATCGCCACGCGCAGCTGGTTGCGGCCCAGCTTGCGGTACGGCTCCGTGTCGACGATGCCGTTGGCGCGCAGGGCCTTGGCGACGGCGGTGGCGTCGATCTCGTCCGCGAAGTCGATCGTGCCGATGACCTGCGAGCGCTTGGCCGGGTCCGTGACGAACGGGGTGGCGTACTTGGACTCCTCGGCCCAGCCGTACAGGTGGCCGGAGGAGGCGGCCGTGCGGCCGGTGGTGAAGTCCAGGCCGCCCTGGGTGTTCATCCAGGTCAGCTGCTCGTTCAGGAGGAACAGCGTGGCCAGGGCCGGGGTGTTGTACGTCTGGTTCTTCAGGGAGTTGTCGATCGCGGTCGGCAGCGAGAAGAACTCCGGGACGTGCCGGCCGGACGCGTGGACACGGGCCGCGCGCTCCAGGGCCGCCGGGGAGAAGATCCCGATCCACAGGCCGCCGTCGGAGGCGAAGGACTTCTGCGGGGCGAAGTAGTAGACGTCCGTCTCGGCCACGTCGACCGGCAGGCCGCCCGCGCCGGAGGTGGCGTCCACCAGGACCAGGGAGCCCGCGTCGGCGCCCGCGACGCGCTTGATGGGCGCGGCGACACCGGTCGAGGTCTCGTTGTGGGTGAAGGCGTACACGTCGACGCCCGCCTCGGCCTTCGGGTCCGGGTGGGTGCCCGGGTCGGAGGCGATGACGGTCGGGTCGGCCAGCCACGGGGCGAGCTTGGCGGCCTTCGCGAACTTCGAGGAGAACTCACCGAAGTTGAGGTGCTGGGACTTCGACTCGATCAGACCGTGCGTCGCGATGTCCCAGAAGGCGGTGGAGCCGCCGTTGCCCAGGATCACCTCGTACCCCTCGGGAAGGGAGAAGAGGTCGCGCACTCCGTCCCGTACCGCGCCGACCAGGTTCTTCACCGGGGCCTGGCGGTGGGACGTGCCGAGGAGCGATGTTCCGGTGGCGGCCAGCGCGTCGAGCGCCTCCGTCCGCACCTTGGAAGGACCGGCGCCGAAGCGTCCGTCTGCGGGCTTGATGTCAGCGGGAATCTCGATATCGGCCACGACTCGGAGGGTAGCGGCTCCGCACGGCGGTCACCGAATGCGTCCGTCCGGTGAGACGCCGGATCCGGCCGGTGGACGGAATCACCAGGTGGGGCGGGGGCCGGTGGCTCCCGCCCCACCTGGGTCACCGCAGGGTCACCGGGAGCGAGAAGAGGTCGTTCTGGGTGACGATCGGCTTGTTGCGCAGTTCGTTCGCCGGGACGGCGAGGGCCAGCTCCGGGAACCGCTCGTACAGCGCGGGCAGGGCCACGGCCGCCTCCAGGCGGGAGAGGGCGGCGCCGGGGCAGACATGCGGGCCGTGGCCGAAGGAGATGTGGCGGTTGGGGGAGCGGGTGACGTCGAACTCCGTCGCCGTCGGCCCCCACTGCTTCTCGTCGCGGCTGAGGGCGGCGAACGAGATCATGATGCCCTCGCCCTTAGGCAGGACCCGGTCACCGACCTCGATGTCCTCGGTGGCGAACCGGATCAGGACGTGTGAGGTGGGCGCCGACCAGCGCAGCGTCTCCTCGATGACCCCGTCCCAGCTCACTTCGCCGGCGAGCACCGCGCGGCGCTGCTCGGGGTGGCTCTGGAGGGCCACGACGGCGTTCACGATGAGGCTGATCGTCGTCTCGTGCCCGGCGGCGATGATCACCTTCAGGGTGTTGAGGATCTCCTCGTCGGTGAGGTGGTCGCCGTCCTGCGACGCGACGATCAGCGCACCGGTCAGGTCGTCGGCCGGGGAGGCCTTCTTCTCGTCGAGGATCCGGGAGAACAGGGTGTGGATGTCCGCCATCATCTGCGGCACCTCTGCGGGCGGCGTCATGTTGGAGAAGAACGTGTCGAACAGTTCCTTCATCCGGGGCAGATCGGCGGAGTCGACGCCCATCAGCTCGCTGATGACGTTCATCGGCAGCGGGTAGGCGAACTCGGCCTTCAGATCGACCGTCTCGCCCGCGGGGCGTTCCGCCAGCCGGTCCAACAGCACCTTCGTGCGCGCCTCGATGCCGTCCCGCAGCCGCTCCACCCGCCGTACGGTGAGCGCCTGGGCGACCAGTCCGCGCAGCCTGCGGTGCTCGGCGCCGTCCGCCGTCAGCATGGTGCGGCCCGGGTTGACGAGGCCGATCAGCGGCCAGTCCGGCGGGATCTCGCCCCGCTGCCAGGCACCCCAGACGTTGATGTCCTTGACCAGGCGGCTGTCGGTGAGCAGCGATTTGGCCTCGGCGTGGTGGGTGACCGTGTGGACGCGGACCCCGCCGGGCAGCTCCACCCGGGCGAGCGGGCCCGCCGCGTGCAGCCGTGCGCTCTCGCCGTCGAGGTCGGTGACGAACGGATCCAGGACGATGGGTTCCTGCTCCTCGCCGGCCGGCGCTCCGGTCGTCGTCGCGGTCATCTCTGGCCTCCAAGGGCGGGGGTGGGCGTGAAGCGTGCCGGCAGGTCCGTCAGCCCGCGAAGCCACGGGGAGGGGCGCCGGGTCAGCTGCTCCGCGGGGACCGCGAGGTCGACGTCGGGGAGCCGGTCGAGGATGACCTCGATCGCCGTACGGGCGATGACCTCCGCGATCTCCTGGGCGGGGAACGGGCAGCGGTGGTCGCCATGGCTGAAGGAGAAGAAGGCGTTGTTGCCGCCGGTGAGGGTGGATCCGTCGGTGCGGACCTGGGGGTCGGCGTTCGCACCGGCCAGGCTGAGGACCAGCAGGTCGCCGGCCTTGATGTGGCGGCCGCCGAGGTGGGTATCGCGGCTGGCCCAGCGGCCGGCGATGTTCTGGCTGGGGGTGTCCTCCCAGAGCACCTCGTTCATCGCCTCGCCCACGCTGTGCCGGCCGCCGGAGAGCGAGGCGGCGAAGCGGTCGTCGGTGAGCATGAGGCGCAGCGAGTTGCCGATCCAGTCGGAGGTCGGCTGGTGGCCGGCCGCCATCATGACCATGAGGTCGCGGGAGACGTCCTCGTCCGTGAATCCGCCGGTGTTGGCGAGCATCCGGCTGACGACGTCGTCGCCGGGGGAGGTCTGCCGTTCGGCCACCAGCCCGTACACGGACGTGGCGATGTGCCGCTGGCCCGCCAGCGCGCTCGGCCCGCCGTTGATCATGTCGTTCATCGCGGTGACGAGGGCGGGGCCCTTCTCGTCGGAGAAGCCGAAGAGCTTGGCCAGTACCCGTACGGGCATCAGCATCGCGTAGTCCGCGATGAGGTCGGCGGTGCCGGCCGAGCAGAAGGAGTCGATCAGCCTGTCCGCGAACTCCGCGGTGCTCTCCTTGAGTTCGAACGGGTTCACCGCCTCCAGCGCGTCCGTGATGACGACGGAGCGGCGGCTGTGGCGTTCACCGACCGTGTAGAGGATGGACGGCTGGTCCCGGCTGATCATCGGCATCAGGGGCCAGCCGTCGGGGAGGGCCTCCCACTGGTTCCACAGCTTCGAATCGCGGCTGAACAGCACGGGGTCGCCGGTGAGCTGGTGCAGCTCGCGGTAGCCGAGCACGAGCCAGGCGGGGATGTCGCCGGGCAGCACGACCGGGGCGACCGGCCCGTGGTCGCGCCTCATCTCCCGGTAGAGCCGGGCGGGTTCGTCCTGGAAGCGGCCACCGTACAGATGGACGGCTTCGGTACCGGTGCCGGTGGCGGCCGCGTGGGGGCACTGGGTCACGGGGCGGACTCCGGGGTCAGGGCGGTGAGGGTCTGGTCGTCGCCCGTGGAGGCGGTGGACGGCGCGCTGCCCGCGGCGCGGGCGGCGGACATCGCGTGCAGGTGCTCCACCAGCGTGATCAGTACGTACTTGCTGGAGGACCGGTCCCGGGCGTCGCACTCCACGAGCGGTACGTCGTCCGAGATGGCCAGTGCCTCGCGGATCTGCTGCTCGGTGTGGAGCGGGCCGCCGAAGTCGTTGCACGCGACGATGAACGGGGTGCCGTGGTGCTCCAGCCGGTCGATGGCGTACCAGGAGTCGGCGAGGCGCCGGGTGTCGACGAGTACGACGGCACCGAGCGTCCCGGAGAACAGCCGGTCCCACAGGAACCAGAAGCGCTCCTGGCCGGGCGCGCCGAACAGGTAGAGCACCGAGCGTTCGTCGAGCGTGATCCGGCCGAAGTCGAAGGCGACGGTGGTGGACGTCTTGGAGTGAACGCCGTCGAGGTGGTCGACGGCCTCGCCCGCGCGGGTCATCGTCTCCTCCGTGTTGAGCGGACGGATCTCGCTCACGGATCGGACCATGGTGGTCTTGCCGACGCCGAAGCCGCCGACGACGACTATCTTCAGTCCGTTGTCGGCCGTGGCCCGAAGGGCGTCACGGTCAGAGGTTGCGGAGTCCAACGAGCACCTGTTCCAGGATGTCGGGGTCGGGGAGCCGGTCCGCGACGCGTGCGGTACGAGGGTGGCGGGCGCTGATCCGGCCGGTGTCGAGCAGATCGCACAGCAGGATGCGCACGATGCTGACGGGCAGGTCGAGGCTCGCGGCGATCTCGACGACCGCGGCGGGCCGTTCGCACATGCGCAGGATCGCGACGTGCTCCGACTGCATACCGGGGGCCGGTTCGCATTCCGAGACGACGAGTGTCACCAGGTCGAAGACGTCCGAGTTGGAGCGGCTGCGGCCACCGGTGAGGGTGTACAGCCGGTCCGGGTCGTCGTCCCGGCCCGGACGCGGGCGCGTCGTCATACGGCCGTGTTCTCGGAGGTCCCCTGGTTCCCGGGGGGTCCGGAGGGTTCGCGCGGCGGGGCCACGAGGTGCTCGCCGAGCTGCTCGACGAGCTCGCTCATGTTGTGCCCGACGAGGCCGACATCGGCGTCCTCGGAGGCGACGACGGCGAGGTGGGCGCCCGCACCCGCCTCCACGATGAACAGCACGCCGCCGTAGAACTCGGCCATCGCGGACCGTACACCGCCGGTGCCGTCACCGAACTCGACGGACGCGCCGTGCGACAGGCTCTGGATGCCGGCCGAGATCGCGGCCAGCTGGTCGGCCTGGTCGACGGAGAGCTCGGGGGTGCGGCACAGCTTGAGGCCGTCCCTGGACAGCACGAGGGCGTGGCGGGTGCCGGGGGTGCGCTCAAGGAGCCCCTCCAGCAGCCAGTTGAGCTTCTCGTCCGTGGTCGCGGTCATCGGGTGTTGCCTTCCGGATGCGGGGAGTTGGGCCGTACGGCCTGGCGGAAGCTGCTGAAGCGGGCTGCCTGGGCCTTGGGGTCGGACGTACGGGGCCGGGGGGCCAACCCGTCGGTCGCGTCGCCGCCGTCGCCGGTACCGCTGTCGGCCGAGGCCCTTGCGCGGGACTCGGCGGCGGCCAGGGTGCGGCCGCGGGAACGCTTGGGCAGGCCGCTCTCCCCGAACCGGGGGAGGGCGCCGGTGGTGTCCGACATGGTGTCCGAGGAGGAGTTCGGCAGGGAGTCGGAGCGCAGGAACTCCAGGGTGCGGGAGCTGTCCGGGGCGCTGTCCGCGGCGCCGGACGGTGCGGCCTCGCTGGTACGGGCGGCTCCGGCCGGCCCGTCGGCCGCGGGGGCGTGGACGGGCTCGGGTTCACCCGGGGAGGCGGCTTCCGGGACCGGCGCGGGGGCCGGGGCCGGTGCGGGGACCGGCGCCGGGGCCCTGGTGATGACCTCCTGCGGCAGCATCATCAGCGCGCCCGTGCCACCGCGCGCCGACGGCCGGAAAGAGACCGTCAGCCCGTGCTTGCGGGCCAGCCGCCCGACGACGGCGAGGCCGAGCCGGGTGCCGGAGAGACCGGTCAGGTCCTGGCTCTGCGCGGAGACGGCGCGCTCGGCGCGGCGCAGCTGCACATCGCTCATGACCAGGCCGCTGTCCTCGACGGTCAGCACGATGCCGGCCGGCACCTCCTCCACGTACACGTGGACCTCGGCCGTGGGGGGTGAGAAGTTCGCGGCGTTGTCGAGGAGTTCGGCCAGCGCGTGCATGATGCCCTCTGCGGCGTGCCCGGCGACGGCGACGTCGCTGGTGGAGTGCAGGCGGATCCGCTGGTAGCCGCTGATCCGGCCCATCGCTCCGCGCAGGATCGACTCCATGACGATGGGCTTGGCCCAGCGGCGTCCGGAGCGCGCACCGGTCAGCACGGCGATGGAGTCGGCCAGCCGGCCCGCCTGGGCGGTGCGGTGGTCCAGGTGCAGCAGATCGCCCAGTACGTCTTCCGAGGCGTGCCGGTGCTCCATGTCGCGCAGGTCGGCGAGCATGCTCGTGGCGAGTGCCTGCATCCGGCCCGCGGCGTTGGCGCAGGCGGCGACGGCGGCGGCGCGCTCGGTCTCGCTGCGGGAGGCGCGGGCCTTGAGCGCGGCGTTCTGCGCGGTGAGGCGCTCGACGTCGGCCGCTGCCTGTTCGGTGATCCGGGCGACCTCCGCGGCGGCGGCCGATTTCGTCTTTGCCGTCTCGGCGGTGAACCGCTGGGCCTCGTAGGCGGAGGTGGAGACCATCCGGGAGGTCTCGGCGCTGAACCTGCCGCTCTCGGCCGCGTACTCCTCCCGCAGCCGCCGCACCGTGGCACGGGCGTGGACGGCGGTGGCGACGGCGGCGGACAGCAGTACGGCCGCGGCGCCCGCCCCCCATGCCACAGCGGTCCTGGCCGAGTCGGGGGCGGCGAGGGCCGCCCAGAGGCACAGGGACCCGGTGATGACGACCGTGGCCAGCAGGGCAAGTGCGGTGGGCCTGGTTGAGGGGCGCAAGCGGAGTCCTTGGTGGCGGACGGTGGCGGACGGGGCGGACGGTGATGGACGGGATGATTCGGGTAAGTCGGTGGGGCGGTAGGTAAGTGGGACAACTGGAACAGAAGATTCCCAGACAAGTCTCAATCACTATATGAGAACTGACGGTCTGTTTGGGAAGAACTCGTGGTGCTCTCTGTTGCGTATGTGTTCGGTTACCCGTCAAATTCCTAGGTATTGACGCATTCGGCAGAAACGCGAGGACGCGGCGGGCCACCGGCCCCGACCGGCGGCATCCTGGCCGGATGGCACCTCGTGAGGCAACAACCGGACCCGACCGCACCGGACCCGACCGCACCGCACTCGCCGAAGCGCTGCGCTCCGCGGTGCGCGGCGAGATCGCGTTCGACGCCACCGCACGGGCCCTGACGACGATGGACGCGTCCAACTACCGCCGGGTGCCGCTCGGAGTCGTCGCCCCGCGCGACGCCGACGACATCGCCGCCACGCTCGCCGTCTGCCGCGCGCACGGGGTGCCCGTCGTGCCGCGCGGCGGCGGCACGTCCATCGCCGGGCAGGCCACCGGCACCGGGGTCGTCCTCGACCTCACCCGCCACCTGCGCTCGGTCGTCGAACTGGACCCCGGCTCCCGTACGGCGGTGGTCCAGCCGGGCGTCGTCCTGGACGAACTGCGGGCCGCCGCCGCCCCGCACGGGCTCACCTTCGGCCCGGACCCCTCCACACACAGCCGCTGCACCATCGGCGGCATGGTCGGCAACAACTCCTGCGGCTCGCACTCGGTCGCCTGGGGCACCACGGCCGACAACGTCCACGCGCTGACCGTCGCCCGCTACGGCGGCGACACCCTGCGCCTGGAACCCGGCGCGCCCGGACCCGCCGGGCTCCAGGAGCTGGTCGCCGCCCACCTCGCCCTGCTGCGCACCGGCTTCCCCGAACTCCCGCGCCGCATCTCCGGATACGCACTGGACGCCCTGCTGCCCGAGCGCGGCCCAGAGCCCGCCCGTGCGTTCTGCGGCAGCGAGGGCACGCTCGGCGTGGTGACGGAGGCGACGCTGCGGCTCGTCGAGGCGCCTGCCGCCCGCGCGCTCGCCGTCCTCGGCTACGCCGACGAGTCCGCCGCCGCAGAGGCCGCCCCCGGCCTCCTCCCGCTCCACCCGCTGACCGTCGAGGGCATGGCCGCCGACCTGGTACGCGAACCGGCCGGGCTGCCGCGCGGCGCGGCCTGGCTCTTCGTCGAGACGGGCGGCGCCACTTTGGCGGAGGCGCGGTCCCACGCGGAGCGGATCGCGCGGGCGGCGTCGGCGGAGGCGGTGGACACCGCCGTCGTCACAGACCCCGCCGGGCAGCGGGCGCTGTGGCGGATCAGGGAGGACGCGTCAGGCACCGCGACCCGGATGCTCGACGGCAGCGAGGCCTGGCCCGGCTGGGAGGACTGCGCGGTGCCGCCCGCCCGGCTCGGCGCCTACCTGCGCGACTTCCGCGCCCTGCTCGCCGAACACGGCCTGCGCGGCACCCCCTACGGGCACTTCGGCGACGGCTGCATCCACGTGCGGATCGACTTCGACCTGCTGAGCGGCGACGGCGTGGCCCGCTTCCGCCGCTTCTCCGAGGAGCTCGCCTCGCTCGTGGTCGCGCACGGCGGCTCCCTGTCGGGGGAGCACGGCGACGGCCAGGCCCGCGCCGAACTCCTGCCGAAGATGTACGGGGACGAACTGGTCGGCCTCTTCGCCCGTTTCAAGGACCTCTGGGACCCGGACGGCGGCATGAACCCGGGCATCCTCGCCCGCCCGGCCCGTCTCGACGAGAACCTCCGCTTCGACGTGCTGCCGCGCCGACCGGTCGACGTCGCCTTCGGCTACCCGCACGACGGCGGCGACTTCTCGGCAGCGGTGCGCAGGTGCGTCGGCGTCGCCAAGTGCCGTACGAAGGAGGCCTCGGGACCGGCCGTGATGTGCCCGTCCTTCCGCGCGACCGGCGAGGAGGCCCACTCGACCCGGGGCCGGGCCCGGCTGCTGCACGAGATGCTGGCCGGCCCGGCGGGCGGGGTGATCACGGACGGCTGGCGCTCGACAGAGGTACGGGACGCGCTCGACCTGTGCCTGTCCTGCAAGGGCTGCCGCAGCGACTGCCCGGTGGGCGTCGACATGGCCACGTACAAGGCGGAGTTCCTGCACCATCACTACGAGGGGCGGGTGCGCCCGGCCGCCCACTACGCGCTGGGGTGGCTGCCGCTGTGGCTGCGCCTCGCCTCCCCGTTCGCGGGTGCTCTGAACGCACTGGCCCGGGTGGCGCCCCTGGCCCGGCTCGCCAAGCGGCTGGCGGGCATCGCGCCGGAGCGCGGGATCCCGGTCCTGGCCCGGGAGCCGTTCACCCGGTGGCTGAACCGGCGCTGGGGCAAAGGGACGTTCGTCTTCTCCGGCGACCGGGTGGCCACCATCTGGCCCGACACCTTCACCGAACACCTCTCGCCCGAGGTGGGCCGGGCGGCGGTGCGGGTGGTGGAGGCGGCGACCGGCCGCCGGGTGATGCCACCCGCCCGCGGCCTGTGCTGCGGCCTCACCTACGTCTCGACGGGGCAGCTGGACCGGGCCCGCTCGGTGATGCGCCGCACCCTGGGCCGGCTGGCCGGCACCCATGACTCCCCGGTGATCGTCCTCGAACCAAGCTGTGCGGCCACTCTGCGCACGGACCTCCCGGAGCTCCTCCCCGACGACCCCCGCGCGGCCGCCCTGGCGTCCTCGGTCCACACCCTGGCCGAGTATCTGGAGAAGTACGCCCCCGACTGGGCCCCACCCCGACTGGACCGCCCCGTCACCGGCCAGACGCACTGCCACCAGCACGCGGTCCTGGGCGACGCCGCGGACCGCCGTCTGCGGGAACGGGCGGGTCTGAAAGGCGAGTTGGTGGGCGGCTGTTGCGGCCTCGCCGGTAACTTCGGCTTCGAGCGGGGGCATTGGGAGGTGTCTGTTGCCTGCGCGGAGGACGCGCTGCTGCCGGCCGTACGGGGGGCGGGGACCGGCACGGAGATCCTGGCGGACGGGTTCTCCTGCCGGACGCAGCTGGGCCAGGTGGGCGGGGTGCGGGCGCGGCACCTTGCCGAGGTCCTGGCGGAGGGCTTGCCCCCGGGGGCGCTGCCCCCGGACCCCCGCTCCCCCATCGCCGGAGGGGCTTGACTCCGCTCGGCTGGGCTTGATCGTGCCCTCGTCATCCAGCCTCGCCGCAGGCGCACCGCCCCCTCGCTCCGAGCCGTCCCGCCCCACGATCTCGCGGTCCGGCGCCGCGAGATCGCCCAGCGCCGGATGGCCCGGCGCATCGCGGCGGGCGAGCAGCACCGGCACGGTCGGCGCGTCGGTGAGCGGCCGGTAGGCGACACCGGCGTGCGGGTGCCTCGCGGCGGTCGAGGCGGTGGAGACCCCGGCGCCCCGGCCCGCCGCGATGGCGGACAGCCAGCGGACGGTCGGCGCGACGGCGGCGACCCGTTCCTCCTACGGTAGAGGGATGGCTGCACGAGGTGAGTGCAGTATCTTCAATTGGGCAGTGCAGCATCTTGCACTGCCTCGCGTACCGTGAACCAGGGAAGTCAGGCCACAGGTGAACGACCAGGGCACCGCCGCAGAACGGGCCGCCGCAGTCGCCGTACCGGAGGCGGTCACCGCCCTCGGCGAGCCGGGCCGCCCGGCCCCCGCCGGAGGGCGCAGAGCCGCGCTCGCCCCGGTCGCACTGGTGGTCGCGGGCGGCCTCTCCGTGCAGTTCGGCGCGGCGGTCGCGGTCCTGCTGATGCCGAAGGCCGGCGCCCTCGGAGTCGTCACGCTGCGGCTCCC
>CBRG010000169.1 GCA_000470535.1 Streptomyces sp. AW19M42
GGGGGGGGGCCCGGGGGCGCGGCCGACCGAGCGGGGTTCGCGGGGCAGCCGCCAGTCTCCGACGGCTTCGGTCGGCAGCCCCTGGATGCGGGCCATCAGCAGGGCGATGTCGTCCTCGCCGTGGCGGGTGTCGAGGGTGCTCAGTACGCGGTCGCAGACGTCCTCAAGAAGTGACGCGGGTTCGACGAGGGCGCCGCGCAGTGCTTCCAGTCCTTCGTCCAGCGGATGGTCGCGGGACTCGACGAGGCCATCGGTGTAGAGGGCGAGGAGGGCGCCCTCCTTGAGTTCGACCTCGACTTCCTCGAAGGGCTCGCCGCCGACACCGAGCGGCATACCGGGCGGGACGTCCAGCAGGAGCGCCGGTTCACCCGGCTCAACCACGACAGGGGGAAGATGTCCGGCATTGGCGAAGGTGCACCGTCGGGTGACCGGGTCGTAGACGGCGTAGATACAGGTCGCCAGATAGACCTCGGAGAGGTCAGCCTCGCGGGACTTGTGCGCGGCCCGCGAGGGCCACTGGGCGCCGCCGTTCCCGTCGGAGGAGGTGCTGCCACCGGGGGTGCCGAGGCCTCGGGCGACTTCGTCGAGCGCGGAGAGAACCTCGGCGGGTTCCAGGTCGAGGAGGGCCAGGGTCCTTACGGCGGTGCGCAATTCCCCCATGGCCACCGCCGCGCGCAGTCCGCGGCCCATCACATCACCGACGACCAGGGCGGTGCGGTGCCCGGGGAGTTCGATCACGTCGAACCAGTCGCCGCCCACCTCGGTCGCCGTGTTGCCGGGCAGATAGCGGCAGGCGATGTCGAGGCCGGCGGCCTCGGGGTCGCCGGGGGGCAGCAGGCTGCGCTGAAGTATCAGGGCCCGCTCGTGCTCGCGCCGGTAGAGTCGGGCGTTGTCTATGCAGACTGCCGCGCGGGCGGCGAGTTCGGTGGCCAGCGCCCGGTCCCGTTCCCCGAAGGGCTCACTGCCCTTCGTACGGGAGAACTGCACGAGGCCGACCACGGTGTCGTGGGCGACCATCGGCACCGCGAAGGTGGACTGGACGAATCCGCGGTCGTCGCCGGGCACGTCCTCGACACGGCCGGTGCGCAGGGCTATGGCGCACGGCGAGTTGAACGGGTAGCGGTGCACCGCTCCGAGCGCGGGCGGTCCGACGAGCGGTCGGCCCAGCGAGGCGTCATCACCACCGGGACCGGCGCCGGAACCGCTGCCGGGCATCGCATCGGGCATGGCGTCCGAAACGGCGCTCGCGAAGGCGACGCGGCGCAGTTCGGCGGAACCGCCGACCGACTCCTGACGCAGCGAGCTCCAACTGCCCGGCGGCGCCTCCTCACCGGTGAGGAGCGATTGGTAGAGGTCGACGGATGCCAGGTCGCAGAAGCCCGGTACGGCGACGTCGAGGAGTTCGCGGGCGGTGGTCTCCAGATCGAGGGAGTTGCCGATGCGGGCGCTTGCCTCGTTGAGCAGAGCGAGGTTGCGCCTGGCGCTGGCAGCCTCACGGGCGGCGATATGGCGCCGGGTGACGTCGGTGGCGAGTCCGGCGATGCCGATGGGGCGGCCCGATCCGCTGTGCACCCGGTAGAGGTTCATCGACCAGTGCCGGCGCTCCGGTTCACCCGGGGCAGTGCCGACGAGCTGGAGGTCGGTGACGGCTTCACCGGTCGTCAGCACGCGGCTGAGGGTGGCGGCCAGCCGGTCGGCCTCCTTACCGGCGAGATAGTCGTGGACGGTGCGGCCGCGGTGGTCGTCGGCGCGGCCGCCGAAGACGGTGGCGAAGCGCTGGTTGGCCCGCAGCACCGTGAAGTCGGTACCGAACAGTACAAAGCCGAAGGGAGATTGGCCGAAAATCGCCTGCGAGGCCGCGAGGTCGGTCTCTATGCCGCGCAGCGCGCGGACGTCCACGACGATGCAGACCGCAGCCCGTTCACCCGTCGCTGTCTCACTCGGCATCACATAGATCTCGGCGAGGCCGTGGAGTGCGTCCTCGCCGGGCATACGGAAGGGGACGAGTCCCGTCCACTCCTTGCCGTCGAGCACTTCGCTGATCCGGCGATGGCCGTCACGGCGCAGCTCTCCGGGCATGAAGGCCTCGACCGGGTCCTTGCCCAGCGCCTCGTGCGCGGCAACGCCGAAGAGGCCGGCGGCCCGGCGGCTCCACTGCTCGATCAGACCGTCGGGGCCGATCGAGAAGGAGGCGGCCCTGATGTAGTCGTAAATCGAGCCAGGCGGACTGCTCTGCCACACGACGTCGCCCGCTGTCCCAGGTATCTCGCTCACGCGACCGTCCCCTCCAGCTCACACACCGGACCGGTCCTGCCCGCAGTATTCAGCACTACGGCCCTCACCGACACGGCGTTCACGATCACAGCACGGTCTCAGTCCCTTTCAGCCAGGTTCTGTACGACCTCGGGTGATCGCTGTTCGTCCCACCCCACTCCTAACCAGGCAGGGCCAGCTCGAACCACACCGTCTTGCCACTCTTTCCGCACCTGATCCCCCATCGCCTGGCGGAGCAGGCCACGAGCTGCAGTCCTCTGCCCCCCTCGTCGTCGGGTCCCGCCGTACGTTCGGTGGGCGGATCCGGAAGCGGATCCGAGACTTCCACCAACAGACCGGCATGCGCCCCGGGACCGTCACCGCTGGAATGAGGCCGCACCACTCGCACATGGATGGGCCCCGAGGCATAGCGCATGGAGTTGGTCACCAGCTCGCTGACCAGGAGTACCGCCACATCCCCGACGACCGCGTCCAGCCCCCACCCGCGCAGCGCCTCGTGAACGGCGTGCCGCGCCGAGCGCACGGCGCCTGGGACAGCCGGAAAGCTCCACTCGGCGCAGTCGCCTTTGGTATCGATCACGCCGATCACTTCCCAAGACCAGCCATGGAGAACGTCCTGTTCGCGGGGGCTAAACAGGACATACCCGATAATCGGCGCGGAATACCGGGAGGCGACGACACGTGGGGCGTACGGGTGTAAGGCCATGCGCACGAACGGGCGTGCACGGAAAGAAAGGGCGCACGGGCCCTGCGGTGCGCGCCGCAGGGCAATCACCCCGCCCAGCGGTGTGCGCCGTCGGCCGGCCGCCGTCCGGCCTCGGCTACCGCAGCCGCCGTACTGCTTCGGCTACCGCGGGTCGGTCCTGCTCCAGCCAGTCGACCGAGTCGCTCTCGTCGAGGCCGAGCCAACGCAGCTCGTCGTGGTCCTGCAGCGGCGCGGGCACGCCGGACACCAGACGGGCCGTCCACACCCGGAGCACATAGCCGGGTTTCAGCGGCCACTGGCCGGGGACGCGCTCCAGCGGTTCCGTCTCGATGCCGAGCTCCTCGCGAAGTTCGCGCACGAGCGCCTGCTCACCGCTCTCCCCCGGCTCCACCTTGCCGCCGGGCAGTTCCCACCGGCCGGCCAGCTCGGGCGGGGCGCTGCGCCGCGCGGCGAGCAGCCGCCCCCGGTCGAACACGGCTCCGGCCACCACCACGCGATCACTCATGTCCCGGAGCGTAATACCCGGCAGGACCACCCCGGAGGCCGCGGCACGAGCACCGGGATCCACTGCCGTGGACACCGGCGGATCCAGTACCTCGGGCACCGGGATACCGCACCGCAGGCTCCGGCGGATCCGGGAAAGACCGGAACGGCACGCTACGGCCGCGCGGCCTGCCCGACCCGCTCCACCCAGTAGAGCTGCTTGTGGCCGCGGACATCGAGCTTGTCGGCGGTTCGCTGAGCCTCGTCCTGCGTGGCGTACCTGCCCACGCGGTAGCGGTTGCCGTTGTCGTCCTGCCGTATCACCAGCCAAGGGAGCACGGCACCGCTGTCGCTCATCGTGTCCCTCCCGAGCATCGCGCCCCTCCCCTGAAAGGCGTGCATGTGAACGGCGTGCATGTTTCTAGAGATCCCCAGGAAACCGCTGTACGCATATGCCCGAGCGTACGCCTGACCTTCACACAGCGAATACGGAATTACACAAAGAGATACCGATCCGGCCAGGTGTGGACCAAGTACCAGGGGGCGCGACCAACTGGGCGCGCCCCCTGGCCGATTCGGACCGAACGGCGCGGACCCGCCCCAGCTGCCCGGAGCGGGTCGGGCGGGCCCGGAGGGCGGCCAGGGCGGCCTACGCCCGGCTCGCGTTCGCCGCCGCACCCTCCCCCGCTCCGTCGCGCAGTACGGGCATCGGCATGAGGACCGGACCGTTGGCCGGTGTTTCGCGGCAGACGTCCCCGCACTCCGCGTCCAACGAGCAGCACAGCGAACAGATCGGGCCGGACTGCACGGGGCAGTCCGCGATGTCCGGGAGCTCGTAGGCCGTTTCGCAGACCGAGCAGGTGTGGGTGGCGGTGAGGTCCGCGACCTCGACTCCCGGACCGTTCACCGGATTGGGCCGGGCCAGGTAGTACTTGCCCTTGGTCGCCCAGGCGATCAGCGGACAGAGGGTCAGCGAGAGGCCGGCCGCGATAAAGGTGGAGAAGGCCTCCGCATACGTACCGAACAGCCCGAAGAAGGCGAGGATCGAGACGGTCGAGGCGATCACCATCGAGCCGAATCCCGCCGGGTTCACCGCGTACAGGTAGGCCCGTTTGAACTCGATGTACGGAGGGCTCAGCCCGATCCGCTTGTTGATGACCAGGTCGGCGGCGACCGCCGCGATCCACGCGATGCCGACGTTCGAGTAGAAGCCCAGCAGTTTATTGAGGGCGGCGAACATGTTCATCTCCATCAGCGTCAGCGCGATGACGAGATTGAGGAAGATGTACCAGACCCGGCCGGGGTGACGGTGGGTGATCCGGGAGAAGAAGTTCGACCAGGACAGCGAGCCGCTGTAGGCGTTGGTCACATTGATCTTGATCTGCGACACGATCACGAAGAGTGCGGCGGCGGGCAGGGCGAACGAGCCGAGCCAGGGCTTCAGCGCCTCGATCTGCGGTGCGATCGGCTCCAGCGCGTGCGTCTTGCCGACCGCTTCGAGTGCGACGAAGGCGAGCAGCGCACCGCCGAGCTGCTTGGCCGCGCCGATGATGACCCAGCCGGGACCGGCGGCGAGGACCGCGATGTTCCAGCGGCGCTTGTTGGCCTGCGTCTTCGCCGGCATGAAACGCAGGTAGTCGGCCTGCTCACCGATCTGGGCGATGAGCGAGAGCGCGACGCCCGTGCCCAGTCCGAACCCGATCCAGGAGAATCCCGAGCCCGCGCCTTCCGTGCCGCCGAAGGAGCTGAACGCGCCCCAGGCGTCCGGCGCCTCGAAGGCGAGGACGACGAACGGCAGCACCAAGCCGATGATCCAGATCGGCTGGGTCCAGGCCTGGACCTTGGCGAGGGCTCCCATCCCCCGGAAGACGATCGGGATGACGATCAGGGTGGTGATCAGATAGCCCGCCTGGACCGGCAGGCCGACGGCCTGATGCATGGCCTGCGCCATGATCGAGCCTTCGAGGGCGAAGAAGATGAAGGTGAAGGACGCGTAGATCAGCGAGGTCAGCGTCGAACCGAAGTAGCCGAAGCCGGCGCCACGGGTGACCAGGTCCATGTCCAGGCCGTACTTCGCGCAGGCTCGGGCAATGGGGATGCCGGTGAGGAAGATGATCGTCGCCGCCGCCAGGATCGAGGCGAACCCACTGGTGAAGCCGTAGGTGAAGACGATCGAGGCACCGATGGCGAAGTCGGCCAGATAGGCGATACCGCCGAGCGCGGTGCCCGCGACCACGCCGGGCGACCAGCGCCGGAACGAGTGCGGTGCGTAGCGGAGGGAGTAGTCCTCACGACTCTCGTCGGCGGCGAGCTTGGCGTAACTGCGCCTGGGCGGCGAGGATCCGGCTCCGCTCCCCGGTGCCCCCGGAGCGGCGTCCGGGTCCCCCGGGGCACCATCCGGAGCTCCCGGGGCGGCAGCCGCCTCAAGAGCCCCGGCCGTCTGGGGTATGACTGTGTCCGTCATCGGTGACTTCCCGTTCGTCAGTCCGGTGTGCGGGTTCGAACGGGAAGTTAGGAGCAGGACATGACAAGCCATCACGGAAGACGATTGCCCGGCTGTTACGGGACCTGCGCGGACGTTAACTTGTCGTCACGGGCGGCGGACGGGTTCCACCGGCTATCGGTCACCCAGCAGGAACGGCCCTCCCGATGACCGGTCACCGGACAGGCAGGTGGTAGGCGATCCGATAGCGGTCGGCCGGCACCACCACGTCGGCGGTCTCGACCGCCCGCCCCGATGCGTAGTACGTGCGCTCGATCACCATCACGACATGTCCCGGCACGCCGCCGAGCGCCAGGAGCTCCTCCGCCAGCCCCGGGCGCGCGCCGACCTGCTCCGCCACGTTGTCCACGACCACATCGATGGCGGCCATCCGCTCGACCACCCCGCAGCCGCCCAGCGGACCCTCTTCCGGCAGCATCACCGGCGTGCGCCCCGTGACCGCGAGGGTCTCCCAGGAGGTCGAGAGCATCATCGGCTCACCCGACTCCCGGAACACGTAGCGCGTACGCATCACCCGGTCGCCGGGCTCGATCCCGAGCCGTTCGGCGATCTCCGGACTCGCCCCCTCCTGTTCACTCCGTGAATCCCAGGTCCCCCGCGCCCCCTCGGCCGTCTGCTCCTGCCGGAACGGACTGGCACCGGTCTCAGACCGGAAGCCGGAACGGGCGATCCGGCGCGGGACCGGACGCTCGCGCACATACGTACCGGAGCCGGACCGGCCCTCAACCAGCCCCTCGGCCATCAGCACCTTGCGCGCTTCCAGCGCGACGGTGTCCGAGACCCCGTACTCCTCGCGGATACGCGCCTGGGACGGCAGGCGCGTATGCGGCGGCAGCGAACCGTTGACGATCTTCTCTCTCAGATCGCTCGCAACGCGCAGATAGGCGGGCTGCTCACCGAAAGCCACAGGCCACTCCCCAAGAGGTTGACAGACTGCAACAGCGTCGCAACCGTCGGTTCCGTACCGCAAGCACAGGCCAGAGATTCACTCGAAGTGATGATTCGCTATCGACGTGCGCATACCCGGCAGACACCCAGCGCCGCACCGCACCAGCGCTGCACCGCACCGGCCACCCCTGAGTCGCCGACTCCCGCGCGCGCCCTCCTGAGATGCTGGCTGCCATGGCCACCTCTTACCTCTGCCCGCAGGACGGAACCCGTGCCGACGTCTCCTCGCTGACCTGGTGCTGCCCGGTCTGCCGCGGCCCCTGGGACCTCGACTTCGAGATCGCGGGCCCCGTACGTGCCGGTGCGCTGCCCGGACGGGTCAACTCCCTCTGGCGGTACGAGGAGGTGCTGCCGCTCGCCGCACCCGCCACCACTCTCGGTGAGGGCCGCACCCCGCTCGTGCCGCTCACCGGTACGGTCTCGGCCAAACTCGACTTCCTGATGCCGACGCTCTCCTTCAAGGACCGCGGCGCGGTGATGCTCGCCGAACTCGCCCGGTGCCTCTCCCCCGCTCGCGTCGTGGCGGACAGCAGCGGCAACGCGGGCACCGCCGTCGCGGCCTACTGCGCCCGCGCCGGGCTGCCGTGCACGGTGTACGTCCCCGAGGGCACGTCCCCGAAGAAGACCGAGCAGATCCGGGCCCACGGCGCCCGGCTGGAAATCGTCCCCGGGGACCGCGAGGCCACCGCCCTGGCCGCCCGAGCCGCCGCCGACGCACCCGGCACCTTCTACGCCTCGCACGTGTTCAACCCGTACTTCCTGCACGGCACGAAGACCTACGTGTACGAGCTGTGGGAGGACCTCGGCGGCAGGCTCCCCGACGCGATCGCCGTACCGGTCGGCAACGGCACCCTGCTCCTCGGCGCGGCCCTGGCCATCTCTGAGCTCCGCGACCAGGGCCTGATCGACGCCCGCCCGGCCCTGATCGCCGTACAGGCCGAGGCCGTCTCCCCCTTGGCCCACGCCTTCCGCGCCGGGGCGGACGATCTCCTCGACAGCCCGGCCGGGCCCCTCTCCCCCACCCTCGCCGAAGGCATCGCCATTCCGCGCCCCCCGCGCGCCCCGGCGATCCTCGCGGCGGTGCGCGAGTCCGGCGGCACCTTCCTGACCGTGACCGAGGACCAGATCCGCGACGCCCAACTGGATCTGGCCGCCCGCGGCTTCTACGTGGAGACGACGGGGGTCGCGTGCTGGGCCGCGGTCGGCGGCTGGAAGGACCGCAGCGTCGTCGTACCGCTGTGCGGCGCGGGCCTCAAGACGGGCCTCGCGGCCTGACCCAAACCTGACCCAGAGAAGAGGTTCCCAGGACCTGTCCGGCTGATCATGGCCGAAAGGCCCTATGGCCTGTCGGCAAACCGCCGTCTGCCGCGCGGCCGCTCTTCGGGCGACCGACAGTTGACGACAGGCCCTATCCGTGCAGCCAGATCCGCAGCGGACCGACCGGCTCGAAGCCGTGCCCGAGGGCGGCTTCCAGGTCATCGCCATGTTCGTAGCCGACGACGGGCACCGTCGGAAACAGTGAGTGCACCGCGTCCAGCACGACCGGCCAGGCCGCGTCGGGCCCGCCGTTCAGCGCGAAGACGTTCGAGACCCCGACCACCTGGTCGCTCCGGCTCGCCACCGCGCCGGCGACCACCGCGCCGTCGGGGGACCTTCCTGCGAGTACGAACGTGGCAGGGTCATCGAGCAGTTCGGGCCGGAAGAGATCCGCGTTGCCATCCCCGTCGTCCCACGCGTGCGCCCAGGCACGCAGCTTGTCCCGGGTGCCGACCACCTCCCAGGTGAGGTCCGACGCGGTGGCGGAAGTACTGGCTGGACGGTGGATCCACTGCCCTTCGAACAGCACCTGGAATCCCGCTTCCACCAAGGCGAGGTCGGCGAAACTGTCCTTGACCGAGGCTCCGGGCGTCGTGGTGTCGATCCCGGCCGCCACCGCTGACAACTCGGCGCCCGGCACCAACGTGACCGCGTCGGGGTAATAGAGCGGCGTACGTGCCGGGGCAGTCCAGGCCTGCGCCCCGAACGTGCTCGCCAAGCCGTGCGACCGGCTCATCGCCGCACACCATTCAGCGTTGTTGCGGGCAGCGGCGCGGACCAGAAGCTGTTTCGTCGTCACAGGCGCGGATCATCGAACACCTGGAGCCCGGTGTCCAACGGGTTCCGTTGCCCACAGGCGGTAGCTCAGCCGCGGGTACCTCCGCCCATCGCCGTATCAGCCGTTCACCAGCGCGCCGTGCGCCGATGTGCCGGGCCTGTTTCCCTACGTTCGTACCGTGAGCCCCTCGCGAATCTCCCTCCTCACGTCACTGGTCGCCTGCGCCCTGATCGCGCCCCTTCCGCCCGTCGCCTACGCCTCGCACCAGGCAGCGCGCCCCCCAGCCACCGACCCAGCCACCGGCCCTGCTGTCAGTCCTGCCGTCAGTCCCGGTACCGGTGCACGTCCCGCCTGCGGCCGCGACACCGACCCCGCCTGGGCGCCGACGTCCACCACGTTCGGCGAGGCCAAGGGCTACGACCCCTATGTAGGCAACGGATACCTCGGCCACCGGGTGCCCGCCGCGGGCGCCGGATACGCGGAGCCGGGCGAGAAGACCGGCTGGCCGCTGTTCACCCCGCGCTACGACGGGGCCTTCGTCGCCGGGCTCTTCGGCCGCGACGAGGACCTCGCCGCCGGACGCGAAGTGGCTGCCGCACTGCCGAGCTGGACCAACCTCGACGTGCGCGTGGGCGACGAGACGTACGGCTCCGCCACTCCGGCGGGCCGGATCTCCCGGTACCGCCAGACGGTGTTCATGCGCTGCGGTCTGGTGCGTACGTCGCTGCGCTGGACGACCTCCGACGGCCGCGCGACCGACCTGACGTACGAGGTGCTGGCCGACCGCGCCTCCGTGCACACAGGCGCCGTCCGACTGCGTATGACCCCGCACTGGAGCGGCACGGCTACGGTCACCGGCCGGCTCGACCCGCGCGGCGCACGCCGGATCGCGCTCGACGACGACGGGACGTTCCGCACGCGGGGCACCGGAACGACGGGCGCGATCGTGCAGACGATGCGCCAGGGCTCGCCGGACGCGGCTGCGTCCCCGGTGAGCGCCGGGCGCACGTACACGTTCGAGAAGTACGTCGGGGTCGACACCGCGCTCACCTCGCGCGCCCCGCGCACCACCGCCCGTGAGGCCTCCCGGCGCGGGGCGCGGCTCGGCTGGTCCGCGGTCCTCGCGGAGAGCGCCGCCGTCTGGCGCCGGGACTGGTCCGCGGACGTGTCCGTACCGGGCAGCCCCGACCTCCAGAAGTGGCTCCGCTCCGCGCAGTACGGGCTCCTCGCCGCCACCCGCACCGGTTCCCGCGACAGCATCGCCCCGGCCGGGCTGACCAGTGACAACTACGCGGGCATGGTGTTCTGGGACGCCGAGACATGGATGTACCCCGGGCTGCTCGCCACCCGGCCCGAGCTGGCCCGTTCGGTGGTCGAGTACCGCTACCGCACCCGCGACCGGGCCCGTACCAACGCCGAGAAGCTGGGGTTCAAGGGGCTTTTCTACCCGTGGACGAGCGCGAGCAAGGGCAACCTCTGGTCGGAGTGCCAGAGCTGGAACCCCCCGCACTGCGTCACGCAGAACCATCTCCAGGGCGATGTCTCACTGGCCGTCTGGCAGTACTACCTGGCCACCGGCGACCGTGACTGGCTGGCCGGCCACGGCTGGCAACTCCTGCGGGGCATCGCGGATTTCTGGGCCTCGCGCGCCACCGCGAACGATGACGGCAGCTACTCCGTGAAGGAGGTCGCGGGCCCGGACGAGTACAGCAACGGTGTCACGGACGGGGTGTTCACCAACGCCGTCGCCGCCACCGCCCTTCGCAACGCCACCCGCGCGGCCGAGCTCCTCGGCCACCCCGCTCCGGCCGAGTGGAACAGGGTCGCGGACGGTCTGCGCATCCCGTACGACCCGAAGCGCAAGCTCTTCCTCCAGTACGCGGGCTACGACGGCTCGACGATCAAGCAGGCCGACACCGTGCTGCTCGTCTACCCGCTGGAGTGGCCGATGGAGCCGGGCGCGGCGGCCGCCACGCTCGACTACTACGCGGCCCGCACCGATCCGGACGGCCCGGCGATGACGGATTCCGTCCACGCGATCGACGCGGCCGCGATCGGGGAGCCGGGCTGTGCGACGTACACCTATCTCCAGCGTGCTGTGCGGCCGTATCTGCGCGGTCCGTACGCCATTTTCAGTGAGGCGCGGGGCGCGAAAGCGGGCGCGCAGGACCCCCTGTCGGGGTTTCCGGCCGAGGACTTCCTCACCGGCAAGGGCGGCTTCCTCCAGGTGTTCACGCACGGGCTGACGGGGTTGCGGCTGCGCGAGGACGGGGTCCGGCTGGACCCGCTGCTGCCGCCGCAACTGCGTGAGGGGGTCACGCTGACGGGGCTGCGTTATCAGGGGCGCACGTACGACGTCGCGATCGGCCCCCGGACCACGCGGGTACGGCTGACCTCGGGCGCCCCGTTCACCCTGCACACGCCTGCCGGACCGCGCCTCCTGTCCACCGCGCTCACCCTGCCGACCCGCCGCCCCGACCTCGCACCGACCACCGACGCGTCCCGCTGCCGCCCGGCGACGGCCACCTCCGAGGCCCCCGGCCTGTACGCGGCGGCGGCGGTGGACGGCAGCACGGCCACGGCCTGGTCCCCGGACGGAGCAATGAGCACGCTGACCGTGGACCTGGGGCGGACCGGCGCGGTGACGGCGTTCGCGCCGGAGTGGACGGACGTGCGCCCCGCCTCGTACCGGCTGGAGACCTCGGCGGACGGGCGGCACTGGGAGCCGTACCGGGCGGGGGCCGTCGCCCGCGAGGTGCGGGTGACGGTGCGCTCCACGGATGCGGACGAGCCCACGGGCGTACGGGAGCTGAGGGTCACCCAGTCGTAGCCGGGGGCCCGACCCCACCCGGGCCGGGCGGACGGCGTCCGTACCGCTCGTACGGTCAGCTGATCACACAGGCATCGCGTACACATGGATGAATCCCGGCCCGGCCGGGAATAGCGGGCGCTGATGCCTGTTGGCCACGACATGACTTCTGAGACGCGTGAGGCATTCGGACGGATCGGCATCTGGAGCAGCGCCCTGCACGGGTCGCGGGTGGACGACGCGGGGAAGCGAGCGATCGCGGAAGCCGTCACGGAGCTCGAAGAGCTGGGTTACGGGACGCTCTGGATCGGCGGCAGTCCGTCGCCGGAGGACGCGGCCGCGGTCGTCGACGCCACCCGCACGGCCACCGTGGCCACCGGAATCCTGAGCATCTGGGACCACACGGCGCAGGACGTGGCGGCCCGGATCGCGGCGATCGACGCGAAGGCGCGCGGCCGGTTCGTCCTCGGTCTGGGCGTCAGCCACGGCCCGATGGTGCCGCAGTACGCGAAGCCGTACAGCGCGATGGTCGCCTACCTCGACGCGCTGGACACCGCCGCCCCGCCCATGGACTCCGGACACCGGGTCCTGGCGGCGCTCGGCCCGAAGATGCTGAGGCTCGCGGCCGACAGGGCGCTGGGCGCGCATCCCTACCTCGTCACCGCCGAGCACACGGCGGAAGCGCGCGAGGCGCTCGGACCGGACGCGTTGCTCGCGCCGGAGCTGTCCGTCGTACTCGACACCGATGCCGACCGGGCCCGCACCACCGCCCGGAACATGCTGGGGATGTACCTCAAGCTGCCCAACTACACCGACAACCTGCTGCGCCTGGGGTTCGCGGAGAGCGACTTCGCGGACGGCGGCAGCACCCGCCTGCTCGGCGCCCTCTTCGCCCTTGGGGACGCGGAGCAGGTGAAGGCGCGGACACAGCAGTACCTCGACGCCGGCGCCGACCACGTCGCCCTCCAGGTGCTCACCGCCGACGAGGGCGGCGCGGGCCTGCCGCTTGCCCAGTGGCGTGAGCTGGCCCGGGCCTTCGGCGAAGAGCTGTAGCCGCACGCACGGCCGGGTCACGGGGGCTCGGCGCCCTTCAGCGTCCGAATGGCCGGACAGCCAGCGGGTGATGGAACACGTTGAGCGGGCCCCAGCGTGACCTCACCCGCTGGAGCCGGGGGTAGTCGTGCTTGCGGTAGCGGGTGTGTCAGGGGGCGCCGGAGGTGTTCCACGCGGGATCGGCCAGATCGACGTCGGGGTAGAGGAGGAACGGAAGCCGATGAGCCTTCGCCAGTTCGAGTACGCCCTGGCCGTCGCCGAGGAGGGCTCGGTGACGGCGGCGGCGGAGCTGCTGCACGTCGCCAGCCGTCGGTGTCCCAGCAGATCCGCAGCTTGGAGCGGGACCTCGGCGTGCAGTTGTTCGCCCATGTCCGGAGCCGCACTCGTACCCATGTCCGGAGCCGCGTACGGGTACGGGTACGGCTGTGCGATCGAGTGCGCGATCGTCAACACCCCGTCACTCCATGGTTACTTGCCCGCCCTCACCGGGCAGGGGAGGATGGCGGTCGGTACTGACGGGGGTGGCGGACGTGCGCGATGCGGCGACGGTGCTGGGCTGGGAAGCTCCCTTCGACGCGGAGGAACTGCCGCGGAAGTGGGTCAAGCGGCTGCCGGTGCCCCAGGCGTCACTGCGGGAGCGGATACGCGCACTGGAGCCGTTCTTCAAGGCCGCGAGGCGCGGTCCGGTGCACGAGCATCTGCTGGGGATCGCGATGCTCCGTGCCGGGCACGCCTTCGGGGCGACCGCGTCGCTGCTCTCGGCGCTCGGCGCGGATCCCCGACGGCGTGGCGCATGGGTGGACGCGGCCTGCGCGTACGCGGCCGTGGAGCGGCCGGAGATGGCGATGTGGCTGCTGGCGCATGTGGTGCCCGGGTTCGGCGCGGTCGGCCCCAACGCCTCGCCCTACCCGGCGGATTCACGACGCTCCGTGGAAGCCAACAACCGGCTGATCGCGGTGCGCGACCTGCACCGGAAACGTACCGACGAGCTGCGCTTCCTCGGGCTGCGCACAGCGGCGGACGCGGAGATTCGCGGACGGCTCGGTGAGGAACCACTGGGCACCGACCGGCTGTTGCTGCACACCGCCGCGCTGATCTCCCTCGGGGAGGCGCAGGACGCGCTCCAGCCCTTCGACCGGGCGGCGGCGCTGCTGGAGCAGGACGCGCCGGTGATGGGCACGACGTTGGAGCAACTGGCTCGGATCCGCATCGCGGCCGGTCCCGCGCGGGAGCGGGACGAGGTGCTGGCGCGGCTGCGGCGGACCGCCCCTCAGTCGATGGTGCTGGCGAGGCTGCACCAGCCGACGCTCCTGGAGCGGAACCTGCACGAGCAGGAGGCGCGGTTCGAGGCCCTGCTGCTGGGCACGGAGGTGGAGCGCGGACAGCAGGGCCTGCGTGAGCCGTTGGAGCAGCTGCGGTTGCGCGCCCGCGCCTCCGAGCATCCTGAACCGTATCGGGAGGCCTTGGCCCGGCACGGCGGCCACGGACGCAACGGGGGGCACCATGACGGATGAGGACCGGGAGGCGCGGCCTCTCCAGATCGCGATGCGGGCCCTGTCGGCGCCCACGTACGACGAGGTACTCGACCAGTTCGGGGCGATGCCGCCCGGCGGGCACGATGAGGCGACGGCGTTCCTGCGGCAGCACGCGGAGACGGTCGGGTCCCACGGGCCGATGGCCGAACTGGCGCTGTTCCTCGCCGAGCGCTGCGAGGCCCTGGGGGCAGGGAAGCCCGCCGCCGCCAGGGAGCGGGACCACTCCGGCGGCGGCGAGGGATTCCCCCGGCTGCTGCGCCGCGCCTGCGCGGCCGAGGGGGTGCTGGGCGCCTACCGGGTGCTGGAGGGGCACCACGCGCTGTTTCCGGACGAGCCGGTGCGGGCCGCGGTGCGGCTGATGTCGGAGTGGCGCTCGGACCGGACCCGCAACGCGCACGCGATCGCCGCGCTGGGTCTGCTCACCGAGGACGGTCCGAGCCGGGTGACGGCCCGTGCCGACTGGGCGAGCCACCTGCTCCACCGGGGGCAGCACCGCAGGGCGCTCTACCACGCGGCTCGCGCGCTCTCGCTGCAGCATGCGGTGGGCGACGCGCACTCGCTGGTGAACACCTACCTGCAGCTGGCCTCTGTGTATCTCGCGATGGGCGATCTGCCGCACCGGGCCGAGGTGCTGACGCAGGCGGCCGGGGCCGTCGACAGGGAGGGGACGGTCTCCGCCGTGGAGGAGGCGGCGGTGCGCTTCCAGCTCGCGAACACCCTCATCCCCCTGCACCGCTACCAGGAGGCCGTGCCCCCGCTGGAGCGTGCGGAGGCGCTGGCGGCGCGTGCGGACAACGACTCGGACGGGGCGTTCATGCCCTCGCGCTGGGATCTCCTCACCTGCCGCGCCCAGGTAGCGGAGGCACTCGGTGCGCTGGGAGCGGCCGCCGACGCCTACCGCGCCCTGCTGGAGCTGCCCGAGATGTCGACGCGGGCCGTGCCGCGCGCTTCGACGCTGTACGGCCTGGTCTCCTGCCTGCGGCGCACTCACCGCCAGTGGGAGGCGTTCGAACTCCTCAGCGACGAGCTGGAACGGGCCGAACAGCAGGGCGCCGGATACCTGAACCTGGTGTCGCTGCGCTGCACACTGGCCGGGCTGCTGTTCTCCGGCACCGATCCACGCCTTCCCCGCGACCTGCTCTCGCTGGAGACACAGCTGGTGCGGGGCCTCTTCGACTCGGCGGGCTCGACCTACCCGTGCTTCGGCGAGCTGCTCGTCACGATGGGCGACCTGGATCTGTCCGAGGGCCACGAAGCGGGCGCGGCCGAGTGCTACCGCTACGCCCTGTACGTCTCCGGGGACACCGAGGACGCCCGGCAGCCGGAGCGCCTTCCGGAGCGGCTTCGCGAACGTACGCTGTTCTCGCAGCTGCTGCCGCTGGGCGGCCCTTCCGATCCGGTCGGTTTCGCCCTGGCCAAGCTGCGCGAGCGCATGCTGCGTCTCTTTCCCGAGGGGGCGCACGACTTGCCGGACACGCGCCTGCTGGCCCTGCAACGGCTGTGCGGCGTCGAGCTCGATCCGGCGCGGCGGGCGCGGATGGCGGACCGGCTCGCGGCGGGGCTGCGTCGCGCGCAGGAGCGGAACGTCACCCGTACGTTGCAGGACCTTGCGGTGCCGGTGTGCGAGGCGGTCGCAGAGGTACGCGGTCCGCTGGTCGCGGTGCGGCTGCTGGAGGAGGTCCTCGCCTTCCACGATGCGCGGGGCCGGATCCCGGACCCGGCCCTGCCGCTGGGCCTGGCCCGGCTGCTGGCGCGGGTGCCGGGCGGGCACCGGCAGGCCTTCGAGGTGCTGTGGCACCATCGCGATCTGCGGCTGCGCGCACGGGAGTCGCATCCGCTGCTGCAGGACGCGGACCAGGCCGCCGGTCTGGTGCTCCCGCTGTACGAGGCGCTGCTGTCCCTGCTGTTCGAGCACGGCGACGACCTGCCGCTGCCCGACAGCCGGCCGCCGGCGCTGCTGGCCTTCGACCTGCACGAGGAGGCGAAGGCCCGCGGAATGGCCGACGACCTGGTGCGGATGCCCCTGGCCAAGCCGTCGGGGGTACCGCAGCGGCTGTGGGACGCGGAGCAGCAACTGCTGCACGCGCAGCGGCAGCTGGCGGGCGGGGAGCGCCCGGACCGGGCCTGGTCCTGGCGCGAGTGCGCGCGGGCGCTCGCGCCGCTGTACGAGGCGCTGGAGCCGTTCGCCCCGGAGTACGTACGGCTGCGCCGGGCACAACCGGCCGGATTCGAGCAGGCGTTGAGGCTGCTGGACGAGGCGGCTCCGGCGGAGGGCATGGTGCTGGCCTCGTACTTCACCGGCGAGTCCGAGTCCTTCTGCTTCGTGCTCACGTCCGGCGAGAGCGCACTGCGGTGGCACCGCATCCCGGCGGGGCGGGCCCAGCTGCACAGCGCCGCGGAGGAGATTCGCCTCACGGTCGACGGCGACCGCTCCGTCTTCCCCGCCGTCCCGCCGATCAAGCCGCGGCGGCCGGTACCGCTGCCGCTGGAGGGGCTGGCGGAGCTGCTGCTGCCGTTCCAGGAGCTGCTGGCGGGCCGCGGGCTGCTGTGTGTGGCGCCGCACGGGCCGCTGTCCGTGCTGCCGCTCGGTGCGCTGCGGCTGCCGGACGGGCGGTACTGCGTGGAGCAGGTGGCTCTGGTGTACACCCCGAGCATCTCGGGCCTGGCGGCTCTGCGCGCCGCGCGGAGGCCCGGCTCGGGGACCGCGCTGTGCGTGCGGGTCTCCGCGGAGGAGGACCTGCGGGGCGGCGGCAGCGGTTTCGAGGCCGAGTCGCTCCCGGCCGGCCACGGCTGGCGGCTGTCCTCGCTCACCGGACCCGAGGCCACCCCGGAGGAGGTCCTCGCCGGCATCGAGCAGGCCGACCTCGCCTACATCGCCTGTCACGGCCACCAGGACCACAGCGACCCGGAGAACTCCGCCCTGCTGCTCTCCGACGGCACAGACCGCCCCAGCCGGCACGCCGATCCCGCCTCGCAGCGGGCCAGGCGCACCTTCCTGCGGGCCCGCGATCTGGCTGACTCGCGCACCCCGCCCCACGTGGTGCTGCGCGCCTGCTCGGTCGGCTGGCACGAGCCGGACCACCCCGGCGAGGACTTCACGGGCCTCCCGCGCGCCCTGCTGCGCGGCGGCACCCGTACGGTCGTCGCCCCCATCTGGCAGGTCGACCGCGCCAGCTCCGCCGCCCTGCTCGACGAGGTGACCGGTGCGGTGATGCGCGGACGCCCGATGTGGCGTGCGCTGTGGGACGCCCAGCGGCGCATGCTCGCGGATGCCGACCGCGCCTACCTGTCCCACCCCTACCACTGGGCGGCGTTCGTCCCGCTCGGGGACTGGAGCTGACATGGCCGTAGACGTCCACGCCGAGGGAGGCGCCGCCGCCCTGCCCGACCGGACCGCGCTGCTCGCGCTGGAGGAGGCGGCGTACGAGCTGGGCCGTACCTTCCCGACCGGAGTGACGAGCGCGCCGGAGGCGATGCGGATCCTCCAGGAGCTCTTCACCCAGGCCGGTGCCGGAACTCCGCCGTCCCGGGCGGACGACCCCCCGGCCGCCGCCCGCCGCGTGCTGGCCGCGCTCGCGCGCGAGGAGGGCGCGCGGAAGCTGGTCGAGGGGATCCTGGCCGACCCGCCGGAGGACGATCAGATGGGCGGCGAGGACGTCGTCGCCGATCTGACGGTCCTCACCGGCGTCATCGCCTTCCTGCGCATGCACGTCAGCTTCCGCTTCAAGCGCGACAACGGCCGTAACACGGTGGAGTTCCGCATCGAGAAGAAGCCCCTCACCGACGGCGCCCTCACCGCCCTCGTCCGCGCCGTCCTCAGCCTGATGAACCGCGAGCCGTAAGCCGTGGCTCCGGCACGGGCGTCGGCGGTCAGGGCGTGACGATGGCGAAGTCGGGGTCGGGGGTGTCGAGCAGGCCCACGAGCGTCGCGAGCACCTGCGGGTCGCCCTGGACGTGCACGCCGTCCAGGCCCTTGCCGGCCAGGACGGCGAGCAGTTGGGGCTTGGTCAGGGTCAGGACCAGATCGGCGGCCGGGTCCGGCCCGGTCGCCTCCGGGGCGGTATCGGTGCCGCGGTAGGTGAGGGCTCCGTTGGAGAGCAGAAGGTGCCAGGTCCGGCCCTCGTCGGTGACGTTCCAGGTCATGGTGAGCCTCTCGTCCCACGCGCGCGGGCCGTCGACGCGGATGGCGAGCGAGTCGATGAGCATGTCGACGGTGAGGGCCATCGCCATCTCGGGATTGGTGGTCTCCAGTGCGGTGTGCGCGATCGCGCCGCGCAGCTCCTGGGCGCCCATCAGGTAGAAGTTGCGCCAGGTGCCGTTCTCCGCGCCGAAGCCGAGCTTCTCGTACACCGCGGCCAGCGCCTGCTTGGCGATCGCGTCTTCCGGGGCGGCGAAGACCGCGTGCCCCAGCAGCGTCGCGGCGAACCGGAGGTCCCCGGAGGCGGCGTACTCCTCGCCCTTGGCGAGCAGCGCGGGCACGCCGCCGTAGTCGGCGGCGAACCGCTTGGCCTGCTCGACGGGCGGGTGCTCCCACAGATGGGCGGGGTTGCCGTCGAACCAGCCCATGTAGCGCTGGTAGATGGCCTTGACGTTGTGGCTGACCGACCCGTAGTAGCCACGGTTCGCCCACCGATTCGCGACCGCCGGGGGAAGTTCCATCCGCTCGGCGATCTCCGTGCCGGTCAGTCCCTGGTTGGTCATGCGCAGGGTCTGGTCGTGCAGGTACGCCCACATGTCCCGCTGGCCGGCCAAGTGCTCGATGATGCGGTCCCGGCCCCAGGTGGGCCAGTGGTGGGAGGCGAACGCGACCTCGGCCCGGTCACCGAACAGCGTGATCGTCTCGCCCAGGTAGTGGGCCCAGATGCGGGTGTCACGGACCACCGCGCCGCGCAGGGTCAGGATGTTGTGCATGTTGTGGGTCGCGTTCTCCGCCATGCACAGGGCGCGGCGGTCGGGGAAGTAGAAGTTCATCTCCGCGGGCGCCTCGGTGTCCGGCGTCATCTGGAACACGATCCGCACACCGTCGACGGTCTCCTCCTGACCGGTGCGGGTGATGTCGACGGTCGGCGGCACGAGGGTGATCGTTCCCTTGGACGTCGTCATGCCCAGCCCGGCACTGATCTGCCCGGCAGGGCCCTTGTTCAGTTCGGCGCCGTACATGTAGACCGCGCGGCGGGTCATCGCGCCGCCGGCGTACACGTTCTCCGCGACCGCGTGTTCCAGGAACCCGGACGGGGCGAGCACCGGCACGGGGGCGTGGCCGTGCGGCAGCACACCGCGGGATCCGCCGAAGTGGTCGCCGTGGGAGTGGGTGTAGATCAGCCCGGTGACCGGACGGTCACCGCGGTGCTCGCGGTACAGGGCGAGCGCGGCGGCCGCGGTCTCGGCGGAGATCAACGGGTCGATGACGACGACCCCGGTGTCGCCCTCGACCAGCGTCATGTTCGACAGGTCCAGGTTGCGGACCTGGTAGATCCCCTCGGTCACCTCGAACAGGCCCTGCTTGTTGCACAGCTGGCTCTGCCGCCAGAGGCTCGGGTGAGCACTGGCGGGGCAGTCGTCGTCGAGGAACGCGTACGCCTCCCCTTCCCAGATCACCCGGCCGTCGTCCGTCCGGACGACCGCGGGTGAGAGGGCGGCGACGAAGCCCCGGTCGGCGTCCTCGAAGTCGGACCTGTCGGCGTAATCGAGATCACTCATAGACAACGAATAGCCTAAGAAGCGCCTATCCATACATAAATGCATCGCGCGCCTCGAAAACGTCTCCCCCGGGATCCACGCACCTCCCCGGGGAACCCGGCTGACGTTCTCCGCCCCCAGGCGTCCCGCTCAAGCCGGGCGAGCCGCCCGACCCCTGATCCCGTCGAGCACGGTGTCGAGCATCCGGTCGAACTCCGCGACAGAACCGAAGTCGGCCCACCGGGGCGCGAGGGCGGCCATGCCGGGGTACGCATCGGAGTCGAACTCGGGCACGGGGGCGGGCCCGTCGGGGCCACCGCCGACGCGTGCCAGCAAGTGCCCGTTGAGGAAGCCGAAGAGCACCATCGGGGCGTCCGCGGCCACTTGGTCGGGCAGCCCGGCCGCGCGCATCGCGCCGACGACGCGTTCCAGGGCGGCAACGGCCACCATCGAGGTCTGAGCACGGGTGACGAGCAGCGGGAACACCTGAGGATGCCGGTACGCCACGTCCCGGTAGGAGTGGGCGGTCCGCCGGACGACCTCCTCCCAGTCGCGCGGCGCACCGTCCGCAGCGGCCACCGCCTCGGCGAGCACGGCCTCGGAGATCACGTCGAGGAGCGCGGCTTTGCCCTTGACGTGGTGGTAGAGCGACATCGGGTCGACCCCGAGCTCCTCCGCGAGCCGCCGCACCCCGAAACGCTCAAGGCCGTCGCGATCCACGAGCGCGACGGCCGCGGCCGCGATCCGCTCCCTGTCGAGCCCCGCCGAGGTACCCCGCGCACGCCTGGCCACACCCGCTCCTCTCTCGTGACCTTGCCAAATCTACACCGTAGAACTTAGCGTGCCACTGGAACCTACGTCGTAGGTTTCTCACTGGCTTGCCGAAGAACACGGAGAACGGGGGTCCGGACATGAGCGAGACCGCTGCCCGGTACGGGGCCGACCGATGAGCCCCGGACCCCGCACCCGCAAACCCTCCACCCCCAAGGAAAACGCCATGAATGCCATGCCGAGCAACCACCGGAGAGGGGCAATCGGCGCGATGTACACGGGACTTGTCCTCACAGCCATCGCGACCGCCGCCCCTTACGCAGACCGCGCCACCACCCACCTGCTGGCCGACCACATCCGGGACGGCTACCCCACGTACTCACAGGCCCGGGTGGACTCGGCCGTCAGCACCTACCTCGTCCTGCTGTCCGTCATCGGAGTGCTGGGCGTCCTGGCCTGGATCGGCGCAGCCCGGTCCGTCGGAGCGGACAAGCGGTGGGCCCGTCCCACCGCGACGGCGCTCTTCGTCCTCGGAGCAGCCGCCGGACTGACCGGTCTGCTCACCAACGACACCTCCGGCGCGACCGGCCTGCCACCCGCCCTGGGCTGGGCCGGAGTGGCTCCCTGCCTGGCGGGCGCCCTGGCAGTCGCCCTGCTGTGGAGGAAGCCGCGACCGGCGTGACGCCCGGCAACGCCGCGTTCGGCACAGACCCCGCTGACACACCAGGACTGGATACACACCAGGGAGGACGAAACCGTGAAACGCATCGGCATCATCGGAGTGGGAGAGATCGGCCGGGCCCTCGTGGAGGGACTGCGCGACCCGGGCGGCCCGACGCCCGAGGTGTTCCTCTCGCCGCGCGGCACCCGCACCTGCGCCGAACTCTCCGAGCGGTACGACGGAGTCCACGTCTGCGCCGACAACCAACAGGTCGTGGACCGGTCCGAGTTGGTGATCGTCGCCGTCCGCCGTCAGGACCGGCACGAAGCCTTGGACGGCCTGCGGGTGGACGGGTCCAAAGTGGTGGTCAACGTGATGGCCGGGGTCGCGAACGACGAACTGCGCAGCATGCTCGCCACCGATGCCACGCTGGTGCGCGCGATCCCGCTGCCTTCCGTACGCGAACGCCGTTCCGTCACCGTGACGTACCCGTCGCACCCGGCCGTCGACACCTTCTTCGAGCAGCTCGGCGGGGCGCTGCCGGTCGTGGACGAGGCGGCCTTCGACGTCTTCTCGGCACTGACGGGGACGCTCACCGCCCACTACGCCTATCTCGCCGCGCTCACGTCGTGGGCCGCCCGTCACGGAATCCCCGCTCACGACGCGGAGCACTACGTGCGGGGCCTCTTCCAAGCCGTGGGCCGCGCCTTGGGTGACGAGACCCGCTCCCTGCAACGGCTCTCGGCCGACCACGAGACCCCCGGGGGCAACAACGAACGCATCCGGACCACATGGTTCGACGAGACCAATGCCGCCACCCTCAGCAGCGCGCTGGACGACCTCCTCAGCGACCTGCGACGTCCAGCCAGGACTCACCCCCGGGCCACGCCGTGAAACCGGCCGGCCGCTCCCCGCCGAGCCACACGGGAGTCGTCGAGACCGGCCGATCCCATCCAGGCCGACGATGGCCCGGGAAGCCGTTGACCCGGTGGCTGTTCGACCGCTTCGAGTCGACCATCTGGTACGGCCAGGACCGCCGCCTGGTGCATGACCTGATCCGTGGTGGCGAGTACCTCGACGTCGTCGCCTGCGTCCCCTGCACCGACGAGGTCGCGGAGAAGCGGGCGGCGCCGTCCGCCCCCGACCGACTTGCCGCGGCCTTCCCCGGCTGGGACGACCGCGTCCCAGCGATGCCGTCCAAGGCCAAGGACAACGTCTCCTGCTCCGCCCTCTACCATCGTCGTCCCGACCCTGTTTGGATGGGCGGTCATGTGGTCCTGCTGGGCGACACCTGCCACGCCATGCTGCCGTACCGGGCGCAAGGGGCCTCGCAGGCGATGGAGGACGCCGCCGTGCTCGCGGAAGTACTCGGCCCGGTCACCTCCGACGGGACCGGACAAGCGCTGCGGCGCCACGTCAACCGGCGGACCGGTATGCCGGGATGGTGCAGGAGGCCCCCCTGTGGAACAAGACCTTCTACCCCTACCCGGACGGCCCTGAGCAGCGTGCACGCGACGCCCAGCTCAAACAGTTCAACGGTGAATCCGACGTCTCCGGCAACTGGCCTTGGAGCGGAACACCACTCAACGCATCGACGGGGAGGAATTCTCCTACCCGTTCCCCCGCTGAGACGCGCCGGCCGTCAGCTGCGGCACGACCGCGACGCGCTCACCCGTTCACGCACCAGGAGCCAACGTGAAGACTGGCGATCAGATCGTGCAAGCACTCCCCTGGAAATGGGGAGTCCAAGGACGCATATTCATCATCGGTGGCCTGGGCTACATGTTCGACGCCTGGGACATCGCACTCAATGGCTTCCTCATGCCCCTGGTGGGCGCCGAGTTCGACCTCTCCCTCAGCGACCGAGGGTTCGTCGCGACAGCCAACCTCATGGGTATGGCGGTCGGAGCTGTCGTCTGGGGCGCCATCGCGGACCGGGTCGGGCGGAAGAAGGCCTTCAGCTACACACTGCTGATCTTCGCGTTCTTCTCCGTCCTTGGCATCTTCTCCCCCGGCTACGGCGTCTTCCTCCTCTTACGCTTCATGGCTGGTGTGGGACTGGGCGGCTGCATCCCGGTCGACTACGCGCTGGTCAGTGAGTTCTCCCCGAAGAAGCACCGGGGCCGGATCCTCACCGCACTGGACCTGTGGTGGCCCATCGGCGTCACCCTCTGCGGCGTGGTCGCCACGTTGATGGTGCCGCTGGACAACGGCTGGCGTGGGATGCTCGGCATGATGGTCCTGCCCGCGCTGCTGCTGTTCTGGGTACGCCGTGGCGTACCGGAGTCACCGATCTACCTGAGTAAGGTCGGCCGGGAAGAAGAAGCCCGGGCCGTGATCGACGAGTTGGTCGCCAGGACCGGCGCCACTCCCGAGCAGTACTCCATCCCCGAACCGGGTGCCGGCGAGGGCGAGGACCGGCCCACGGGCATCCGCGCCGCGACCGCGCAGTTCCGCAACATGTGGAAGTTCAACCCCAAGGTCACCTCGGTCTCCTGGTTGCTGTTCATCACCGTCATGCTCGTTTACTACGCGGCACTGACCTGGACGCCGTCGATCCTCAAGGAAGAGGGCTACGCGGATACCGCGGCCTTCACCGGCACGACCTTGATGAGCGCCATCGGTATCCTCGGTGTCGTCGCCTCCGCCTGGCTGGTCGACGTCATGGGACGTAAGTGGCTGATCGGAGTGTCCGCACCGCTCGCCAGCGCCGCGCTCGTCGGTTTCGCGCTGATGCTCGACGTCGAGACGGCGGCGCTGATCTGGATCGGCGTCTTCGGCTTCCTGACGCAGCTCACCATCCCCGCGATGTACGCGTACGTCTCGGAGCTCTACCCGACTACCCAGCGCGCCAGCGGCTTCGGCTGGGCCTCCTCCGTCAGCCGCATCAGTACCGGTTTCGCGCCGATGCTCTTCGGTTCGCTGATGTGGCCGCTGTTCGGCCTGCCGCTCACCTTCACCATCCTGGGCGTCCTCGTCGTGGGTTCAGTGATCTGGATGGCGATCGCCGCGCCGGAGACGAAGGGACGCGAACTCGACCACGTGGACGACCCGAGCTCGGCCGACACGGACCTGGGCGGTCTCACCTCGGAGCCGGCCTCCGTCAGCAAGTAGCGACACGCGGGTGGGGCCCGGCACGATGGCCGCACCCCACCCGCTACCCCGACACTCCCCGTGTCCGGCGGCGAAAGCGCCGCCTCAGCTTCGAAGGGAGGACCATGAAACCCGCCGCCTTCACGTACCACCGCGCACGCGACATCGAGGGTGTGACCCGGCTGCTCGACGAACTGGGGGACGATGCCAAGATCCTCGCCGGTGGTCAGAGCCTGGTCCCGATGATGAACTTCCGGCTCGCCCGCCCTCAGCACCTCGTGGACATCGGGGGCCTCACCAGTATCAAGGGAATCAGCCACGAGGCGGACGGCTCTCTCCGGATCGGCGCACTCACCACTCACCACATGGTGGAGACCGCCCCCGACTCGCTGATCGGCAGGGACTACGCCGTACTCCGCGACGCGATGCGCTGGGTCGGGCATCTGCCGATCCGTACGCGCGGCACCGTCGGCGGCAGCCTCGCGCACGCGGACGCGACTGCCGAGTGGTGCCTGCTCGCCCTCCTCCTCGACGCGCGGCTTACCGTCCGCGGCCCGCACGGCGAGCGCACCGTGAATGCCGCCGACTTCTTCCACGGCTATTACACGACCGCCTTGGAGCCCGACGAGTTGCTCACCGGGATCGTCTTCCCCCGCCCTGCCCCTCACGCAGCGCTCACTGAATTCGCCGAGCGCCACGGGGACTTCGCGACGGTCTCCGCAGCGGTGACCCTCGACCTCGCCGAGGACGGTGCCACCGTCCGCGGTGGCCGCGTCGTCCTCGGCGGAGTGGACGCGCTGCCCGTACGGGTCCCTGAGGCGGAGGCCGTACTGGCGCAGGGCCGACCCGCCGGGACCGCGCTGTTCCGTGACAGTGCCGCTGCTGCCGCGGAGGCCGTCGATCCGCCCAGCGACGCCAACGGAAGCGCCTACTACCGCAGGATTCTGACCCGCACCCTGGTACGGGACGCTTGTAAGGAGGCGATGTCCCGATGACCGGACACCGAGAACATTCCAACGCCTCCTTGATCGGCTCCAGCGTCGCGCGCCGAGAAGACCCGCGGCTGCTCACCGGACGCGGCCTGTTCACCGACGACCTCCAGCGGCCCGGGATGCTGCACGCCCAGTTCGTACGCAGCCGGGTCGCTCACGGTGAGGTGACCGGAATCGACCTCACCGCGGTCCTCGCCGTCCCTGGCGTGGTGGCCGCCTACACCGCCGACGATCTGAAGCTGGACGACATCACCGCCCGGCTTGAGCGTCCCCTCTCCGAGTTCGTGCCGACCTCCATGCCGGTACTCGCCCGCGACCGGGTTCGCTACGCCGGCGAGCCGCTGGCCGTTGTCGTCGCCCGCGATCCGTACGCGGCCGAGGACGGCGTGGAGGCCGCCAAGGTCGAGTACGACGTGTTGCCTGCCGTCACCTCCGACACTCAGGCGCTGGCAGCCGACGCTCCGTTGGTGCACGACGCGGCCACCGCCAACACGCTGCTGGACGTCAGCATGTTCGCCTCCGAGGGCATCGACACCGTCCTGGACGAGGCGCCCTGTGTCGTGGAGATCCACACACGTACCGGACGACAGAACGCGCTCCCGCTGGAGACCCGCGGAGTCGTGGCCGAGTGGGACGACCGGGCCCGTCAGCTACGGCTCACCACCTCCACCCAGGTCCCGCACCAGGTCCGTACGGTCACCGCCGCCTGCCTGCGCCTGGACGAGAGCGCCGTACACGTAGTGGTGCCTGACATGGGTGGTGGGTTCGGGCTCAAGTGTGTGGTCGGTCGCGAGGAGATCGCCGCCGCCGCGGCAGCCCTGCGGCTACGCAAGCCGGTCAAGTGGATCGAGGATCGCAGGGACGCGCTGACCGCTTCCTTCCTCGCCCGCGAACAGCACTACCTGGCGCGCGCCGCGTTCAGCGCGGACGGCAGGATTCTCGCCCTGGACGCTGACATCGTCTGCGATATGGGCGCCTACTCCTGCTACCCGTTCACCGCAGGGATCGAGCCGATGATGGCCTCTGCCGAGATGCCCAGCGTCTACAAGCTGCCTTCCTATCGGGTGCGAGCCCGCGCCGTCACCACCAACAAGGCGCCCTCCGCGCCCTACCGGGGCGTCAGCCGCCCCCAGTACGTGATGGTCATGGAGCGCCTCTTCGAGCGGGCTGCTCGCGAACTGGGCATCGAAGCAGTCGAGTTGCGTCGCCGCAACGTCATCACGGAGTTCCCGTACACCGGCGTCAACAACATCACGTACGACCCCGGGTCCTATCTCGAATCCCTCAACCTGTGCGAACAGATCATCCGGGACGAGGGCTGGCACGAGACCAAGGAGGCCGCCGCCGCCGAGGGGCGCTACCTGGGCATCGGCTACTCCTGCTTCAGCGAGCGCACCGGCTACGGCTCCAAGGCCTTCGCCCAGCGCAAGATGGAGGTCGTTCCCGGATTCGACATCTCCGAGGTCCGGATGGACGTCAGCGGAGCTCTTGTCGTCACGTCCGGCGCGGTGAGCCATGGCCAGAGTCACGAGACCACCTTCGCGCAGATCGCCGCCAGCGAACTCGGCCTGGATCTGGACAAGGTCCGCGTCCACCAGGGCGACACCAACCGGATCACCTACGGGTGGGGCACCTACGCCAGCCGCTCCATCGCCATCGGTGGCAGCGCCGTACGCCGGGCCGCCGCCCGACTCGGCACCAAGCTCTGCACCATCGCCGCCGCCCGGTGGGGGGTGTCCGTCGATGAGGTGGAGCTCGGTCCCTCACTGGTGCGCAGACGGGCGGACGGCGCCCAGCTCACCTACGCCGAGATCGCCAACCTCGCCTACCTCAAGGCCCATCTGCTGCCGCCGGGGCTGGAGCCCGGACTGTCGGTGACCGCGAGTTTCGACGTCACCACCGACGGCACCTTCTCCAATGCGACCCACGGCGTCGTCACCGAACTCCACCCTGGTACCGGCAAGGTGGAGATCCTGCGCTACGTCTGCGTCGAGGACTGCGGAGTGGCGATCAACCCCCAGGTCGTCGAAGGACAGACTCGCGGGGGCATCGCCCAGGGCATCGCCGGCGCGCTCTTCGAGCAGATCACCTACGACGACCAAGGTGAACCCTCGGCCACCAGCTTCATGGACTACAAAGTGCCGACCGCGATGGAGACGCCCGAGGTGTCCATCCACCACCTGGAGACGCCCTGCGCGTTCACCGAGACCGGGGCCAAGGGGGTCGGTGAGGGCGGCACGATCGGGGCACCGGCCGCAGTCCTCAACTCGGTCAACGACGCGCTGGTGAGGACCGGCGTAGAACTCGACAACACGCCCGTCACCCCCGAGGCGGTCGCCCGCGCACTGGAGCATGCACCATGACAGACAGCCCCGACCACGCCCAGCTCATCACCCTCGACGTCAACGGCGAGACCCGGGAAGTCCTCACCGAGTCCCGTCGCACGCTTGCCGACGTCCTACGGCACGACCTGGACCTCACCGGCACCCATGTCGGATGCGAGCACGGGATCTGCGGCGCCTGCACGGTCCTCGTCGACGGGGCTCCAGCACGCGCGTGCCTGATGTTCGCCGCCCAGGCGGAAGGCTCGACCGTCCACACCGTGGAGTCGCTGGCGGGAATCGACGAACTGAACGATCTGCAACAGGCGTTCACCGATCACCATGCTCTGCAATGCGGCTTCTGCACTCCCGGGTTCCTGATGCTCGCCGAGGGGTTCCTCGCTGAGCGGCCGGACGCTTCGCGGGAGGAGATCCGCGAGACCGTCGCCTCCAACCTGTGCCGCTGCACCGGATACCAGACGATCGTCGACGCGGTCGAGGACTGCGCTACGCGGCGCCGCGCCGCGCTGCGGGCCCGTCTGGACGGTGATACGGCCGTCGCCTAGCCCGCCACGGGTTGACACCCGCCCGGCACCCGCGTCTGTTCCACAAGCAGGACCGCCCGCTCCCAGGGGCGTAAGGAGAAATCGTGCAACTCAAGAACTCTGTCTCAGTGCCGGCGAGTCCGGATGATGTGTTCGCGCTCGTCAACGACGTCGAGCGCGTCGTCACCTGCATGCCGGGCGCCACGCTGGAGGGCGGGGACGGCGATGTCTGGAAGGGCGGGGTGAAGGTCAAGGTCGGCCCGATCACCGCTGCCTACGCGGGGACCGTCCGGTTCCTCGACGTCGACAGCGAGAACCGCCGGTTGCGGCTCCAGGCCAGGGGCGCCGACACCCACGGCAGCGGCGATGCCGAGGCGGAGGTCTCCCTTTCCGTGACGGCGGCCCCCGGAGGAGCCCGACTGGAGCTGACGACCGACCTCGTCATCCGCGGCAAGATCGCCCAGTTCGGCAAGGGCGCCATCGCCTCGGTGTCCAACAAGATCCTTCAGCAGTTCGCCCGCAACCTCGGCAGCCTGCTCGAAGCCGACCGCACGGCGGTTCCTGCTGCCGCCCCTGCCCCCGGCGCAGCTCAGGCCTCCGCCTCCATGGCCACGGCGACCGCATCCCGCGTCGCGGCTCCGGCCGGTTTCACCGGCGAGGACGAACTGGACGGTCTGGCGGTCCTCGTGGGCCCGACCGTCGCCAAGTACGGCCCCCTCGCCGCGGCTTTCGCCTTCGGCTTGTTCGAGGGCTGGCTCTTGGGCCGGGTCATGACAAGAGAGAAGCACTCGTGCGCCGGCAGGAGGAACCGATGACCGAGGGGCAGTACGGATTGACGAGTACGCCGCGAGGCGCGGTGCCTGGACACGCGAGCCTGGCCTGATCCAGACGAAAGGCTCTGGCTGCAGGAGGTCAAGACGTTGCTGACACCGGGGCGTAGGCGTGAGGCCGGCGGTTCTCCATCGGGGCTCCGACGCCCATCCCCACCCTCATCGACGGGCTGCCCTCCCTCGGCGGCAGCGGCCGGCTGACCGCCATCGAGGTCGTTGAGGAGGTGACGGTTCGCGCGGCGGCCCCGCTCTGATCGCCCTCCTGGGCAGCGACGACCCCGCCCGGGAACCGGCGGCGATGGCCCTCGCGAGCCTGGAGACGGACGGTGCGGTTCGAGTCCCTTCGCCGCGCCTGCCGCGCCTGCCTGGACGGGCGGCGCCACCGGACTGGAGCGAGCCCGTCTGCATCGCAGCGAGGACGACATGGCGCCTCCGTACTTCTGGGACACCTCGCACAGCCCGCGCCGGTCCGCCGTACCTCGTGCACAGGACGAGGACGACGAGGACGGGAGCTGATCCGGTAGCCGGCCGGTCCTCCGAGGCTCCCCCTTCACCGCGCACCGCGGCGGGGGAGCCGCGGAGGACCGGGGCCCGGGCATGAGGAGGCTCAGGACCGCCACCGCTGCACAACGGCGCCGGCAAGCGACTGCGGCCTCACCGACTCCCGTGCCCCACCTGTCATCCGCCGCTCACAGCGGCCAGGCAGTCAGCAAGTTGTCGGGACCGTAGGTGGCGTCAAGCCCCCGGCAGTCGACGCCCCGCCGGAAACCGCCACGACTGGAACAGGTTCGTCGGTGAGGGCGGCCCGGTGTCGATAGAGAGCGGCCAAGTCGTGCCGGTCGAAGGCTGACCGCTCCAGCCACTTGATGGAGCCGACGAAGAGCAGCTCCTTGGCAATGGGGGCACGGTCCGCCCCGACGATGTCGATTTCAACGTCGTTGGTGCGGGTCCAGTAGCCGCCCACCGCGGGGGCCGCGGGCAGCCGGTCGTCGGGCAGTATCCGCGCCAAGGCCTCACGGACAAGAGGCTCGACGGCCCGTCCGCGCCAGCTGGTCCAGTTCTCCCGGATGCGCGCCAGGGCCAGATCGCCCCGCCCCCGCTCGATCTCCTCCATAGACGGGCCCAGCAGGTGCAGCCGAAATCGCAGGTACGGATCTGCCACCCGGTAGCGGCGATCCTTCGACGGACACAGCGATACGGGCAGCTCCGTCGCGACGATCCGTTTGCCCGTGAGCAGCTCCAGCGCTCGCTGCAGCGACGTGGCCACGATCCCGCCGGCTGCGCGGGCGACATTGGTGAAGGTCCGCTCGCCACTTCCGATGGCCGCCAGCACCTTACGCGCCTGGGCCTGCGGGGGAGGGGAATTCAGCAGCCAGCGAGCGCTCGGCCGACACCAGCAGGGCCGAGACCGGATCGCTCAGCGCCTCGCCGAGGAAGTCCCACAGCCCTGCGCCGTGCGGCCACTCCGCGCAGATCAACGGCAGCCCGCCGGTGACCAGTGCAGCGTAAGGCACTTCGGAGATGCAGTCTCCCCATGCCGCGGCGGCAGTCTCATCCGCGTTCGATGATCCGAAACTGATCGCGTACGGCGGGCTGGATCCGGTGGTGCGTCTGGCCGAGCGGTGCGGTCTGCCCGCGCTGGTCGGGGAGATTGACCCTAGGGCCAATACCGGTGAT
>CBRG010000170.1 GCA_000470535.1 Streptomyces sp. AW19M42
CCCCCGGGGCCGCGGCGGATGCGCGATGCCAGTGCGGTGGTACGCGGGTGGTGGTCCGGGTTCCAGACCTGAAGGCCCCGGACCCGCTTCCCTTCGCCCCCGCCGCGGCCCCTGTTGTCTTCCCCGAACCGGGCGTGGAGTACGGATTACGGTCCCGTACTCCACGCCCTTTTTTGGGTCAGAGATCGGCCGCGGTCCCGTCAATGGGGATGGACCTCGTCGCCTCCAGCAGCACGGCGGTGCTTGCCACCGGATCGTGGTTCATGGTGAGAGCCTGATGGGGAAGCCGGGTCAGACGACCGACGAGGTCCTTGGTGGACGTCTCGGGTGGCAGGAGTCCGAAGACGTCCGGGTACCGGTCCTCTGTGGCAGAGCTGAAGAAGTCGGCATCGGTCACGCCCCGCGCTGACGTGGTCAATGCAGGGGCACTATCCGGAGCGATTTCCGGGAAGACGATTCCGACGGCGTGCCCTTCGGTGGCCAGCGTCAGCCCGAGCCAGGTTTCCAGCTGGTCGGGGAAGAAGACGAGGCCGGTCTCGTCACGGCTGACCAGCATCGGGGCGGTGGCGTACGTGGCCTCCTCCGGTCCCCCGGTCAGCACGCGGGCTCCGAGCTCGGCGTGCTGTTCCTCGTCGACGTCGGCACGGATCACCGGACCGGTGGCCGTACCCGGGTCGACGTCCACGGCCGTTCACCACAGGCCCAGGTACCTGCTGACCCAGTGAGCCTTTTCGACGTGGCCACGATCGAGTGACGCCGGGGTCACGACGGCTCATGTACGCCCGCGCCGCCAGCGACTCCACGTCGAACTGCTCGTGGAGGTGCTCCAGCGCCCAGGCGACGACCTCGGTGAGCGGGTCGGGTGAGGCTTCGCACTGACAGAGGTGGGTACATCCGCAAGTATGGACGCTGGCGCATGGATATCGCTGATAGCTACGGGGATCGTCCTGCTCGTCGTGGCGGGGCTCATCTGCTACGAGCATTGGGGATCCGGCGCGAACCAGAGCCGGGAGCATGACCTCGGTCCGGACAACACCAGCGGCGGAGGCGGAGGCGGCTGACGCCCACGGTTCGGCCAAACCGCCTCAGCCCGAACGCCGTCCTCGTCGGCGCCGGGACGCGGTGTCGCAGATTCTCGCATTGTGTGGGCCACAAGCTGAAGAGCACCTGCGGGGATCCGCAGGTGCTCTTCAAGGGCGGGGCAGCAAACCCGACGAACTCAGGCCTCCACGTACGGCCGGATCGCCGTAGGCGCGTGTCCCGGCTCGGACGCGATGTCCTCGAACTCGTTCACCGACGCGATATCCGTACCGCTCATCGCGATGTTCGTGACCCTCTCCAGGATCGCCTCGACGACCACCGGCACGCGGAACTCCGCCGCCAGCTTCTTCGCCTCCTCGAAGGCGGGCAGCAGCTGGTCCGGTTCGGTGACGCGGATCGCCTTGCAGCCGAGGCCCTCGACGACCTTGACGTGGTCCACGCCGTAGGCGCCCAGTTCGGGCGAGTTGATGTTCTCGAACTCCAGGTTGACCTGGAAGTCGATGTCGAAGTTGCGCTGTGCCTGGCGGATCAGCCCCAGGTAGGAGTTGTTCACCAGGACGTGCACGTAGGGGATGTGGTGCTGCGCGCCGACCGCGAGCTCCTCCAGCATGAACTGGAAGTCGTAGTCGCCGGACAGGGCGACCACGGAGCCCTCGGGGTCGGCCGTCGCGACGCCCAGCGCGGCCGGGATCGTCCAGCCGAGCGGGCCGGCCTGGCCGCAGTTGATCCAGTGGCGCGGCCGGTAGACGTGCAGCATCTGCGCGCCCGCGATCTGGGAGAGGCCGATGGTGGTGACGTACCGGGTCTCGGGGCCGAAGGCCCGGTTCATCTCCTCGTACACCCGCTGCGGCTTCAGCGGCACGTTGTCGAAGTGCGTACGGCGCTGGAGGGTCGCCCTGCGCTCCTGCGTGGACGCGGCCCACCGCGAGCGGTCCTTCAGCTTGCCGGCCGCCTTCAGCTCGCGCGCCACCTCGACGAACAGCGCCAGCGCCGCCTTGGCGTCGGAGGCGATGCCGAGGTCCGGGGCGAAGATCCTGCCCAGCTGGGTGGGCTCGATGTCGACGTGGACGAACGTCCGGCCCTCGGTGTAGACGTTCAGGTGACCGGTGTGACGGTTGGCCCAGCGGTTGCCGATGCCGAGGACGAAGTCGGACTCCAGGAACGTCGCGTTGCCGTAGCGGTGGGAGGTCTGGAGGCCGACCATGCCGGCGTTCAGCTCGTGGTCGTCGGGGAGGATGCCCCAGCCCATCAGGGTCGGGACGACCGGGACGCCGGTCAGTTCGGCGAACTCCACCAGGAGTTCGGACGCGTCGGCGTTGATGATGCCGCCGCCCGCGACGAGCAGCGGGCGCTCGGAGTCGTTCAGCATCTCCAGGGCGCGCTCGATCTGCTTGCGGCTCGCGGCGGGCTTGTGCACCGGCAGCGGCTCGTAGAGGTCGGGGTCGAACTCGATCTCGGTGAGCTGCACGTCGATCGGCAGGTCGATGAGGACCGGGCCGGGCCGGCCGGTGCGCATCAGGTGAAAGGCCTGCTGGAAGACGCCGGGGACCTGCGCGGCCTCCAGGACGGTGGTGGCTGCCTTGGTGACCGGCTTGGCGATCGACGCGATGTCGACGGCCTGGAAGTCCTCCTTGTGGAGGGCCGCGGTCGGGGCCTGGCCGGTGATGCACAGGATCGGGATCGAGTCGGCGATGGCGGAGTAGAGGCCGGTGATCATGTCGGTGCCGGCGGGGCCCGACGTACCGATGCAGACGCCGATGTTCCCCGGGCGGGCCCGGGTGTAGCCCTCCGCCATGTGGGAGGCGCCCTCGACGTGGCGGGCGAGCGTGTGATGAACCCCGCCGGAGGCCTTGAGGGCTGCGTAGAAGGGGTTGATCGCCGCGCCCGGCACACCGAACGCGTTGCTGACGCCTTCGCGCTTGAGGATCTCAACTGCCGCTCGGGCAGCGGTCATTCGAGGCATTGAGTGCTCCTGCTCGGACCTGGGTGGAGTCGGGCTCTGTCGCGCCACCTGAGAGCACCAATTCCGTATTACGGAAGTTTGATTCTGCTATACGGAAGCAAATCTAAAGTGCGCCCGGACAGCCGTCAAGAGAGGGGCCCCCGCGCGGTCCGGCGGAAGCGTTTCCCCGAAGTGGTTCAACTCCCTCCCCGGAAGCTCGCTCTTGGTGGAGCATGGGGGTACGGAGCGGAGTCGGCCCGGAATCCGGGCCGCCCGCGGTCCGTGCGGCGACGGGAGACCAAAGTGGAGTCAGTGCCGGTACGGTGCCCGGCCTGCCGTCGCGACCACGTGTACGTCACAGCCGCCTACCCCTGCCCCTGCGGCGCCCCGCCCGCCCCGCCACTGCTGCGCGGCGCCCCCGTCACGGCGATCACCCACCGCACCTGGAACGACGACTGGGTGACGGTGCGCTGCCGCACCTGCGGGCGGCACGACCAGTGGCCGCAGCCCGAGCTGTGCTGCCCGTGCGGTGCGGTGCTGCGGATCCCGGTCCGTCCGGTGGCGTCCCTGGGCCGCACGCCGGACGGAGGCCCCCACCGGGCGGACCGGCCGGTGCGCCCGTCCCACATCCCGCTGCCGCGTACGGCCGCGGCCCCCAGGCCGGCGTTCCGGCCGCTGACGATCCGTACCGCGCGCGACGCGGTCGGCGCCGCCGCGCTGTACCTGAAGTGGCTCGGCTACCGCGATGTCGTCCAGCCCGCCGAACGCCCCTCGTCCCGGATCGACCTGCGGGCGGCGGGGCTGATCGCCCAGGTCGACTCCACCACCAGGACGACCGCGCTGCGTGACGTCGAGTGCCTGTGGCTCAACGCGCTGAGCACCTCGGTCTCCGCGGTGTTCTTCTCGCTCGCCGGATACGCGCCGGACGCCCGGGAGCGCGCGGACGGGCTCACCATCCCGCTCTTCGTCATGGACCTCACCGGGACCCCGCAGCCGGTGAACAGCCCGGCGGACGAACTCGTCAGCACGGGCGCCTGAGCGTCGTCCCCGTACCGCCCGGCGGGCAGCCCGCCCCATACTGGAGTATGCGCATCCGCCCCGCCCGCCTCCCGGATCTCCCGCTGCTCCAGGACATCGAGCGTGCCGCGGGAGAGCCCTTCCGCGCCGTCGGCATGTCCCGCGTGGCCGACGACGAGCCGCCGTCCCTGGACGTTCTGGACGAGTACCGCCGGGCCGGCCGGGCCTGGGTGACCGTCGGCGCCGACGACCGGCCGCTCGGCTATCTCGTCGCGGACCCGGTCGACGGCGGCGCCCATATCGAGCAGGTCTCGGTCCACCCTGCGGCTGCCCGGCAGGGACTGGGCAGCGGCCTCATCGGCCATACGGACCGCTGGGCGGCGGCCGAGGGACTGGCCGCGCTCACCCTCACCACGTTCTCCCACGTCCCGTGGAACGCGCCGTACTACGCCCGGCTCGGCTTCCGCGTACTGACGGGGGCTGAGCTCACCGACGGGCTGCGCAAGATCCGGGCCGAGGAGGCGGAGCACGGACTGGACCGGTGGCCGCGGGTCTGCATGCGCCGTGACGTGCCGCACCTCACAGAAACCAACCGGCCACAGTGAGTGCTATCGGTCACGTTCGAGCCAGGGGCCACATATGTTCGGTCGGTTGTCGGTGGCGGGCCTTACAGTGGGGCGCATGGCCTTAACTCCACGACTTTCTCCACCCAATGCGCCGGCGCACGCCCCCCAGCCCGCGCACCTGGCCCAGCCGACCCACCCCGCCGCCGTCGAGGCGAACGAGGCGATCCGCGCGCTCGTCGACGCCCGCGCCGGACAGGACTGGTCATCCGTGGAGTCCGCCGCGTACGAGGTGCTCCTGATCGAGTGGGCGGCCGCCACCCGGCACGCCGTCACCGGCGACATCATTGAGGCCGCCTGACGGCGCCCGGTCCCTACCGGCCGTGGTTCTCACGCAGTTCGATCTTCCTGACCTTCCCGCTGACCGTCATCGGGAAGGTGTCGAGGACCTCCAGCAGGCGCGGCACCTTGTAGTGCGCCAGCCGTCCGCGGCAGAACGCCGCCATCTCCTCCAGGGCCGGCGGGTCCGCCGGGTCCACGGGAATGACGCAGGCCAGGATCTCCTCGCCGTACCGGTCGTCCGGCACCCCCACGACCTGCACATCCGCGATCTTCGGGTGTCCGTAGAGGAACTCCTCGATCTCGCGCGGATAGACGTTCTCACCACCGCGGATGATCATGTCCTTGATCCGGCCGACGATCTGTACGTAGCCGTCCTCGCGCATCACCGCGAGGTCCCCGGTGTGCATCCAGCGCCCCGCGTCGATCACTTCGGCGGTCCGCTCGGGCTGCTCCCAGTAGCCGAGCATCACGCTGTAGCCGCGGGTGCAGAGTTCACCCGAGACACCGCGTTCCAGCGTCACGCCCGTCGCCGGGTCGATGACCTTCACCTCGATGTGCGGCATCACGCGGCCGACGGTGCCGGTGCGGCGCTCCAGATCGTCGTCGCGGCGGGTCTGCAGGGAGACCGGTGAGGTCTCCGTCATCCCGTAACAGATCGACACCTCGTCCATGTGCATCTCCGCGACGACCCGCTTCATCACCTCGGCCGGACAGGGTGATCCGGCCATGATGCCGGTGCGCAGCGAGGAGAGGTCGTACGAGGCGAAGCCGGGGAGGTTGAGCTCCGCGATGAACATCGTGGGGACGCCGTAGAGCGAGGTGCAGCGCTCCTGCTGGACCGCGGCGAGTACGGCGGCGGGCTCGAAGGCGGGGGCCGGGATCACGATGCAGGCGCCGTGCGAGGTGGCGCCGAGGTTGCCCATGACCATGCCGAAGCAGTGGTAGAAGGGCACCGGCAGGCAGACCCGGTCCTGTTCGGTGTAGGCGACCAGCTCCCCCACGAAGTAGCCGTTGTTGAGGATGTTGTGGTGGGAGAGGGTGGCCCCCTTGGGGAAGCCCGTGGTGCCGGAGGTGTACTGGATGTTGATCGGGTCGTCGCAGGACAACCCGGCCTCGCGCGTGGCGAGTTGTTGCGGTGTCACCGATCCGGCGGCCGACGTCAGCTCGTCCCAGCTGGGGTCACCGATGTAGTGCACGGCGCGCAGCGCGGGGCAGTTGGCCCGGACCTCCTCGACCAGCGCGCGGTAGTCGCTGGTGCGGTGCGAGAGCGTGGCGGCCAGGAGCGAGATGCCGGCCTGCTTCAGCACGTACTCCAGCTCGTGCGCCCGGTACGCGGGGTTGATGTTGACCATGACGGCGCCGATACGGGCGGTGGCGTACTGGACGAGCACCCACTCGGGGCAGTTGAGCGCCCAGATGCCGACCCGGTCGCCCTTGGCCACCCCCGACGCCATCAGCGCGCGGGCCAACTCCTCGACGTCCCTGCCGAATTCGGCGTACGTCCAGCGCCGCCCCGAGACCACGTCGACCAGCGCCTCGCGCTCGCCGTAGGCGTCGATCGTCCGGTCGAGGCTGCGTCCGATGGTGTCGCCCAGCAGGGCGGTGGCGCCGGTGCCGTGGGCGTAGGACGGCTCGGTCATGTCAGGTCCCCCTCTGCGTACTCGGCGCCCGTGCCCCGGGCCGTGGCCTCACGCAGCTCGATCCGGCGGATCTTGCCCGAGACGGTCTTGGGCAGCTCGGCGAACTCCAGCCGGCGGATCCGCTTGTACGGGGCGAGGACCGCGCGGGAGTGGGCGAAGAGCACCTTGGCCGTGTCGGGTCCGGGCTCCCAGCCCGCGGCCAGCACGACGTACGCCTTCGGGACGGCGAGCCGGACCGGGTCGGGCGCCGGTACGACCGCCGCCTCCGCGACGGCCTCGTGCTCCAGCAGGGCGCTCTCCAGCTCGAACGGCGAGATCTTGTAGTCGGAGGCCTTGAAGACGTCGTCCGCGCGGCCGACGTAGGTGATGTAGCCGTCCTCGTCGCGGGAGCCGATGTCCCCGGTCCGGTAGTAGCCGCCCGCCATGGCCTCCGCGGTGCGGTCCGGGTCGCCGTGGTAACCGGTCATCAGGCCGACCGGGTGGGCCGACAGGTCGAGGGAGATCTCGCCCTCCACGGCGCCGGGCTCCCCGCTGACCGGGTCCAGGAGCACCACCTCGAAGCCGGGGCTCGGGCGCCCCATCGAGCCGGACTTCAGCGTCTGGCCGGGGGTGTTGGCGACCTGGACGGCCGTCTCCGTCTGACCGAATCCGTCCCGGATGGTGACGCCCCACGCGCGCCGGACCGACTCGATGACCTCCGGGTTGAGCGGTTCGCCCGCCGCGACGACCTCGCGGGGCGGGGTCTTCAGCTGGGTGAGGTCGGCCTGGATGAGCATCCGCCAGACGGTGGGCGGCGCGCAGAAGCTGGTGATCTGCGAGCGGTCCATCTCGGCCATGAGCCGGGCCGCGTCGAAGCGCGTGTAGTTGAAGACGAAGACGGTCGCCTCCGCGGTCCACGGCGCGAAGAGGCTGGACCAGGCGTGCTTGGCCCAGCCGGGCGAGGAGATGTTGAGGTGGACGTCGCCGGGCTTCAGCCCGATCCAGTACATCGTCGAGAGATGACCCACGGGGTAGGACACATGGGTGTGTTCGACGAGCTTGGGGCTGGCGGTCGTGCCCGAGGTGAAGTAGAGCATCAGCGGTTCGTCGGCGTCTGTCTCCCGGTCCGCCGTGAAGGTCTCCGGCTGTGCGTCGGCCCCGGTGTAGGAGAGCCAGCCCTCGGTGTCCGCGCCCACGGCGATCCGGTTGTAGCGGCCGGGTACCTCGTCGAACTTGCCGGTGTCGGCGTCCCGGACCAGCACATGGCGGACCCGGCCTCGCTCGACCCGGTCGCGCAGGTCGGCCGGGCCCAGCAGTGGGGTCGCTGGGATGACGACGGCGCGCAGCTTCATCGCGGCGAGCGCGGTCTCCCACAGCTCGACCTGGTTGCCGAGCATGACGAGGATGCGGTCGCCCTCCCGGACGCCCTGGGCGCGCAGCCAGTTCGCGGCCTGGTTGGAGCGGGCGGACATCCTGGCGAAGGACATCTCCGTGCGCCCGCCGTCCTCCTCCACGATGTGCAGGGCGGTGCGGTCGTTGTCCCGGGCGATGACGTCGAACCAGTCCAGGGCCCAGTTGAAGTGGTCGCTGCGGGGCCAGCGGAAGCCCTCGTAGGCCGCGCTGTAGTCCTCGCGGTGTCGCAGCAGGAAGTCCCGGGCGGCCCGGAACGTCTCCGTCGCACTGGTGGCCGACATGTGCCCTCCTCATTGCGGACCGGACCGGTCACTTAACATCATGTAAACAGTGACCCAGGTCTCACCACCCCCGAACGGGGGTACGGGGGTACGGGTGGGCGATGCCGCGTCCCCCGGAGCCGGGCAGAGAGGCGGCATCGTGCCGGAATCCGTCGATGCGGTGGAGATGCAGGCCGCGCTGTTGCGGCTGCGCCGGACGAGCGGGCTGCCCGTGGCGTTCGGGGGGCTGCTCTCCGACACCCGCCATGCCAGGATCGCCGAGCTGAACGGGGCGCACACCGCGGCGCTGCGCGGGCTGGTGATCTCCGCCGGCAGCGGTCTGGGCGGCAAGGCGATCGCCCTGTCCCGGCCGTGCGCGGTGACCGACTACCACTCCTCGCGCCACATCAGCCACGAGTACGACGTGGCCGTGGCGGCGGAGGGCCTGCGCTCGGTCGTCGCGGTACCCGTCGTCGTACGGCGCAGGGTACGCGGGTTGCTGTACGGGGCACTGCGCGAGCCCCTCACCCTCGGGGACCGCACGTTCGACGCGGCGGTGGCGGCGGCCCGCGACGTGGAGCAGGCGCTGGCCGTCCGGGACGAGGTGCAGCAGCTGCTCGCCGTGACCCGTGAAGAGGTGACCGACACGCGGGCCGCCCCGGAGGCCTGGGAGGACGTCAGGTCGGCACACCGGGAACTGCGCGCCCTGGTACCGAAGGTCCTCGACCCGGCACTGCGCGACGAGCTGCTCGCGGTGTGCGGGCGGCTCGCCTCCGCGGCCGGTGCGCGGGTGCCGAAGGCCCGGGAGGTGCTGCTGGCGCCGCGTGAGCTCGATGTCCTCGCCTGTGTCGCGGCGGGCGCGACGAACGTGGTGGCGGCGGGCCGGCTCGGGCTGCGCCCGGAGACGGTGAAGGGGTATCTGCGCTCCGCGATGCGCAAGCTCGGTGCGCACACCCGGATGGAGGCGGTCGTCGCGGCCCGGCGGGCGGGGCTGCTGCCGTAGCCCGCGTCCGCCTTCGCCTTCGCCCGCACACTCACACCTCACTCCCCTCACTCACCGAAGTCGATGAACGGGGCGAACCTGATGTCGTAGCCGCTGCCGTCCGTGGTCGCCTCCGTCATCACGGAGAGCAGCGCGACGGCCTCCTCCGTGACGGCGTCGCGCCCGCCCGCGCCGAGCGGGCGCAGCTCCTGCACGGTGACCGTGGCCGGTGCGCCGCCCCGCCCGGTGTCCAGCCGCCAGAGGGCGGCGAGGAAGCCGTCGAACAGCACGCTCCCGTAGTTCTGGTTCCCCACCCCGTTGCGCCCCTTGAACCGGGGCGGGACGACCCGGGTGCGGTCCGCGTGGCCGAGCAGCACGTTGTCGAACTCGGGCAGGAAGCGCGGCGGGGCGGGGGTGTCCTCCGCGGGGCGCGGGGCGTCGGGCAGGTCGAACAGCTCGACGCCGTTCTCGTCCCGAAAGGTGATCAGTCGCGGACGGAGCCGGTCGAAGACCTCCGCCAGCCGGGTCAGCCCGGCCCAGGACTGCATGTCCCGGACCGACGCGGGGCCGAACGCGCCGAGGTAGCGGAGCACGGTGGCGTCGGGCGCGGGTACCGGCTCCGAGGGGCGGACGAGCCAGCGCTCGACGGTGGTCAGCGCCACCCGGCCGCTCCTGCCCCACACCCCGCGCGGGGTCACCTGGACCAGCGGGAGCACGCAGCGGGCCGCCGTGCTCAGGGCCTGCGGGTCGGCGTCCGGCCATTCGGTGAGCAGCCGCTCGCGGATCTCCTTCGGAGTGCGGGGCACCTCCTCGACGTACTCCCTGCTGATGTCCCGGAGCCGGTCCAGGTCGACGCCCACGAGCCGCTTCCGGAAGATCCTCAGCTCCCGGTCGCGGGCCTCCTGGACGAGGGGGCGCAGGGTGAGGGCGTCGTCGGCGGTGTGGGTGTGGATGGTGGAGCGCAGGGTGACGATACGGACGGCTTCGCGCGACTCCATCAGGGCGGCCAGCTCCGCCGGGTCGAAGCCCTTCAGCCGGGCCAGCAGCTGGAAGTAGGGCGGCCCGGGGTTCTGCGCCTGGAGGCCGACGAGGTGCCGGATCGCTTCCCCGGCCGTCATCTCGGCTCGGCGGAGCAGGAGTTGGCGTTCCAGCGTCGCGCGTCCCAGCGCCCGCGGCGAGAGCACCGCGGCCGCCGGGGCGGTGGTCTTCTTCTTCTCGGCCATGGCGGCACGGTACGCGGCCATCAGGACGGACTCCGTCCTGATGGCCGCGCCTTCCCATGGCCCTTCGCACACCCGCCGGGCCGCCGGGCGCGGGTCCCGGGCTCCGAGGCCGTCCGCCCGCATCATGGACGGGTGATCAGTGTCCTCTTCGCCGTTCTGACCGCGCTCAGCAACGGGTCCGCCTCCGTCCTCCAGCGCCGCGCCGCCCTCGACGTCCCCGACCGGGAGGCGATGCGGTTGTCGCTGATCGGCCATCTGCTGCGCCAGAAGGTGTGGCTCGCGGGGATCGCGCTGGTGATCGTCGCGGCCGTCTGCCAGGCCGTCGCATTGGCGACCGGGCCGATCGCGGTGGTCCAGCCGATCTTCGTGATCGAGCTGCCGGCGACCCTGCTGCTCGCGGGGTTCGTGATGCGGGTGCGGGTGCCCCGGCCCGTCTGGCTCGGGGCGGCCGCCGTGACGGCCGGTCTGGCCCTCGGTATGGCGTCGGCCGCTCCGGGGGGCGGGAGCGAGACGGTGCACGGGGCGGCGTGGGTCCCGGCGCTCGCCCTCACCGGCCTCTTCGAGGCGGCGCTGATCGCGGGGGCGCGGGTCACCCGAGGCAACTCCCGGGCCGCGCTGCTCGGCCTGGCCGCCGCCTGCGGCTACGCGCTCACCGCCGCCCTGATGAAGGACGCCATGGCGCGGCTCAGCGACGGCGACGGGGTGGTGGTGCTCTTCGAGTCCTGGCAGCTCTATGCCACGGCCGCGGCGGGCGTCGGCGCCCTGTTCCTTCTCCAGAACGCTCTCCAGGCAGGCACGCTGGTGGCGGTGCAGCCATGCCTGACGCTGGGCGACGCCCTGATCAGCGTCCTGTACGGGGTGACCCTGTTCGGCGAGGAGCTGCGCACCGGCTGGTGGCTGCTCCCCGAACTGCTGGCCCTGGTCCTGATCACCGCGGGCTGCGTCGAACTCGCGCGGTCACCGCTGGCGGCCGGAAACGCGGCGTCCCCGTCCCGCGCGCGCCGGGTGGACTGAGACACCACCGCGCACGCGGGACGGGGACGCGGGACGGGGACGCCGTCTTCCAGGAACACGCCCCGGCTGCCGGCCGGTTACTTGCTGACGGCGAAACGCATCAGGGCCTGCTCGGTGCCCTGCTTGATCTTCCCCGTCTCGTTGATCACCTCAAGCTTCCAGCTTCCGCCGACGCGGATCGCCTTGGCCACGGCGCAGCCGTTGTCGTTGCTGAGCAGGCTCGGCCAGATGTCGGCGACCTGCTGGCTGCTGCCGCCGGTCGCGTCGTACACCTTGAAGCTGATGTTGCGCGCGCTCTGGAAGGAGCTGCCCTTCTTGTACGCGGCGGCGATGAAGACGATGGACGTGATGTTCGTCGGGACCCGGGCGAAGTCGACGGTCACCGTCTCGTCGTCACCGTCGCCCTTTCCGGTCTGGTTGTCACCGCTGTGCACCAGCGAGCCGTTGCCCAGCGGGTCCAGGGAGTCCAGACCGGCCAGCCGGACCGGGTCCGCGCCCTGCATCGCGATGGCGATCAGGTCGAGGTCGGTGCCCTTCTTCTGACGAAGCTTCCCCATCAGCCCGCCACTGCTGCCGACAGTGGGGTCCCAGGACACTCCGATGGACAGGTGGGTCACCCCGTCCAGATCCGCCGGGCCGTCTTCCTTGTTCAACGTGATCATGCGTGATCCTCTTCGTGGCGAGATTCCTACAGGTCGAGTGTGCCTGGTGTCTCCCTCACGCATCCCACCAGGGGCAAAATTTCGACCAAGTGTTTGACGCCTGAAGACGGATTGTCCTGCGTCGGCATGATGTCACCGGACATGTGCACGTGATAGGGCCCGCGAACCCTGCGCGTCTTTTGGTCGCCGCGACGGCCGGCCGGCCCCGTCTCATGGGGCGGGTTCGCGCACCACCAGTGGCGTCCCGAGGACCTGGTGCCCGCCGCTGGCGAGCATGCGCACCTCTCCGCGCTCACTGATCTCCGCCCGGACGATCCCGGTCTCGTCCTCGTAGACCGGGTTGCCACCGGCCCCGGACCGCGCGGTCCGCCGGACGATCACCGCGTCGTCCTCCACCGCGGACGACTGAAACACCAGCTGGTAGCTCTCGGGGTACTCCATGACGGCCTCTCCGTGGCTGCGTCTGCGGACGGCCTCTCCGCGCGGCTCTCGGTGCCGTTTCCGCCCTTCGGGGCGCTGTGGCCCACACCCTCCATCGTCTCTCACCCGTGCCGTCGCCGCCCGCCCACGGCCGCGGGCTGCGGGTCCGGCGCCGGTCGCCCTATCCTGAGGAGGTACGGGACATTCGAAGGCGAGCGGGCTGCGGTTCCCCCTTCTCCCGCGTCGTACGGTGGGCATGACCGGGATCCCCGACATCGGGAAGGGACTCATCATGAAGGATGCCGATCTGGGCGACGAGGTCTACCAGCCCCAGCAGCCGGAGGCCTCCGACCCCGCCGATCTGCTCGACGTGGAAGACACCCTGGACGATCGCGACCTCACTGACGTGCTCGACGAGGGGTACTCCCCGCCCGAGCGGCCGTGGGCCGTGGAGGACCGGGGCACCACCGCGTCCGAGCAGCACAGCGGCGAGGCTCTGGAGGGCCGGCTCGCCCGGGAGCTGCCCGAGGTCACCGACGGGCCCGGCGACGGCGTGGGCGACGTGCCGGACGGGGACGGCGAGCCCTGGGACGACGAGGTCGGCGACGTCCGTGCCGGGCGCCTCACCAGGGAGCTGGACCGGGACGACCCGGACACCATGGCGGGCGAGGACGTCGGGATCGACGGCGCGGCGGCATCTGCCGAGGAAGCGGCCATGCACGTCGTCCCGGACGGCCGGGCCTGAAGCGTGTCTTCGAACTGCCGTCTGCCGCCCGACGCCGTACACGCACCTGACGCCGCGCGGCCGCCCCTCGGGCGACGACGGCGGTCTGACGACAGACCCTGGGCGCGGAGACGCCGCGTTTCCGCGTGCGAGAGACGTACCGAGGGAGAGCCACCATGCCGTACATCACGGTCGGCCAGGAGAACTCCGCCGGCATCGAGCTGTACTACGAGGACCACGGCGCGGGCAGGCCGGTCGTCCTCATCCACGGGTTCCCGCTGAGCGGCGCCTCGTGGGAGAAACAGCTTCCGGTCCTGCTCGGCGCCGGGTACCGGGTCATCACCTACGACCGACGCGGTTTCGGCCGGTCGGGCAGGCCCGTCACCGGGTACGACTACGACACGTTCGCCGCGGACCTGAACACCGTGATGGAGCGGCTCGACCTGGAGGACGCGGTGCTGACCGGGTTCTCCATGGGGACCGGCGAGGTCACCCGCTACCTCGGCAACTACGGCTCGCGCCGGGTGGGCCTGGCGGTCCTGGTGGCCCCCGTGCCGCCCTATCTGCTGCTGGCTGACGACAACCCCGCCGGTGTGGACCGGAGCGTCTTCGACGGCATCATGAGTGCCATCGTGGCGGACCGGCCCGCCTATCTCACCGAGTTCCTCGATGCGTTCAACAACACCGACAAGCTCGGTGGCTCCCGGATCAGCGAGCAGGCCCTGCGGATGCAGTGGAACGTGGCGGCGGACGCCTCGGCCCACGCCACCCTGGCGTGCGTCCCGACCTGGCTGACGGACTTCCGCGACGACCTGTCGAAGAACGACGTACCGACGCTGGTCGTACAGGGCGACGAGGACCGCATCCTGCCCATCGACTCCACCGGGCGGCGGCTGCCTGACCTCATTCATGACAGCCGCCTCGTGGAGATCGCGGGCGGCCCGCACAACATCGGCTGGACCCATGCGGAGGAGCTCAACACCGCGCTGACGGGCTTCCTGGACGAACACCGGCGCTGACCCGGTCCCGCGTTCGCCCCGGCCCCTTACCCCGGAGGTAATCGACCCGTTCCCCGCTGTCGGACATCGTGTTCCTCACCAGCACAACGCGCCCGGCCCACCCGCCGGGACCGACGGGAGGACCCCACGATGACCGCCTACGACGACGCCGTCGAGCGCTACTTCGCCGCCTGGAACGCCGCCACCCCCGAGGAGTTGGCGAAGGCCGTCGCCGCGGCGTTCACCGAGGACGCCGACTACACCGACCCGCTGGCCGCCGTGCGGGGGCGCGACGAGCTGGCGGACGCCATCAGCGGCGCCCAGCAGCGCTTCCCGGGCTTCGTCTTCCGGCAGACCGGGACGACGGACGGGCACCACTCCCTCGTGCGTTTCAGCTGGGAGCTGGTCGCCCCGGCGGACGGCTCCGCGCCGGTCGCGGGTTCGGACGTGGCCGTTCTCGCGGCCGACGGGCGGATCAGCGCGGTGGGCGGATTCCTGGACCGGGTACCGGCCGTCTGACTCCGGTACGTGGTGCGGTGCGCGAGCGGCCGGAGGCAGCACCCCGGCCGCCGCGGCCGCTCCGGTCCGGACGGTCCGTCACCGGGCCCGTGCCAGTGCGATGCCGAAGTGGCCCTCGGCGCTGTCGACGGTCTCGAAGAGCCGGTTGGCCGGCCGGGGCAGCCCGTAGTGTCCGCGCAGGGTGCTCGCGGTGTACTCGGTACGGAACAGGCCCCGCTCCTGGAGGATCGGCACCACCCGGTCGACGAAGACCTCAAGGCCGGAGGGGAGGACGGCGGGCATGATGTTGAAACCGTCGGCGGCCCCGCTGTCGTACCAGTGCTCGATGGTGTCAGCGACCTGCTCGGCCGTGCCGGCGAAGGTGCGGTGGCCGCGCCCGCCACCGAGCCGGCTGATCAGCTGACGCACGGTCAGGCGTTCGCGCCTGGCCAGCTCCACGATGAGCGTGTAGCGGCTCTTGGCACCCTCGATCTCGTCCTCGGTGGGAATGTCCTTCGGGAGTCCCGCGTCCAGGTCCAGTTCGTCGGGGGCGATCCTCAGCCGCTGGGCGAGCTGGCGCTTGGCGTAGTCCGGGACGATCAGCTCCTCCAGCTCGGCGTCCAGTGCCAGGGCCTCGGCCTCGGTGTCACCGATGACGGGCACGATGCCGGGGAGGATCTTGATGCCGTCCGGGTTGCGGCCGGCGGTCTCGGCGCGCTGCTTCACGTCCTTGTAGAAGGCGATGCCCTCCTTGAGCGTCTGCTGGGCGGTGAACACCGCCTCCGCGTACCGGGCGGCGAAGTCCTTGCCGTCCTCGCTGGACCCGGCCTGCACGAGCAACGGGTAACCCTGCGGCGGGCGTTGTACGTTCAGCGGGCCGTCGACCCGGAAGAACTCACCGCGGTGCCCGATCTTGCGCACCCGTTCCGCCAGGGCGTGGACACCGCGCTCCTTGTCCGCGATCACGGCGTCGTCGGCCCAGCTGTCCCACAGCTTGGTGGACACCTCCACGAACTCACCGGCGCGCCGGTAGCGGTCGTGGTGCAGGGGGGTGTCGTCGAGGCCGAAGTTGCGGGCCGCGTCCGCGCCCGCGGTGGTGACGATGTTCCAGCCGGCCCGGCCGCCCGAGACGTGGTCCAGGGAGGCGAACCGGCGGGCCAGGTTGTACGGCTCGTTGTAGCTGGTCGACGCGGTGGCGATGAGGCCGATGTGCCGGGTGGCACCGGCCAGTGCGGTCAGCAGGACAGTGGGCTCCAGCTTGGCGGACGGCCGCCGCCCCGGATCGCCCATCATGACGGGGCTGTCGGCGAGGAACAGCGAGTCCAGTCTGCCGCGTTCGGCGATCCGGGCCAGGTTCTTGTAGTGCTCGATGTCGGCGTTGGCCTCTGCCGGGCTCTCCGGCAGCCGCCAGGACGCCTCGTGATGGCCGGTGGACATGAGGAAGGCGTTGAGGTGCAGCTGCTTGCGGTCAGGCGTGCGGACCATGGGGTTCCTTCACATCGGTACGGGGCTGGGGCTGCGCGACACCGAGGGCGGCGAGCAGGGTGTCGCGGTACTCCTGGAACCGGGCATCGCGCCGGGAGCGCGGGGTGGGGAGGTCGACGGCGAGGTCCACGGCGATCCGGCCGTCCTCCAGGACGAGTACCCGGTCGGCCAGTTCGACGGCCTCGTCCACGTCATGGGTGACCAGGAGCACCGCCGGGCGGTGGCGCTCGTACAGCTCGCGCAGCAGGCCGTGCATTCTGATCCGGGTGAGGGCGTCCAGGGCGCCGAACGGCTCGTCCGCCAGGAGCAGTTCCGGCTCGCGGACCAGGGCGCGGGCCAGCGCGGCGCGCTGCTGTTCGCCGCCGGACAGCTCGTGCGGCCAGGACCGGCCGCGGCCATCGAGGCCGACCTCGGCCAGTGCGGTGAGGCCGCGTTCACGGGCCCCGGGGCCGCGCAGTCCGAGGACGACGTTGTCCATCACCCGGAGCCAGGGCAGCAGCCGGGAGTCCTGGAAGGAGAGCGAGACCCGGTCGGGGACGGTGAGTTCACCGGAGCCCTCGACGGTGTGGTCGAGCCGGGCGACGGCCCGCAGCAGGGTGGACTTGCCGGAGCCACTGCGGCCGAGCAGCGCGGTGAACTCCCCCGCCGCGACGGTGAGATCGAGCTCCTTGAGGATGTCCCGGTCACCGAAGCGGCGGACCAGGCCACGGGTGCGTATCGCGGGAGCCCCCACGGCCGCGCCGGCGGCGGCGCGCGTTCCGGTCAGCCCGCCAGGGTGCGTCGCCACGACAGGACCCTCCTCTCGACGGCGCGTACCGCCGCGTCCGACACGAAGCCGAAGATCCCGTAGGCCACCAGGCCCACGATGATCACGTCGGACTGGGCGTACTGCTGGGCCTGGAACATCATGTAGCCGATGCCGCTGGTGGCGTTGATCTGCTCGACGACGATCAGCCCGAGCCAGGACGCGGTGACGCCGAGGCGCAGTCCGACGAAGAAGCCGGGCAGCGAGCCGGGTACGACGACCTTGCGGACGAACTGCGCGCGGCTCAGGTCGAGTCCCTCTGCCAGCTCGACGTACCGGCTGTCGATGCCGGTCAGCGAGGCGTACGTGTTGATGTACATGCTCACCGCGACACCGAGGGCGATCACGGTGACCTTCATCTGTTCACCGATGCCGAGCCAGAGGATCAGCAGCGGGAGCATGGCGAGGGACGGGATGGCGCGCTTGATCTGGAGCGGGCCGTCCAGCAGGTATTCGCCGGTGCGGCTCAGTCCCGCCGCGACGGCGAGCAGGACCCCTGCGGCCACCCCGAAGAGCAGTCCGAGCCCGGCGCGTTGCAGTGAGATGAGGACGTTGTCCTGGAGCCGGCCGCTGGCGATGAGGTCCGACGCGGTGGAGATCACCGTGCCGGGCCCGGACAGGATCCGGGGGTCGAGGTAGCCGATGGCGGAGGCGGACCACCACAGTGCGATGACCAGCACCGGCCCGATGAGGCGGCCGAAGGGCACGGCCCGGCCGGGACCCAGCCGTCGGCGCGTGGACCGGGAAGCGGTGGACCGGGAAGCTGTGAACCGGGATACGCCGGGCCGGGAAACGGTGGGCCGGGCAGCGGTCACGGGTGTGCCCGGCTCCGGCGGCTTCGCGTCCTTCCCGGGTGCGACGGCCGGTTTCACCCGGCCTGCCGTGCGGGCGCCGGTGAGCAGTTCGGTCATGACGTCTCCCGATAGCGGGCAGGCACGGCCTTGGCCGCCAGCCCCTCGAAGCGGCGGTCGAACAGGCCGGCGACGTCCTGCTCCGGCACGAACCCGCCCTCGGCCATCAGGTCGGCACTCTCCTGTTCCCATGCGACGGCCTTGTCCCAGCTCACCGGGAACCGGGGTCGGCGCAGGGAGGCGACGATGCGCCTGCCGTCCTCCCGGGTGACGCCCTGGTCCTTCACGTAGTACGTGTCGATCCAGGCGTCGGTGTTCTCCCAGGCCCACGCCACTCCCCGGGCCCACAGCGGGACGAACGAGCGGACGGCGGCGGCCTTGGCCTTGTCCTTCAGCACCTCGTCGGGTGCCCAGAGGACCGTGAGCAGGTCCGCCACGTCGGTCTTGATCCCGCGTGCGCCGTCCTTGCCGTACTGGGTCAGGTACTTGGTGAGGGTCGGCTCGCCCAGCGGTGCGACGTCGACCTGCCCGGACTGCAGGGCGGTGAGGAACTGGGTGCTGGGCAGGCCGATCAGCTCGACGTCCTTGTTGGCGAGGCCGGCCCGCTTCAGTGCGCGCAGTACGACGACGCCCTGCGCCTGGCCCTGAGAGAAGCCGATCTTCCGGCCCCGGAAGTCGGCCGCGCTCCTGATGTCGGAGCCGGGCGCGGTCGCGAAGACGTAACTGGGGCTGTCGCGTGCCTGCACCGCGACAATCTTCGCGCCGACGCCGATGGCCTGGGCCTGGATCGGTGGGATTCCGGCATTGACCGCGAGGTCGATGGAGTGGGCGCGGAATCCCTGGATGATGTCGGGGCCCGCGTTCAGATTGGGCCAGTCGGAAACGGTGAACGGCAGCTCGTCCTCCAGTCCGGCCGGGCCCAGCTGGAGCTGGGTGGTGCGGACGGCTATGGAGAGTTTCGTGCCGGGTGGCGGCGCTCCCGAGGGGAGTCTTCCCGCTGGTTCGGCGCTCGCCACCGTTTCGGCCCGCGGAGAGCAGGCGGCGAGAGCACCGATGGACGCCGCACCGGTGAGTGCGAGAAATGATCTGCGGCCGACGGCCCGGTGTGTTTCGTTGAGTGGCACGGGAATCCCTGATCAGTGGTCGGTGGCGGGCGCGGACGCCGGGAGGGTGAGGTAGGCGCCGTCGTGGAAGAGGAGCGGACTGTGCCCCTCGTCGAGCCGGGCATCCACCACCCGGGCGATGACGACGCGGTGGTCACCGGCCGGGACGAGCTGTTCGATCTCCAGCCGCAGCCACCCGGCCACCCCGTCGAGCACCGGTTCCCCCTCCGGCAGCCGCTGCCAGCGGGTGGGGGCGGCGAAGCGGTCGATGCCGCTGGTGGCGAACGTGGTGGCCAGGCCCTGCTGTCCGGCGCCGAGGAAGTTCACTACCGCCGTCCGGGCCCGCTCGATGTGCGGCCAGGACGAGGTGGTGGTGCCGACGCCGAACGACACCAGCGGCGGGTCCAGCGAGAGCGAGCTGAGTGAGGTCGCGGTGAAACCTATGGGGCCGTGGCCCGCGTCGGCGGTGATGACGACGACTCCGGCGGGATAGCGCCGGAACGCCTGCCGGAAACGGCCCGGGGCGATACCGGGCGCGGTCGGTGCGGCCGGTTCGGTCGTTGCGACCGGCGCGGAATATGAGGACACGGTGACGGTCAACGTCTCTCCCGAGATGGTGGGTCAGAAAGGCGCGAGGAAAGGTCGCGGGCATACGTGAGGCGCGGACACCAGGAATTCGATGCCGGGCGCGGCGGCCGTGCCGGGGATTCCACACGCGCGGTCCCGGCGGCGGGAACACGACAGTGGCAATACCGCGGAGGAAGACGGCGGGGGGGGGCAGTACGGCGGACGCGGCAGAATTTAGCTGAGGCCCGTACAGGGGCGACAACAAAGGAGCCGCACGGCGGCGAACGCCTTCACGGGCAGGCGGAAGACGCGCATCACGAAGGACGCGTTCCCTGAATTCCGCTGCCGGCTGGTCATGAATCCATCATCCCGTCCGCATTCGTACCCGGTCAACAATGCAACTGCCTGAATTAAGTCGGCCGAGGAAACAGGCGCCGGAATTGGCGGGCGGTCAGGAGACCGCGGGCAGCGCGGGCCAGGGGCCGAGCGGATCCGTGTACAGCGCGCCGAGCGCCACCGCGCCCCCGGCCGTGGCCAGCACCGTGCCGGTGAAGCTGGTCGGCACCACGGCCCGCTCCGGGTCCTCGCAGACCCTGGAGCGCTTCGCCACCTCGGCCCGCAGATCGGCCAGACACTCCGGCATCCGGCCCGCCCCCGGCTCGACCACGACGAGCACCTCGGGGTCGAACATGTCCAGCAGGAGCGCCGCGGCCCGGCCCACCAGGCGCGCCCGGCGGCGGAAGAGTGCCACGGCCCGCGGCTCACCGGCCAGCGCCAGGTCCAGCAGTTCCTGGAACGAGTCCACGGTCGGCCCCTGACCGGCGGCACGCCGCACCATGGCGCGCTCCGACACCTCCGACTGGAGGCAGTCGGACCGTCCGCACGAACAACGGCCGGCACCGCCCGCCCCGTCGGCGTCGCCGCCCGCCTGCGCGGTGCCGAGCGGCAGGTGCGCCACGCCGCCCGCTCCCGAGCGCGGGCCCCGGTGCATGGCGCCCTCGGTGGCGAAGGCGGCGTCCACGACCGCGCCGACGAACAGCAGGACCGTACTGGTCCGGGTCGACTCCTCACCGAACAGCTGCTCCGCCCGCGCCAGTGCGCGGGAGTGGCTGTCCACATGGACCGGGAGCCCCGTCGCGGCGGCGAGGATGTCGCGTGCCGGGACGTCCCGCCAGCCGAGTTGCGGATGATCCACGATCACCCCGGCGACGGGATCGACCCGGTGCCCGGTGGCGAGGCCCAGGGCGAGCACGGTGCGGCCGCCCGCGTGCGCGGCCGCCAGCCGGGGCAG
>CBRG010000171.1 GCA_000470535.1 Streptomyces sp. AW19M42
GACGTCGGGCTGCTCGCCGCCGCGGGAAGGATCCGCAAGCTGGTCGCGGCGTTCGGGACGCTCGACTCGATACCGCTGGAGCCGCACTTCACCGCCGCCCGGCAGCGCGGCGCGTTCGAGATGGTCGAGCTCGACGAGGCGATGATGATGTGGGGGCTGACGGCGGGCGCGCAGCGGCTGCCGTTCATGCCGGTGCGGGCCGGTCTCGGCTCCGACCTGATGAAGGTCAACCCGGGTCTGCGTACGGTCACTTCGCCGTACGAGGACGGGGAGAAGCTGGTTGCCGCGCCGGCGCTGCGCCTGGACGCCGCCCTGGTCCACCTCAACCGGGCGGACGTTCAGGGCAACGGCCAGTACCTGGGGCCCGATCCGTACTTCGACGACCTGTTCTGCGAGGCAGCGGACCATGGTTACGTCTCCTGTGAACGGATCGTGGAGACGGCGGATCTGCTCAAGGAGCACGGGCCGCAGACACTGCTGGTCAAGCGGCTGTTCGTGGACGGCGTCGTCGAGACGCCGAACGGCGCGCACTTCACCTCCTGCGTGCCCGACCACGACCGGGACGAGAGCTTCCAGCGCGCCTACGTCCGGGCCGCCCGCGACCCCGAGGCCTGGCCCGCCTTCGCCGAACGGTTCCTGTCAGGGGACGAGGCCGCCTACCAGGCCGCCGTCACCGCGTTCCACCAGGAGGAAGCATGAGCGGCACCGAGTCCACCGGCATCGCGGCGGCGACCCGTGCGGAGTACTGCGTGGTGGCGTGCGCCGAGGCGTGGCGGGACGCCGGCGAGATCCTCGCCAGTCCGATGGGCACCGTCCCGGCCATCGGGGCGCGCCTGGCCAGGCTCACCTTCTCGCCCGACCTTCTGCTGACCGACGGGGAGGCGCTGCTGACGGGCGACACCCCCGCGTTGGGGGCGCGGGCCGCGAGCATCGAGGGCTGGCTGCCGTTCCGCCAGCACCTGACGCTCACCGCGACCGGCCGCCGGCACGTGATGATGGGCGCCAGCCAGATCGACCGGCACGGCAACCAGAACATCTCCTGCATCGGCCCGTGGGCCAGGCCCGAGCGGCAGCTGCTCGGGGTCCGCGGCGCACCGGTCAACACCCTGAACAACCCGACGAGTTACTGGGTGCCGAAGCACTCGCCCCGGGTGTTCGTGGAGCACGTGGACATGGTCAGCGGGGTCGGGTACGAGCGGGCGGCGGCGGCCGGTCCCTCCGCGTCCCGCTACCACCGCATCCCCGAAGTCGTCAGCAACCTGGGCGTGTTCGACTTCGAGACCCCCGACCGCACCATGCGGCTGCGCTCCCTGCACCCCGGGGTGGGCGTCGAGGAGGTCACCGAGGCCACCGGTTTCGCCCTCACGATCCCCGCCGGAGTGCCGCTCACCCGGGACCCGTCGGAGGCGGAACTCCGGCTGATCCGCGAGGTCATCGACCCCAAGGGGCTGCGCGAGCGCGAGGTCCCGGCATGACCGGGCCCGCGCCGTTGCCGACCGCGCTCACCGAACTGACCGGGGTGCGGTATCCGCTCGTGCAGACCGGAATGGGGTGGGTGGCCGGCCCCCGGCTGGTGTCCGGCTCCGCGAACGCCGGCGCGCTCGGCGTCCTGGCCTCCGCGACGATGACCGTGGAGCGGTTGCGCGCCGCGGTCCGCGAGGTCAGGTCCCGTACGGACGCGCCGTTCGGCGTCAATCTGCGCGCGGACGCGGGCGACGCCGCCGAACGGGTTCGGATCATCATCGACGAGGGTGTGCGGGTGGCGTCGTTCGCGCTCGCCCCGTCGAAGGAGCTGATCGCACGGCTCAAGGACGCGGGCGTCGTCGTCATCCCGTCCGTGGGCGCCAGGCGGCACGCGGAGAAGGTCGCCGCGTGGGGCGCCGACGCGGTGATGGTGCAGGGCGGTGAGGGCGGCGGCCACACGGGCAACGTGGCCACCACCGTGCTGCTCCCCCAAGTCGTGGACGCCGTGGACATCCCGGTCATCGCGGCGGGTGGCTTCCACGACGGCCGCGGCCTGGTCGCCGCGCTCGCTTACGGGGCGGCCGGCATCGGGATGGGCACGCGCTTCCTGCTCACCTCCGACAGCACCGTCCCGGCGCCGGTGAAGGCGAAGTACCTGGCCGCCACCGTCAAGGACGTCACGGTCACCGACCGGGTCGACGGAATGCCGCACCGCATGCTGCGCACGGAGATGGTCGACTCGCTTGAGCGTTCCGGCCGGGCCGCCGCACTGCTGGGGGCGGTACGGCACGCCTCGGCCTTCCGGAAGGAGACCGGCGCGAGCTGGCGCGGGCTGATCCGCGACGGACTGGCGATGAAGCACGGCAGGGAACTGACCTGGAGCCAGGTGCTGCTGGCCGCCAACACACCGATGCTGCTCAAGGCCTCGATGGTCGAGGGCCGTACCGATATCGGGGTGATGGCCTCGGGGCAGGTCGCCGGTCTGATCGAGGATCTGCCGTCCTGCGCGGAGCTGGTCGAGCGGATCATGTCGGAGGCGCTGGCCGTGCTGAGGTCGCTGCCTGGGGCGGCCGAAAGCTCCTGACGTACGCGGAGAGGGGCGGTCGCGACCCGGGCCCTCCCCTTGCGTCGTCGAAGGCCGTGAAGTCGCGTGTTGCGGACGTGACCTCGGCGGACAGCGCGCCGGAAAAGTCCGCACCATACCGGAATTATGGCTTCCGTCACAGCGGTTACCGATGTGCTCTGGTGAGATCACCGCATGCTCGGTCCTCTCCTTCGTCTCCTGCCCTTCTGGGTTCGCGAGCCCGTATTCATCCTCGTCGGGTCCGTCTTCGGCGTACGCATCATGTATCTCGCCTCTCGCGAACAGAATTGGGCCGCGGCCGGCATCGGCACGGTCTTCCTCGTGTTCACCGCGGTTCGCGTCCACACGGTGGTCCGTGCACTGCGCGCACGCCGGAGCCAAAACCAGCCGCCCCCCGCGGCCGGCACGGGCGACACAGTGGCGCAACCGCAACCGCAGCCCGGAGCCCGGCCTGCGACACCGAAGAAGGAGCCCAACGCCTGGGGACAGGCATTCGCGGCCGTGGCCCTGTTCGGGGCACTCGCAGCCGCGGTGTGGGTGGCTCCCCACATGACAGCGGACGGCGACAAGGCGGCCGCGCCCGCATCCTGTTCGGACAGCGAACGCGGGAAGCCGCCGAAGGCGTACGCCAGGACGCCGAAGGCCGCTACCGGTGACGAACTGTGCGAGGCACTCAACCGTCCCGACCTGGCACAGCTCGTCGGAACGCCGGACGAGACGGCGACCTCGGCCTCCGGCACCAGCGGTACCGCGGCCCTGACCGACGGAAAGGTCGCCCAGCCCGAAGCGCGGGTCGAGTTCGACACGTTCACCGTGAACCTCTCGGCCACGTACAACAAGCTGTCGATCGCCCAGTACGTGAAGCTGATGAAGACCGGAGATGAGGAGACCAGGACGGACACGGTCCTCGGCCGGCCGACGGTCTTCTCCTCGGATCCCACCATGAAGCTCAGGATCAGCCTCGGAAGTGAAGGTTCCAGCGAGCCCGTCGAGGAGGGCCCCCTCGCCAGGACGCTGTCCGTGGCCTTCGACCGGAAGGACGGGGGCGGCTACTACGACATCACCGTGTGGAGCCAGTCCGGAGCCCTCCCCGACGACGGCGCCCTCCTCAACATCGCGGAGGAGGTTCTTCCGACCATCCCGGACCGGACCGCTCGATGAGACACCCGCCCCGGCCGGGACCTGCCGGTGGACCGACAGCGGTAGGTCCACCGGCACTCCGCCGGCGAGGGAACGCCCGAAGGCCCCTTCGTCAGAGGCGCTCGATGATCGTCACGTTGGCCTGGCCGCCGCCCTCGCACATGGTCTGCAGGCCGTAGCGACCGCCGGTGCGCTCCAGTTCGTGCAGCAAGGTCGTCATCAGCTTGGTGCCGGTGGCGCCGAGCGGGTGGCCGAGCGCGATGGCGCCGCCGTTGACGTTGACCTTGTCGGGATCGGCACCCGTCTCCTTCAGCCAGGCCAGGACGACCGGGGCGAACGCCTCGTTGATCTCCACCAGGTCCATGTCGTCGATGGACATCCCCGCCTTCTTCAGGGCGTACGCCGTCGCCGGGATCGGCGCCGAGAGCATCCGGATCGGGTCCTCGCCGCGCACCGAGAGGTGGTGCACGCGGGCGCGCGGGCTGAGGCCGTGCTCGGCGACCGCCCGTTCAGAGGCGATGAGCAGCGCCGAGGCGCCGTCGGAGACCTGCGAGGAGACCGCGGCGGTCAGCCTGCCGCCCTCGACGACCGGCTTGAGTCCGGCCATCTTCTCCAGCGAGGTGTCGCGGCGCGGCCCCTCGTCCACCCGGACGTCCCCATAGGCGACGGTCTCGCGGTCGAAGCGGCCCTCGTCGATGGCGTGCAGGGCCCGCCGGTGCGAACGCAGGGCGAACTCCTCCATGTCCAGGCGGCTGATCCCCCACTTCTCGGCGATGAGTTCGGCGCCGTGGAACTGGTTGACCGGTGCGTCCCCGTAGCGGGCGCGCCAGCCCACGGAGCCCGCGTACGGGCCGTCGGTCAGCCCCAGCGGTTCGGCGGCCTGGCGGCTGGCGAAGGCGATGGGGATCATCGACATGTTCTGGGTGCCGCCCGCCACGACCAGGTCCTGGGTGCCGGACAGCACGCCCTGGGCGGCGAAGTGGACGGCCTGCTGGGAGGAGCCGCACTGCCGGTCGACAGTGGTGCCGGGCACCTCCTGGGGAAGGCCCGCGGCGAGCCACGCGGTGCGGGCGATGTCGCCGGCCTGCGGGCCGACGGTGTCCAGGCAGCCGAAGACGACGTCCTCCACGGCCGCCGGATCGACCCCGCTGCGCTCGATCAGCGCCTTGATGACGTGCGCCCCGAGGTCCGCGGGGTGGACGGCGGACAGCCCGCCCTTGCGCCGGCCGACCGGGGTGCGTACCGCGTCGACGATGTAGGCGTCGGCCATGACTACTCCTTCGTAGGGACGATGATGGCGTGTCAGGTACGGGGGGTGATCCCTTCCAGGACCATGGACAGGTACTGGCGGGCGATCTCCTCCGGTCTGTGCGTACCGCCGGGGCGGTACCAGGAGGCGGCGACCCAGACGGTGTCGCGGACGAAGCGGTAGACGAGCCTGACGTCCAGGTCGCTGCGGAAGGCCTGCTCGGCAACGCCGCGTTCCAGGGTCCGCAGCCAGGCGCCCTCGAACTTCGCCCGGGAGTCGGTGAGGTAGGCGAATCGCAGCTGGGCGGAGAGCCGGCCCGACTCCTTCTGGTAGATGGCGACCGCCGGGCCGTGCCGGTCGATCTGCCGGAAGGACTGGGTGACGAGCGCCTCGATGGTCGCAGCGGGCCCGAGCCCGGCGGCGAGAACGCCGCCGTAGCCCGCCCACAGCTCGTCCAGGAAGGCCGAGAGGATCTCGGCCAGCATCGACTCCTTGGATTCGAAGTGGTAGTAGAGGCTGCCCGCGAGCAGCCGTGCCTCGTCCGCGATCCGGCGGACGGTGGTGGCGTTGTAGCCCAGGGCGGCGAACACGCCGGCGGCGGTGGCCAGGAGTTCGGCGCGCCGTTCGGCGTTGGCGTTCCCGGCGATCGCGGTCACGCCCTCTGGCTGCTGACGGAGACGGTCTCCCCCGTCATGTACGAGGAGTAGCCGCTGGCCAGGAAGACGATGACGTTGGCGATCTCCCAGGGCTCGGCGTACCGGCCGAAGGCCTCCCGTTCGGTGAGTTCGGCCAGCAGCTCCGGGGTGGTGACCTTCACCAGGTGCGGGTGCATGGCCAGGCTCGGGGCGACGGCGTTGACGCGTACGCCGAAGCCGGCGGCCTCCAGGGCGGCGCACCGGGTGAGGGCCATCACGCCGGCCTTCGCGGCCGCGTAGTGGGCCTGGCCGCGCTGGGCGCGCCAGCCCACGACGGAGGCGTTGTTGACGACGGTGCCGCCGGTGGCGCGGTCCTTGAAGTGGCGCAGGGCGGCGCGGGTGCAGCGGAAGGTGCCGTTCAGGGTGACGTCAAGGACCTTCGACCACTGCTCGTCGGTCATGTCGACGAGTTCTGCGGTGCCGCCGAGACCCGCGTTGTTGACGACGATGTCGAGGCCGCCGTGGCGCTCGGCGGCGAAGGCGAACAGGGCGTCGACCTGCTCCTGGTCCGTGACGTCGCAGGGCAGGGCGGCGACGCTGTCCGCGCCGAACTCCTCGGCCAGGGCGGTGGCGCTCTCCCCCAGCCGGCGTGCGTGGGCGTCACCGATGACGATCCGGGCGCCCTCCTCCAGGAACCTGCGGGCCGTGGCGCCGCCGATCCCGGCGCCCGCGGCTGCGGTGATCACGGCGGTGCGTCCGGCCAGGAGCGAGTGCCCTGCTACGGAGGGCGGCGGGGTGGTCACGGGCGACTCTCCTTGGGCAGGCCGAGGACGCGCTCGGCGATGCTGTCGCGCTGGATCCCGTTGGATCCGGCGTAGCTGGTGTCGGGGTGGGGGAAGAGGAACAGCCGCTGCCAGTCGTCGAGTTCGTACGGTCTCCGGCGGCGGTCGTTCCTCCGGCGCCCAGCACGGCCATGGCGAGTTCACCGAGTTCGCGCCCCGGTCCGCCGCGACCCCGCAGGCCCGCCGAGGAACCCGTGAGGTCGGCGGCCGGCCGGCCGCGGATCTCGGTGCGGAACTCCTCGACGCCGCTCACGGGGGTACGTTAATCTACCAAACACTTGTTAGGGAAGGAGGGGTCGATGTCCGCTGCCCATGACGCACCGGTGCGCCACGCGAAGCAGGGCCCCGTCGCGACGGTGACCCTGAACCGGCCCGACTACCGCAACGCGCAGGACTCCACCATGACCTACGCCCTGGAACGGGCCTTCTGCCGCGCGGCCATCCCGGGTGTCGAGTACTTCGCCCATCCCTGGGTGATGCCACCCCGGATCACCAAGGAGTTCCTGGTCACGGGCGACCGGACGAGCGCACAGCGCGCGTACGAGGTCGGCATGGTCAACCGTGTCGTAACCAGGGTGGAACTACCCGAGCGGACCCGCGAGCTGGCGCTGCGGATCGCGCAGACGCCGCGCCTGGGCCTTGCCCTGACCAAGCGCGCCGTCTACCAGGCAGAGGATCTGCAGGGCATGCGCACCGGCATGGACTCGGTGTTCGGGCTGCACCACCTGGCACACGCCCCCCACGCCGAGACCGCGCCCGACGCGCTGGACGGCATGGACATCCGGCCGATGAAGGAGGCGGGTGCCTGATGGACCTCGATCTCGACGCGGCCGACGAGGAGTTCCGGACCGAGGTACGTGACTGGCTGGCCGCCCATGTGCCGGACGCCCCCCTGCCGTCCCTGGAGACCCGCGAGGGATTCGCCGCCCACCGGGAGTGGGAGGCCACCCTGGCGGCGGACCGCTGGTCGGTGGTGTCCTGGCCCGAGGAGTTCGGCGGGCGTGGCGGCTCGCTGCTGCGCTGGCTGGTCTTCGAGGAGGAGTACTACGCCGCCGGGGCCCCCGGCCGGGTCAGCCAGAACGGCATCAGCCTGCTGGCCCCCACCCTCTTCGAGAACGGCACCGCGGAGCAGCGGGCCCGGATCCTGCCGGCGATGGCGCGCGGCGAGGTCATCTGGGCGCAGGCCTGGTCGGAGCCGGAGTCCGGATCGGATCTGGCCTCGCTGCGCTCGACGGCCGTACGGACCGAGGGCGGCTGGCTGCTCAGCGGTCAGAAGACCTGGTCCTCCCGGGCCGCCTTCGCGGACCGCGCCTTCGGTCTGTTCCGCAGCGACCCGGACGCGGACCGGCCGCACCGGGGACTGACGTATCTGATGTTCCCGCTGGACGCCGAGGGTGTCACCGTGCGGCCCATCGGGCGGCTCGACGGGAAGCCCGCCTTCGCGGAGCTCTTCCTGGACGAGGTGTTCGTCCCCGACGAGGACGTGCTCGGTGAGCCCGGACAGGGCTGGCGGGTCGCGATGAGCACCACCGGGAACGAACGCGGACTCACCCTGCGCAGTCCGGGCCGGTTCACGGCCGCCGCGGACCGGCTGACCGCGCTGTGGCGCGAACACGGCGATCCGGCCGACACGGCGCTGCGCGACCGGGTGGCCGACGCCGTGATCGGGGCCCGCGCCTACCGGCTGTTCTCCTACCGGGGCGCCTCCCACGTACTGCACGAAGAGGGCGGGCCCGCCGGGGCCGCCTCCAGCCTCAACAAGATCTACTGGTCCGAGCTGGACATCGCCCTCCACGAGACGGCGCTCGACCTGCTCGGCCCCTACGGCGAACTCGCGGACCACGCGGGCGAATCGCCCGCCGAAGGGGCCTGGGCGGAGGGCTACACCTTCTCCCTGGCCGGTCCCATCTACGCGGGCACCAACGAGATCCAGCGCGACATCATCGCCGAGCGGCTGCTCGGCCTGCCGAAGGGACGCCGGTGATGCGCTTCTTCCCCGACGCCGAGCAGCGGGAGTTCGCCCGCTCCCTCGACGCCCTGCTGACGGCCGGCGACACGACGGCCGTGATCCGGTCCTGGTCCACCGGCGACCGCGGTCCGGGGCGGGCGCTCTGGGCGCGGCTGGCCGAGGCCGGGGTGTTCGCGCTCGCGGTCCCTCAGAAGCACGACGGATTCGGCCCGCTGCCGGTCGAACTCGCCGTCGCCTTCGAGGCGCTGGGCCGCCACGCGGTTCCCGGACCACTGGTCGAGACGGTGGCCGCGGCAGCGCTGCTGGACCGGCTCGGAGACCCGGACGCGGCCGCCGCCCGGCTGCCCGCCATCGCCTCCGGCACGGCCCTCGTCTCGCTCTGCCTGACCTCTCTCAGCCCGTACGCCCTGGACGCGGACGCGGCCGACGCGGTGTTCGTGGCGGACGGCGACACCCTGCGCCTCGCCGCCGGTCCCGGCCCCCTACAGCCGTCGGCCGATCCGGCGCGGCGGCTGTCGCGGCCGTCCGGCGGCACGGTCGTCGCCCAGGGGCCGGAGGTGACCGCCGCGGCGCAGTACGCGGCCGATGTCGCCGCGCTCGCCACGGCTGCCCAGGCGCTCGGGGTCGGGCGCACCCTGCTCGCCCGTACCGTCGCCCACGTCACCCAGCGCACCCAGTTCGGGGTGGCGATCGGCTCCTTCCAGGCGGTCAAGCACCGGCTGGCGGACACCCTGCTGGCCCTGGAGTTCACCGAGCCGCTGGTGCACGGCGCCGCCCTCGCGCTCGCCGGCGGCGACGAAGGGGCGGGACGCGAGATCGCCGCGGCCAAGGTCACCGCGGGCGAGGCCGTGTACGGGGCGGCGCGCACGGCCCTCCAACTGCACGGTGCGGTGGGTTACACCGACGAGCTCGCCCTGTCCCTGTGGATCCGCAAGGCCCGTCCGCTGCGCGACGCCTGGGGCACCCCGGCCGCGTGCCGGGCCCGCGTACTGGCCGGCTGACCGCACACGGAGGGAAGCAGCCGGATGAGCCTGACGACCCGCTGAGGCCCGTCGGACAAGGGAGGCCTCACATCATGGACACCGAAAGCCCGCTGGACTTCACCGGGCGCGTGGTGCTGGTCACCGGTGGCACCAAGGGCATCGGGGCCGCCATCGCCGCGGCCTTCCTCGGAGCCGGGGCGGACGTGGTCGTCTGCGGCCGCACCACCCCGGACACCCCGCCCTCCGCCGGGGGCCGGGAGGCCGTCTTCTTCGCCGCCGATGTGCGCGACCCGGTGGCGGCGGCCTCGCTGGTGGACAGCGCGGTGGAGCGCTTCGGCCGGCTCGACGTGCTCGTCAACAACGCGGGCGGCTCCCCGGACGCCGACGCGGCCACCGTCTCACCGCGCTTCGTCGAGAAGATCGTCGCGCTCAATCTGCTCGCGCCCTTCTACGTGGCGCAGGCGGCCCACCGCGTCATGCGGGACCGGGACGCCGGCGGTTCGATCGTGAACATCGGCAGCGTCTCCGCCCATGACCCGCAGCCCGGCACCGCCGCCTACACCGCCGCCAAGGCCGGGCTCCTGGCACTTACCAGGGCGCTGGCCCTGGAGTGGGCTCCGGCCGTCCGGGTCAACCACATCACCACCGGGCTGATCCGCACGCCGAGCGCGGCCCCGGTCTACGGCGCGGACGGCGGCGCCGCGGTGGCGGGCGTCATCCCAATGGGCCGGTTGGCCGTGCCGGAGGACGTCGCCCGTGCCTGCCTGTTCCTCGCGAGCGACCTGTCCGGATACGTCAACGGGGCGGATCTGGCGGTGCACGGCGGCGGGGAGTTCCCGGCCCGCTACCTCGCCGCGAAGGCGGCCGGCGAACCGGGGTGAGGACGCGGAGGGGCCATCGACCCGGGCGGCAGCGCCCCCCGAGCCGAGTGAAGACATGCGCGCCCCCTCTTTCGCCGCGCGGACCACCGCCGCCCGCCGCGACCGGCCCACGTGACGCAGACCATCCTCTGTGTCCGCGATCTATGGGTAGGTCTCCGGTACGGTGTCGAACGCTTCGGGCCGGACAGACCCTGGAAGGCACGGAGCGGTTCGCCGCCGCCGAGTGACCACGGGACACCGACCGGTGCACCCGTGCGACATCGCCCGTCCTGACGCCACGCGCTCGTGACACGACTGGGGAGTTTGATGTTCGACAAGGTATTGGTCGCCAACCGTGGTGAGATCGCGATCCGCGCGTTCCGCGCCGCGTTCGAGCTCGGGATCTCCACGGTGGCGGTGTATCCCCACGAGGACCGCAACTCACTCCACCGGGCCAAGGCGGACGAGGCCTACCGGATCGGGGAGCCCGGTCATCCCGTGCGCGCCTACCTCTCGGTCGACGAGGTCATCAGGGCCGCCCGGAAGGCCGGCGCCGACGCGATCTACCCCGGCTACGGCTTCCTCTCCGAGAACCCGGACCTCGCGGCCGCGTGCTCGGAAGCCGGCATCACGTTCGTCGGACCGCCCGCCTCGGTACTGAACCTGACGGGGAACAAGTCCCGCGCGGTCGCCGCCGCCCGGGAGGCCGGCGTACCGGTGCTGAAGTCCTCGGCGCCCTCGGAGGACGTCGACGCGCTCGTCGCCGCAGCCGAGGACATCGGCTTCCCGGTCTTCGTCAAGGCCGTCGCGGGCGGCGGCGGACGCGGCATGCGCCGGGTCGCCACGGCTGGCGAACTGCGCGAGTCGATCGACGCGGCCATGCGCGAGGCGCGCTCCTCGTTCGGTGACGCGACGGTCTTCCTGGAACAGGCGGTGATCAATCCCCGCCACATCGAGGTGCAGATCCTCGCCGACGCCGAGGGCAATGTCGTGCACCTGTACGAGCGGGACTGCTCGTTGCAGCGCCGCCACCAGAAGGTCGTCGAGATCGCGCCCGCCCCGAACCTCGATCCGGAGCTGCGGGACCGGATCTGCGCCGACGCCGTCGCCTTCGCCCACCACATCGGCTACGTGAACGCGGGCACGGTCGAATTCCTCGTCGACGAGCGCGGCAACCACGTCTTCATCGAGATGAACCCGCGCATCCAGGTCGAGCACACCGTCACCGAGCAGGTCACCGGCCGCGACCTGGTGATCGCCCAGCTGCGCATCGCCGCCGGCCTGACGCTGCCCGAACTGCACCTCTCCCAGGACGACATCACCCTCAACGGCACCGCGATGCAGTGCCGGATCACCACCGAGGACCCGGCCAACGGCTTCCGTCCGGACACCGGCACCATCTCCGCCTACCGTTCCCCCGGCGGACCCGGGGTGCGGCTGGACGGCGGCACCGTGCACACCGGCGCGGAGGTGTCCGCGCACTTCGACTCGATGCTCGTCAAGCTCACCTGCCATGGGCACGACTTCACCAACGCGGCCCGCCGGGCGCGCCGGGCCATCGCGGAGTTCCGCATCCGGGGTGTGGCGACCAACCTGGCGTTCCTGGGCGCCGTGCTGGACCAGCCCGACTTCCGGGCCGGACGCATCACGACGAGCTTCATCGAGGAGCACCCGGAGCTGATCCGGGCCCGCCCCTCGGCCGACCGGGGCAGCCGCATGCTCGGCTACCTGGCCGAGACCACGGTCAACCGGCCCTATGGTCCCCGCCCGTCCGTCATCGACCCGGCGGACAAGCTGCCGGCCCTGCCCACCGGGACGCCGCCCGCCGGTTCCCGGCAGCGCCTCGCGGCCCTCGGCCCGGAGGCCTTCGCCGCCGAGCTGCGCGCTCAGCCGGCCGTCGCCGTCACCGACACCACGTTCCGCGACGCGCACCAGTCGCTGCTGGCCACCCGGGTGCGGACCCGCGACCTGCTGGCCGTCGCCCCGCACGTGGCCCGGACCGCTCCGCAGTTGCTGAGCCTCGAATGCTGGGGCGGCGCCACCTACGACGTGGCGCTGCGCTTCCTGGCGGAGGATCCGTGGGAACGGCTGGGGAAGATCCGGGAGGCCGTGCCCAACATCTGCACCCAGATGCTGTTGCGGGGCCGCAACACGGTCGGTTACACGCCCTATCCCACCGAGGTCACCGAGGCGTTCGTCGCCGAGGCCGCGACCGCCGGAATGGACATCTTCCGGATCTTCGACGCCCTCAACGACGTGTCCCAGATGCGCCCGGCGATCGACGCCGTACGCGCCACTGGCACCTCGGTCGCGGAGGTGGCGCTCTGCTACACCGCGGACCTCTCCGACCCCGGCGAGACCCTGTACACGCTGGACTACTACCTGCGTCTGGCGGAGCAGATCGTGGACGCGGGCGCCCATGTCCTCGCCATCAAGGACATGGCCGGGCTGCTGCGTCCGCCCGCCGCCCGCACCCTGGTCACCGCGCTGCGCGAGCGGTTCGAGCTGCCGGTCCAGCTGCACACCCACGACACCCCCGGTGGGCAGCTGGCCACCCTGATCGCCGCGATCGACGCGGGAGTCGACGCGGTGGACGCGGCGGTCGCCTCCATGTCCGGCACGACCAGCCAGCCCTCGCTGTCCGCACTGGTCGCCGCCACCGACCACACCGAACGGGCCACCGGCCTCTCGCTCCAGGCCGTCGGTGACCTGGAGCCCTACTGGGAGGCGACCCGCAAGGTCTACGCCCCCTTCGAGTCCGGTCTCGCCTCGCCCACCGGCCGGATCTACCACCACGAGATCCCCGGCGGTCAGCTGTCCAACCTGCGCCAGCAGGCCATCGCCCTCGGGCTGGGCGACCGCTTCGAACTCATCGAGGACTGCTACGCGGCGGCCGACCGGATGCTGGGGCGGCTCGTGAAGGTGACGCCGTCGTCCAAGGTGGTGGGCGATCTGGCACTGCATCTGGTGGGGGCGGGCGTCGAGGCGGCCGACTTCGAGTCCGATCCCGGCAAGTTCGACGTACCGGACTCCGTGATCGGGTTCCTGCGCGGCGAGCTGGGTGACCCGCCGGGCGGCTGGCCCGAGCCGTTCCGTACCCGCGCGCTGAAGGGCCGCCCGGAGAAGGCCCAGCCGCCGCGCCTTTCGGACGAGGACCGCGAGGGGCTGGAGAGGTCGCCCCGGGCGACCCTGAACCGGCTGCTCTTCCCCGGCCCGACCAAGGAGTTCGAGGCGCACCGCGAGGCCTACGGCGACACCTCGGTCCTGCCGACCCAGGACTTCCTGTACGGGCTGGAGACGGAGACCGAGCACACGGTCACGCTCGACCCGGGTGTCACCCTGCTGATCGAGCTGGAGGCCATCTCCGAGGCCGACGAGCGCGGGTTCCGCAGCGTGCTGGCCACCCTCAACGGGCAGTTGCGGCCGGTCTCGGTGCGGGACAGGTCCGTCGCCACCGAGGTCAAGGCCGCCGAGAAGGCGGACCGGGGCAACGCGGGCCATGTCGCGGCCCCGTTCGCCGGGGTCGTCACCCTCCAGGTGGAGGAGGGCGCCTCGGTGTCGGCGGGCCAGACCGTCGCCACCATCGAGGCCATGAAGATGGAGGCGTCGATCACCGCCCAGTCCGCCGGGGTGGTCCGGCGTCTCGCGATCGGCCGGGTCCAGCAGGTCGAGGCGGGCGATCTGCTCATCGAGATCGCCTGACGGTCCCCCTCCCTCGGGGAGGAGGACCGCAGGGCACCGGCCACCGGACTCCGGCGGCCGGTGCGCTGTCACGCCTCGTCGTCGTTGACCCAGCTCATGAGCTTGCGGAGCTCACGGCCGGTGGTCTCCAGCAGGTGCTCGCTGTCGGCCTTCTTGTACTCGTTGTACTTGGGCAGACCGTTGTGGTACTCCGCCATCCAGGCATTGGCGAAGGTGCCGTCCTGGATCTCGGTCAGCACCTTCTTCATCTCGGCCTTGGTGTCGGCCGTGATGATCCGCGGGCCGGTGACGTAGTCGCCCCACTCGGCGGTCTCCGAGATCGACCAGCGCATCTTCTCCAGGCCGCCCTCGTACATCAGGTCCACGATGAGCTTCAGCTCGTGCAGGCACTCGAAGTACGCGATCTCCGGCTGGTAACCCGCCTCGGTCAGCGTCTCGAACCCGGCCTTCACCAGGGCGGCGGTGCCACCGCAGAGAACGGCCTGCTCGCCGAAGAGGTCGGTCTCGGTCTCCTCGGTGAACGTCGTCCTGATGACGCCGGCGCGGGTGCCGCCGATGCCCTTGGCGTACGAGAGCGCCAGCTCCAGGCCCTTGCCCGTGGCGTCCTGCTCGACGGCCACGATGCACGGAACGCCGCGGCCCTCCTCGTACTGGCGGCGGACCAGGTGACCCGGGCCCTTCGGGGCGACCATGCAGACGTCGACGCCGGCCGGCGGCTTGATGAAGCCGAAGCGGATGTTCAGGCCGTGGCCGAAGAACAGCGCGTCGCCGTCCTTGAGGTTGTCCTTGACGGACTCCTCGTAGACCTGGGCCTGGATCGGGTCCGGAACCAGGATCATGATGACGTCGGCCTCGGCAGACGCCTCGGCGGGGGTCACCACGCGCAGGCCCTGCTCCTCGGCCTTGGCCCTGGACTTCGAGCCCTCGTGCAGACCGACACGGACGTCGACACCCGAGTCGCGCAGCGACAGCGCGTGGGCGTGGCCCTGGCTGCCGTAACCGAGGACCGCGACCTTGCGGCCCTGGATGATGGACAGGTCGGCATCGTCGTCGTAGAACAGCTCGGCCACTGGGTCTTCTCCTTGGTGTGCAGGTGTTGCGTCCCACCGTACGGCGGGGTGCGTCAGTTACGTTTTCGGGTCTCGCCATACGAGCGGCGAGGCGGCGGCTAAGCCGTGCGGTCGAGGGCGCGCAGCGACCGGTCGGTGATCGAGCGCGCGCCGCGTCCTATGGCGATGGTGCCGGACTGGACGAGCTCCTTGATGCCGTACTGCTCCAGCATCTTGAGCATCGCCTCCAGCTTGTCGGCTCCGCCGGTCGCCTCGATCGTGACGGCATCCGGGGAGACGTCCACGGTCTTGGCGCGGAACAGCTGGACGATCTCGACGATCTGGGATCGGGTCTCGCTGTCGGCGCGGACCTTCACCAGGACGAGCTCGCGCTGGATCGCAGCGGCGGGCTCGAGTTCGACGATCTTCAGGACGTTGACCAGCTTGTTGAGCTGCTTGGTCACCTGCTCCAGGGGCAGGCCCTCGACATTCACCACAATGGTGATGCGGGAGATGTCGGGATGTTCGGTGGTACCGACCGCGAGCGAGTCGATGTTGAAGCCGCGGCGGGAGAACAGGGCGGTGATCCGGGCGAGGACACCGGGCTTGTTCTCGACCAGGACGGAGAGCGTGTGCTTGGTGGACATGAAGTCGGTCTCTCTCTGTCTCTCAGTCGTCTTCGTTGTCGCCGAAGTCGGGGCGGACGCCGCGGGCGGCCATGACCTCGTCGTTGGAGGTGCCGGCGGCGACCATCGGCCACACCATCGCGTCCTCGTGGACGATGAAGTCCACCACGACGGGGCGGTCGTTGATCGAGTTGGCCTCGGCGATGACCTTGTCCAGGTCGGCCGGGTCCTCGCAGCGGATCGCGTAGCAGCCCATGGCCTCGGACAGCTTGACGAAGTCGGGCACCCGGGTGCCCTTCGCCGCGTTGCCGTCGGTGTCGGTGCCGGAGTGCAGACGGTGTTGGAGTACCGCTGGTTGTAGAAGAGGGTCTGCCACTGGCGGACCATCCCGAGCGCGCCGTTGTTGATGATCGCGACCTTGATCGGGATGTTGTTCAGCGCGCAGGTGGTGAGCTCCTGGTTGGTCATCTGGAAGCAGCCGTCACCGTCGATCGCCCACACCGTGCGGTCCGGCATCCCGGCCTTGGCACCCATCGCCGCCGGGACCGCGTACCCCATCGTCCCGGCACCGCCCGAGTT
>CBRG010000172.1 GCA_000470535.1 Streptomyces sp. AW19M42
CGGCACCCGCCCCCGGGCCCGCCGCCCCGGAACCGGCCCCGGTCCTGACGCAGGGCGCCGGACAGGTGCGCAACATGTGGCCCGACATCCTGGAGGCGGTGAAGAACCGCCGCCGGTTCACCTGGATCCTGCTCAGCCAGAACGCCCAGGTGACCGGTTTCGACGGAGCCACCCTCCAGATCGGCTTCCTCAACTCGGGTGCCCGCGACAACTTCACGAGCAGCGGCAGCGAGGACGTGCTGAAGCAGGCACTCGCCGAGCGGTTCAACGCCCAGTGGAAGATCGAGGCGATCGTCGACCCGTCGGGCGGCGCCGGACAGCCCCCGCCGACCGGTGGCGGCCGACCCATGCCCCCGCCCGCACCGCAGCGCCCGGCACCGGCCGCGCCGCAGCAGCAGTACGAGCCCCGGCCGGCCCAGGAGCGACCGCAGCAGCAGGGGGGCGGCGAGACGGCCGCGCCGCCCGCGTCGCCGCCGTACACCGCTCCCGAACCACCCCGTTCGGTCGCCCCGGAGGACGACACCGCAGAGGCCGACGACCCGGACCTGGTCGACTCCGCCCTCTCCGGTCACGAGCTGATCGTCCGCGAGCTGGGCGCGACGGTGGTGGAGGAGTTCACCAACGAGTAGGACGCGTGTCCCGGTCGCCGGCGGACCAGGACCCGCCCTGCGTTTCGGCCCGCGCCCCGGCCTCCGGCGGACGCGTGTGTTGGTCGCCCCGCTGGAGGACGCGTCCCCCAGCGGCGACCGGGACCGACCCCGGGGACGCATCCCCCAGCGGCGACGGGGACCGCCCCCCTGCACGGACCGCCGAACCTGTCCACGGACCGCCCCCTGCCCACGGACCGCCCTCGTGTCCACGGACCGGCCCCCTGCCCATGGACCGGCCCGCTGCCCACGGACCGCCCCCTGTCCACGACCGCCCCCCTGTCCACGGACCGGCGTCCGTCAAGGCCGCCCCGCCCCGGCGGCTAGGCTCCACCCCGTGAAGGTTCTCGTCATCGGCGGCGGCGCCCGCGAACACGCCCTGTGCCGCTCTCTCTCCCTCGACCCCGATGTCACCGCTCTGTACTGCGCCCCCGGCAACGCCGGCATCGCAGAGGTGGCCGAACTGCACCCGGTCGACGCACTCGACGGCGCCGCCGTCGCGCGCCTCGCCACTGATCTGGGCGCCGAGCTGGTGGTCGTCGGCCCGGAGGCGCCGCTTGTCGCCGGGGTCGCCGACGCCGTGCGCGCCGCGGGCATCCCCTGCTTCGGCCCCTCCGGTGAGGCGGCCCGGCTGGAGGGCTCCAAGGCGTTCGCCAAGGACGTGATGGCCGGGGCCGGCGTCCCGACCGCCCGTAGCTACGTCTGCACCACCGCCGCCGAGATCGACACGGCGCTGGACGCGTTCGGTGCTCCGTACGTCGTCAAGGACGACGGTCTAGCCGCCGGCAAGGGCGTCGTCGTCACCGATGACGTCGACGTGGCCCGCGCCCATGCGCTGGCCTGCGACCGCGTGGTCATCGAGGAGTTCCTCGACGGCCCCGAGGTGAGCCTCTTCGCGATCACCGACGGCACCACCGTGCTGCCCCTCCAGCCCGCTCAGGACTTCAAGCGCGCCCTCGACAACGACGAGGGCCCGAACACCGGCGGCATGGGCGCGTACTCCCCCTTGCCGTGGGCCGACCCCAAGCTGGTCGACGAGGTCATGCGGTCGGTCCTCCAGCCGACCGTCGACGAGCTCCGCCGCCGCGGTACGCCCTTCTCCGGGCTGCTGTACGCGGGTCTCGCGATCACCTCGCGCGGCGTGCGCGTCATCGAGTTCAACGCCCGCTTCGGCGACCCGGAGACCCAGGTGGTCCTGGCCCGGCTGAAGACCCCGCTGGCCGGTGTCCTGCTGGGTTCCGCCAACGGCACCCTGGACGAGCTGCCGCCGCTGAAGTGGCGCGACGACGCCGCGGTCACCGTGGTCATCGCCTCCCACAACTACCCGGACACCCCGCGAACGGGTGACCCGATCGAAGGCCTCGACGAGGTCGCGGAACAGGATGCCCCGCATGCGTACGTCCTGCACGCCGGAACCCGGCGGGACGGCGACGCGGTCGTCAGCGCGGGCGGCCGGGTGCTCTCGGTGACCGCGACCGCCAAGGACCTCGCGGGCGCTCGCGAGCGCGCCTACGCGGCGGCGGCCCGGATCCGGCTCGACGGCTCCCAGCTCCGTACGGACATCGCGAAGAAGGCGGCGGAGGCCTGAGCCGTCCACCGTCGTAACGGACGCGGCGAGGGCGAGGGAGCCCGCACTGCGCCCGTTACGCGGGGCGGGCGCGGGTGAGAGTGCCCGCAGCAGGACCCGCAGCAGGACCCGCACCCGGCCGCTTCGAACACGGCCCCACCTCCGTCGACGCGCCACTGCCCCATGGACAGCGGCGCGTCAGCAGCTTTACCCAAAGCCATTCCATCGAGTGACGACTGAGCCATCCGGATGACGCCCGCCGAAGCCCCAACTAGGGTGCGGCGCAAGCTTTCCGGCACATGGCCCACCGGCATTGCGATGTCAGTGACGGGTGCCACAGTGGGGGAGTGAGCAACACCGTCGCGAGGGCAGAGGGGGTGACATCCAGCCGTGTCCGATACCGGTGCAGGTGAGGAGTTGGGTGCGCAGGCCGCACGTGCCCGTGCGCTTGCCCTGCTGCGCATCCGCAGCAGGGCGACGGCAGTGGCGCTGCTGCCCGCGGCCGTCGCCGTCGTGCTGTTCGCCGCAGGCGCGCAGGGATTCGTCGAAGGCGGTGGCTGGGACGCGGCGCGCTGGGCGGTGACGGCCTGCGCAGTCATCACCCTGCTGGTCGCGGCGGCCGTCGCCGTCGCGGTCGTACGGGCCAAGCCGGCGGTCAGCCCGACCGTCCCGCTCAGCGAGAAGGCGGCCCCGGATCTCTACCGGCTGGTCCGTGATCTCGCCGACCGCCTCGACGTGCCCGCACCCTCGGCCATAGCGCTGACGCCCGACTGCGACAGCTGGCTGGAGGACCGCACCCATCCCCCGCCGACCGCGCGGTCAAGGACGCCGCCCGCCGGGATCCGGGCGGGCCCGGGGCCGGCCAGGGGCGCCGCAGGGTGCGGGCCGCGCCCGTGCTGGTGATCGGCTCGCCGTTCCTCTGGTGGATGCGGGTCGCCGAGCTGCGCGCCGTGCTCGCCCCGGTCGTCGCGGGCACCGGCCCCTCCGCCCATCCCGACATAGCCGCCGCCCGGCGCTTCGTCCGGGGACTCGACGGGGTCGTCGCCGACGCGGCCGCCCCTGCCCAGGGAGCGGTGCGCAAGGTTCTGCGGCTGCCGCACGCCCTCATCGGCCGGATCGCCCGGCTGCTGCTGCGCAGCTGTTACAGCCACGCCGCGGAGATGGAGCGCGGCGTCGCCGCCGCCGCGTCCACCCGCGCCCAGGGGGTGGACTACGGGCTGCGGATCGTCGCCCAGGAGCAGGTCGGGCTCGCCTACGCGGGCTGGGACCGGCTGCTCACCCGGGTCGCGCTGCCCGCCTGGCGGATGGGGCGCTGGCCGTCCCGGCTGGACGCCGGAGTCGTCTCCGCCCTCACCGAGCTGTCCCGGCGCGACCGGCTGGCCGACGGGTTCACCTCCCGGCTGGGCGAACGGCCCGCCTGCGATCTCCTGGAGGAGCCGGGAGCGGCCGACGAGGCGGCGTCCCTGCTGGCCGCACGGCTCTTCCACGGCGGCCCTGCGGAGGCGGGGCCCGGCTGGTCCCCGGTGGACTGGCAGCAGTACCCGGAAGAGGTCGTCGACCGGAAGTGGCGCACCGAGGCGGCCCGCCTGCACCGCGTCCTGGACGACATGGGCGTGCCCCTCGCGGCCTCCGCCGCCGCGTCCGACGTCGCCGGTGCCGCCGTGCCCACCCTGGCCCGCGTCGTCGAGCATCTCGTGGCGGGCAACGGCAGCGGTGAGGAGCTCGCGGCAGGCATCAGCGCCGCGGTGGCCCGCGACGAGGCCCAGGCGGAGGCAGAGGCCCAGAGCCAGGCCCATGACCGGGCGCAAGCGCAGAGCCAGACTCAGGGCCAGCCCCAGCCCCAAAACCCCCAACCGGCAGTCGGCGGAGCCAACGGCTCCAGTGGGTCCAACAGCTCCAGCGGCTCCAACGGTTCCGCCGGCTCAGGTGGTTCCGGAAGCACTGGTGGTGACGTGCTGGACTTCTGGGGGCCCGACCCCCTCCCGCTCTTCCCGCTCCAGCCGCCCCGTACGGGCACCGAACTGCTCGCGGACCATGTCGCGGCGATGGTCTGCTGCGCCGCCGTCGACACGGCGGGCGCGGCCCCCGGCCTCGACTGGCTCGACGGGCCCACGCTGCTGGTCGACGGGGAACGCCGGTCCGATCTCGGCACCCCGGTGCTCAGTCTCGTCGAGGACGGCGACGCGGGGCCCCTGCGCTCCTGGCTCTCCTCGGTCGGCGTGCGTACCGACAAACCCGTCCGTCTCGCCTGAAACGGGTCGAACCAAGCGTGGCCGAAGTGCTCCGGGATGTTCCGGGGTGCTCCGGCCCGATTCCGGGGGCTCCGTGCGCACAACTCGGTTGATACTGCGGCATATCACCGGCCCGTAACGCTCAATACCCGGAAGCTCAAGTTCCGTTAACGCTGATTCGCGACGAACGGTGACGGAGTGGATGCGTTATGTGATGTGCTGGGGACCGGCGCTGACAGTCAGCGCACCACATGTTGTTCCGGGGGCCGAGAGAAGGAAGCGCGTTATGGGGGCGGAGCAGATTCGTCGTTGGGAGTCAGGTGCCCTCGCGCACGCGGTCACCGACCCCTTCGGCCAGGGGCCGCTGCCCTGGCTGCGCGGCAGCGAGAACTACTTCGACGACACCGGCCAGGTCGTGCCCTGGTACGCAGACCCGACGCTGCCCCGCGGCTCCACCGGCGGCGGCACCCGTACCGCCGACGACGTGCACCGGCAGATCAAGGGCTTCAGCTCCACCGGAGCGGCGGTCCCCGGCGAGGCGATCGACTTCCACATCACCGTGGACCCGCCCCAGCAGTTCTCCGTGGACATCTACCGCATCGGCCACTACGGGGGCGACGGCGCCGCCAAGATCACCACGAGTCCGCGGCTCTCCGGCATCGTCCAGCCCGCCCCGCTCACCGCCGACCGCACGGTCTCCTGCCACCACTGGTGGCAGTCCTGGCGGCTCCAGATCCCCACCTACTGGTCGATCGGCGCCTATGTCGCCGTACTCACGACGGTCGACGGATACCGCTCCCACATCCCGTTCACGGTCCGCGACGACCACCCGGCCGATCTGCTCCTGATCCTCCCGGACATCACCTGGCAGGCGTACAACCTCTACCCGGAGGACGGCCGGACCGGCGCCAGCCTCTACCACGCCTGGGACGAGCAGGGCCGGCTGCTGGGCGAGGAGGACGCGGCGGTCACCGTCTCCTTCGACCGCCCCTACGCGGGCGCGGGCCTCCCGCTGCACGTCGGCCACGCCTACGACTTCATCCGCTGGGCCGAGCGCTACGGATACGACATCGCCTACGCCGACACCCGCGACCTGCACGCGGGCCGGATCGACCCGACCCGCTACCGGGGCCTGGTCTTCCCGGGCCACGACGAGTACTGGTCGGTCCCCATGCGGCGCACCACCGAACGCGCCCGCGACAACGGCACCTCCCTGGTCTTCCTCTCCGCCAACACCATGTACTGGCAGGTCAGCCTCACACCGTCGGCGTCCGGCGTCCCCGACCGGCTGCTCACCTGCCGCAAGCGGCGCGGCCCGGGAAAGCCCTCGCTCTGGCGCGAGGTCGACCGCGCCGAGCAGCAGCTCCTCGGTATCCAGTACGCGGGCCGGGTCCCCGACCCCCACCCCCTGGTCGTGCGGAACGCGGAGCACTGGCTCTGGGACGCGACCGGCGCGGGCGAGGGCGACGAGATCGACGGGCTGGTCGCGGGCGAGGCCGACCGCTACTTCCCGCGCACCACGCTTCCCGAGCACGACAACCGCATCCTGCTCGCCCACTCCCCGTACCAGGACAGTGAGGGCGTGACACGGCACCAGGAGACGTCCCTCTACCGGGCCCCGTCCGGCGCGCTCGTCTTCGCCTCCGGCACCTTCGCCTGGTCCCCGGCCCTGGACCGCCCCGGCCATGTGGACCCGCGCATCCAGAAGGCCACCGCCAACCTCCTCGACCGCATCTGCAAGCGCGACTGAGGATGTCCGCGCGCCCTCCTGGGGCACCGGCGCGCCCGTCGTACCCCTCCGCAGCCGTCCGAACCCGGATACGGGACAATCGGAACGACTCCTGGATCAACCTACGCGGAGGCAGCGTGTCCGGATTTGTAGAAAAGCCCGAGCCCGTGCAGGTTCCGGGTCTCACCCACCTGCACACGGGCAAGGTGCGTGACCTGTACCGGAACGAGGCCGGTGACCTCGTGATGGTCGCCAGCGACCGGATCTCCGCGTACGACTGGGTGCTCCCCACCGAGATCCCGGACAAGGGCCGCGTGCTGACGCGGCTCTCGCTGTGGTGGTTCGACCAGCTCGCCGATCTCGTACCGAACCACGTCCTGTCCACCGAGCTGCCCGCGGGCGCCCCCGACGACTGGGCCGGCCGTACGACGATCTGCAGGTCGCTGCGGATGGTCCCGGTCGAGTGCGTCGCACGCGGCTATCTGACCGGCTCCGGGCTGGTCGAGTACAACGCCTCGCGCACCGTCTGCGGTCTCGGCCTCCCCGAAGGCCTCACCGACGGCTCCGAGCTGCCGGGGGCGATCTTCACACCGGCCACCAAGGCTGCCGTCGGTGACCACGACGAGAACGTGAGCTACGAGGAAGTGGCCCACCAGGTCGGCGCCGAGACCGCCGCAACACTGCGCCGGACGACGCTGGACGTGTACGGCCGGGCCCGTGACATCGCGCGCGAGCGCGGCATCATCCTCGCGGACACCAAGTTCGAGTTCGGCTTCGCGCCCACCGCCGACGGCGGCGAGGAACTGATCATCGCGGACGAGGTGCTGACCCCGGACTCCTCGCGCTTCTGGCCGGCCGCCACCTGGGAGCCGGGCCACGCGCAGCCTTCGTACGACAAGCAGTTCGTACGCGACTGGCTGACGTCCCCGGCATCCGGCTGGGACCGCAAGAGCGAGCAGCCGCCGCCGGCGCTGCCGCAGGAGATCGTGGACGCGACCCGGGCCAAGTACCTGGAGGCGTACGAACTCCTCACCGGTACTCCCTGGAAGTAACCGCCCCGCGGCACGAAGAAGCCCCGCGGCACACGAAGAAGCCCCCGGCCGAAGGGCCGGGGGCTTCTTGCTGAACCGAGCGGACGACCAGGTTCGAACTGGCGACCTCAACCTTGGCAAGGTTGCGCTCTACCAACTGAGCTACGTCCGCAAGCGCCGAAGCGCGAGGACCACTATACCCAACCCCGCTCCCGCGCGAGACGCACCGCCGCATGACGGTTCTCGGCCCCGAGCTTCGAGGCCGCGGAGGAGAGGTAGTTCCGTACCGTTCCCTGGGACAGCGAGGCCCGCTCCGCGATCTCCGCGACCGGCGCCCCGTCCGCCGCCAGTTCCAGCACCTCGGCCTCGCGCACGGTCAGCGGAGAGTCCCCGGCCGCGATCGCGTCGGCCGCCAACTCCGGGTCCACATAACGGTTACCGGCGTGCACCGTGCGGATGATCCCGGCCAGCTGGCGGGCGCTGACGGTCTTCGGTACGAATGCCCGGACGCCCGCCGCGAGGGCCCGCTTCAGATGGCCCGGCCGGCCGTGGCTGGTCACGATCATGGTGCGGCAGCCCGGGAGTTCGGACCGCAGGGATGTGGCGACGCTCACACCGTCCGCACCAGGCATCTCCAGGTCCAGGACCGCCACATCGGGGCGGTGCGCACGGGCCATGGCGAGCGCCTCTGGCCCGGTCGCCGCCTCCGCGACCACCACCAGGTCGTCCTCCAGCGCGAGCAACGCGGCGAGCGCGCCCCGGATCAGGTGCTCGTCGTCGGCGAGCAGCACCCGCACCGTGGTCATCGTCTCTCCTCCAGAAGGGCGGTACGGGTCTCCGCGCGTGGGGTCTGCGGGGTACGCGGGATCCTCGCCGTCAGCCGGAAGAGCCCGTCGCCCGCCGTTCCCGCGTGCAGTGAGCCGTCGAGTGAGCCGAGCCGTTCGCGCAGTCCGCGCAGCCCGGAACCGCTCCCGCCGGAACCGCTCCCGCCGGAACCGCTCCCGCCGGAACCGCTCCCGCTGGAACCGCTCCCGCCCGAACCGCTCCCGTCACAGCCGTGCTCCCCGGAGCCGCTGGCCGCGGATGCGGCGGTCGTCGGCACGCCGTCGTTCTCCACGTCCAGCACCACCTCGTCCGCGGAGGCGGTGAGCCGGATCGTGCAGCGTCGGGGGTCGCCGTGCCGCAGCACGTTGGTGGCCGCCTCGCGCACGACCCAGCCGAGGGCGGCCTGGACGGGTGCGGCCAGTTCGGCGCCGCTGTCGCCCACCACCGCGCATTCGATGCCGGCCGCCCGCAACACGCCCTTCGCCCCGGCCAGTTCCGTACTCAGATCGGCTTCCCGGTAACCCCGTACGACATCGCGCACCTCCTGCTGGGAGCCGCGGGCGATCCGCTGCACCTCGACCATCTGGTCCACCGCCTCCGGCCTGCCGCGCCGGGCCAGCTCCATCGCCAGTTCGCTCTTGAGCGCGATCACGGCGAGATTGCGGCCCAGCACGTCGTGCAGGTCACGCCCGAACCGCAGCCGCTCCTCCGCGACCGCCAGCCGGGCCTGTACGTCCCGGGCCTCCTCCGCCTGCCACATCACGCTCAGGCTCCAGGCGCTCGGCCGGATGGAGATCAGCACCAGCACACAGCCGAAGAGCGTGGCGGGCACCACTCCGGCCAGCACTCCGCCCCGCACCCCCGCCGCGGCGAGGGCGCCGGTGGTCAGGGCGACGAGGGCGAGCGACTGGACCAGGAACGTACGGACCGGAACCAGCAGGACCTGCGTCATCACCAGGGCCAGCGGTACGTTCATGGCCATCATCAGCAGCCCCGGCGCGACGACACCGTCCACCGCGGCCAGCGCCGCCAGCAGTCCCAGCCCCACCAGCAGCAGGGCCAGCGGTGCGATCATCCGCCGCCGGGGGAATGCGGCGGTGCCGTGGTAATCGGCGTACGACGGCCGCACGTTGCGGTTGCTCAGCACGCACTGGGCCAGGCAGACCACGAACAGGGCCAGTCCCAGCGCCAGCGGGAGCGGCGCGTGGCGGATGTCCGACGCGAACGGGGCCAGCTGCCACGACAGGGTGAAGATCCACGGGATCGCCGACATGGTCAGCCGCGAGTACAGGTCGATCCGTTCCAGTTTGCTGCGTTCCTGCCAGCCTCGGCGCCAGCCACGTACGCGTGTCAACACGCCACCACTCCCCTCAGCGTCGCGGGTCCCAGCGGAACCACCGCCTGCCAGCAAACACCGCGAGCACAGTCCAGGCCAACCCGGTCAGCGCGGCTCCCAGCAGGTCGGTGCCCTGCCCGCCGCCCAGCCAGCCTGCCCGTACGAGTGTCATCACGCCGGTCAGCGGCAGCAGCTCACACACCGACGCGATCCGGTCCGGAAGCACTTCCAACGGTACGAAGAGCCCCGAGCCCATCAGCGAGGCGAAGAACAGCGGGAGGGTCGTCAGCTGAGCCGTCTGTACGGTGCGGGTGATCACCGAGGTGGCAGCGGCCAGTGCCGTCAGCAGCACCAGGCCCATCACCAGCCCCAGCAGGAGCAACTCGGGGCGTTCGGGTGCGCCGAGTCCGAAGAAGGCGGTACCGGCCGCGACGATCACCGCGGTCTGCGCCAGGGCCAGTGCGCCCGCGGGCAGCGCGGTTCCGGTCAGGATCTCCCCGTCGGTGACCTCGCCCGTACGCAGCCGCTTCAGCACCAGCTCCTCGCGTCGCGCCACATAGGTCGCGACCATGTTCATGTAGACGGCCTGGATCAGCACCGTTCCGATGCCGCCGGTGAGCGCCGCTCCGGCGACGGTCAGCCCGGTCCCGCCGAGATCCATCTGCTCGAACGTCGACCTCATGGCCGTGACCATGGCCGCGGGCATCAGCAGGGCGACGAAGACGGCCGTCCGGTTGCGCAGCAGCAGGGTCAGTTCGGCCCGGCCGAGGGCGGTCAGCCGGCCCCGGACCGTGGTGGTCGCCGGAGGTCCGGCCGTCGCGGTGTTCGCACGTGCTGTCGCGGTCGTCACGCCGCAGCCACCTCTTCCGTCTCGTTGTCGGTCCTGGTCCCGTTTTCGTTCGCGGTCCCGTTCCTGGTCTCGTTCTCCGCCGCAGACCTCGCGATGTCGAGGAAGGCCTCTTCGAGGGAGGCGGACCGGGCGTCGAGCCCGATCAGCCGTACGTCGGACTCCGTGGCCCAGCGCAGCAGTTCGGCCAGCGATTCCTGGAGGTGGTGGGTACGGATCTCGATCCGCGGTCCGTCGGCCGCGGCGTGCAGGCTCAGCGGCAGCTGCGCTGCCACGATTCCGGCGGGGAGCTCGAACCGGATGCGGGCCGGGCGCTCGGCCGTCACCTCCGCGGTGGTGCCCGAGGTCACGATGCGTCCCCGGTGCATGATCGCCAGCCGGTCGGCGAGCGCCTCGGCCTCCTCCAGGTAGTGCGTGGTGAGCAGCACGGTGATGCCGCCCTCCTGGAGCCGGCGCACCAGCGCCCAGGTGTCGCGCCGCCCCTCGGCGTCGAGGCCGGTGGTCGGCTCGTCGAGGAAGAGCACCTCGGGCCGGCCGAGCAGGGCCAGCGCCAGGTCCAGCCGCCGCCGCTCACCGCCGGAGAGCTGCTTGACCCGGACGCGCGCCCGGTGGCCGAGCCCGACCAGATCCAGGGCCTCGCCGGTGGGCCGTGCCCCGCTGGTGCAGCCTGCCCACATCCGTACGGTCTCTGTGGTCGTCAGGTCGGACGGGAAACCGCCCTCCTGGAGCATCACCCCGATCCTTGGGCGGACGGCGGCGCGTTCCTCGAACGGGTCGTGGCCGAGGACCCGCACCGTGCCGCCGTCAGGGCGGGCCAGCCCCTCCAGCAGTTCGACGGTCGAGGTCTTGCCGGCGCCGTTCGTTCCGAGCAGGGCGAACAGCTCGCCGCGTGCCACGGAGAAGGAGACGCCGGTCACAGCCTCGAAGCCGCCCGCATAACTGCGTCGGACAGCGTCCGCCTCGATCACGCACTCATGGGGAATTTCGTCGAAGGTCATGCGTCAAGGCTTCCTCCCGGACGGCGTCGGGAGCAGTGCGAGCTGTCATCGCAGTGCATGACAAACGTCATGGGGGAGAGGGCGTGGAGGGCGTGGATATGACCGAGGTCGAATACGAACATGCCCGGCGGCACACGAAGAAGCCCCCGGCCGAAAGACCGGGGGCTTCTTGCTTCTACGAGCGGACGACCAGGTTCGAACTGGCGACCTCAACCTTGGCAAGGTTGCGCTCTACCAACTGAGCTACGTCCGCATTGCAACCACTCGGCTTTCACCGGTGGAGCGAGCACTACTCTACCCGATCCACCGGAGTGGTTGAGGAAGAGTGCTGCAGAGCGGGTGACAGGAATTGCACACTGCGCCTTCCCCCTGGAAGGGGGATGTTCTACTACTGAACTACACCCGCACGCTGCTTGAGGTCCGGCTTTTCGGCCTTGCCCTTCGGCGTGCTCCAGACTCTAGCGGACCTGCGGGGGTGTCGCGCAAGTCGGCTCCCGCGAGGTGTCGTCGAAGAGGCCGGCGCCGGGCGGTGCGAGGCCCGCGTCGGGCACCGGTCGCCCGGCGCTTCCGCTCAACTGGCTTCCTGGAACGCCTCGTAGACCTTCTTGGGAATCCGGCCGCGGGCCGGCACCTCCATCCGGTGCGAGCGGGCCCAGGCGCGTACGGCCGCAGGATCGGGCGCGAGCGAGGTGTGCCGGTACGAGACGGGAACCTTGCCGTTCTTGCTGGCATTTGTCTGCTTTCGGCCGGCCGCCATGTACGGGGCCAGGGCCTTGCGCAGTTTCTTTGCATTGGACGGATTGAGGTCGATCTCGTACGACTTCCCGTCCAGCGCGAAGGTGACCGTTTCCGCTGCCGCTCCCCCGTCGATGTCGTCGGAGAGCGTGACCACTACGCGCTGAGCCACGGATATCGGTCCTTTCCTGCGACATCTGCGCGTCTGACATGCGCGGATGCCGGCCTTCCGGCTGTGAGCGCGGATGAGGGCCGACTGTTGCCGGCCGTTTCGGGGCAATACTGCTTTCCCCGCTAATCATTTGTACAGCGATGAGTGCCGCATTGTGAAGCCCAACCAATTACCTGCGCGTGTCAGTCTGCTATCTGTGCGGCTGGTGGGGATTTTTGCCGCAGGATTTTCCGCGTCGGTCGCGACATCCGCTGCTCCGCGTGTCGCCCCCATCTGTTGCCGCATGTGTTGCCCCATCCCTATGCGGCGTACCTATGTGGCATCCGAAGTCGCTTCCGCTGCCGCTTCGGTTCTGCTTCCGGTGTCGCTACCGCTGCGACGGCCGATATCCCGGCGTGATCCCGCCCATCAGATATCTACCCGCGTAGAATTTCTGGACAGGTACGCTGAGGGGACCCGCGGGGGTCCTGGGGAACCCCCCGGAGAAACAGCCGCACCACACCACCACACCGGGAGTGCCAGTGGCACGCGTCGTAGTCGACGTCATGCTCAAGCCCGAGATCCTCGACCCGCAGGGACAGGCTGTGCAGCGTGCGCTGCCCCGTCTCGGCTTCGAGGGAATCGCGGACGTACGTCAGGGAAAGCGTTTCGAGCTGGAGGTTGAGGGGCCGGTCGACGAGGCCGCCCTCACCCGTATTCACGAGATGGCCGAGACGTTCCTCGCCAACACCGTCATCGAGGACTTCACCGTGAAGGTGGAGAAGGCCGAGGAGTCGAAGTGACTGCTCGTATCGGAGTCGTCACCTTTCCGGGCACCCTCGACGACCAGGACAGCCTGCGGGCCGTACGGGTGGCGGGCGCCGAGCCCGTTTCGCTCTGGCACCGCGACAAGGATCTGCACCAGGTCGACGCGGTCATCCTGGCGGGCGGTTTCTCCTACGGCGACTATCTGCGGGCCGGAGCCATCTCCCGCTTCTCGCCGGTCATGAAGACCGTGATCGAACAGGCGAAGGCGGGCATGCCGGTTCTCGGCATCTGCAACGGCTTCCAGATCCTCACCGAGGCACATCTGCTGCCCGGCGCGATGCTGCGCAACAACCACCTGCACTTCATCTGCCGCGACCAGAAGCTGCGCGTCGAGAACGCCGGTACCGCCTGGACCTCGGACTACTCCGAGGGCCAGGAGATCTCCGTACCGCTCAAGAACATGGACGGCCGCTACACCGCCGACGAGCACACGCTCGACGAGCTGGAGGCCGAGGGCCGCGTCGCGTTCCGTTACGTGGACGTCAACCCCAACGGCTCGCTGCGCGACATCGCCGGCATCACCAACGCCGCGGGCAACGTCGTCGGCCTGATGCCGCACCCGGAGCACGCCGTCGAGCCGCTGATCGGCACCGGTCGCACCGACGGTCTCGGTTTCTTCACCTCGATCATCAAGAAGCTGGTCAACGCATGAGCCTGGACACGGTCAAGCACGCGGCCGAAACCCCGGACACCGAGCAGCCCTGGAAGGAACTCGGCCTCAAGGAGGACGAGTACGCCAAGATCCGCGAGATCCTGGGCCGCCGCCCCACCGGCGCCGAGCTCGCCATGTACTCCGTGATGTGGTCCGAGCACTGCTCCTACAAGAGCAGCAAGGTCCACCTCAAGCAGTTCGGCGAGAAGGTCCCGGAGAACGACGCGATGCTCGTCGGCATCGGTGAGAACGCCGGTGTGGTCGACGTGGGCCAGGGTTACGCGGTCACCTTCAAGGTCGAGTCGCACAACCACCCCTCGTACATCGAGCCCTACCAGGGCGCGGCGACCGGCGTCGGCGGCATCGTCCGCGACATCCTCGCCATGGGCGCCCGCCCGGTCGCGGTCGTCGACCCGCTGCGCTTCGGTGCGGCCGACCACCCCGACACCAAGCGTGTCCTGCCGGGTGTCGTCGCGGGGATCGGCGGTTACGGCAACTGCCTGGGTCTGCCGAACATCGGCGGCGAGGTCGTCTTCGACGCCTGCTACCAGGGCAACCCGCTCGTCAACGCCGGCTGTATCGGCGTGATGAAGCACGAGGACATCCACCTCGCGCAGGCCTCGGGGCCCGGCAACAAGGTGATCCTCTACGGCGCCCGGACCGGTAGCGACGGCATCGGCGGCGTCTCGGTGCTGGCCTCGGAGACCTTCGAGTCGACTGGTCCTGCCAAGCGCCCGGCCGTCCAGGTCGGTGACCCCTTCCAGGAGAAGCTCCTCATCGAGTGCACCCTGGAGATCTTCAAGGAGAAGCTCGTCGCGGGCATCCAGGACCTCGGCGGCGCCGGGCTCTCCTGCGCCACCTCCGAGCTGGCCTCGGCCGGTTCCGGCGGTATGCGCGTCGAGCTGGACACCGTGCCGCTGCGCGACTCCTCCCTCTCGCCCGAGGAAATCCTCATGAGCGAGTCGCAGGAGCGCATGTGCGCGATCGTCGAGCCGCAGCACGTGGACCGCTTCCTGGAGATCTGTGAGAAGTGGGACGTCATCGCCACCGTCATCGGTGAGGTGACCGAGGGCTCGCAGCTGGAGATCTTCTGGCACGGCGAGCAGATCGTGGACGTGCCGCCGCGGTCCGTCGCCCACGAGGGCCCGACGTACCACCGCCCGTTCGCCCGCCCGTCCTGGCAGGACGCGCTGCAGGCCGACGACGCCGCAAAGCTGGCCCGTCCGGCGAACGGCGCAGAGCTGCGCGAGCAGGTGCTGGCGCTGGTCTCCTCCCCGAACCAGGCGTCGAAGTCCTGGATCACGGACCAGTACGACCGTTTCGTGCAGGGCAACACCGTGCTCGCGATGCCCGAGGACGCCGGAATGGTCCGCATCGACGAGGAGTCCAACCTCGGCGTGGCCATGGCGACGGACGGCAACGGCCGGTACGCGAAGCTCGACCCGTACACCGGCGCGCAGCTCGCGCTGGCGGAGTCGTACCGCAATGTCGCCGCCTCCGGCGCCAAGCCGCTCGCGATCTCGGACTGCCTGAACTTCGGTTCGCCCGAGGACCCGGACGTCATGTGGCAGTTCGCCGAGGCCACCCGTGGTCTGGCGGACGGCTGCCTGGAGCTGGGCACCCCGGTCACCGGCGGCAATGTGTCGCTGTACAACCAGACCGGCGAGACGGCGATCCACCCGACGCCGGTCGTGGCCGTGCTCGGCGTGATCGACGATGTCACCCGGCGCACGCCGGTCGCCTTCGCGGAAGAGGGCCAGCTCCTCTACCTGCTCGGTGACACGCACGAGGAGTTCAGCGGCTCGGCCTGGTCCGAGGTCGTCCACCAGCACCTCGGCGGCATGCCGCCCAGGGTCGACCTGGGCCGCGAGAAGCTGCTCGGCGAGATCCTGATCTCGGCGTCCCGCGACGGCATGATCGACGCCGCGCACGACCTGTCCGACGGCGGTCTGATCCAGGCGGTGACCGAGTCCTGCCTGCGCGGCGGGAAGGGCGCCCGGCTGGTCGTGCCGGACGGCCTCGACGCGTTCACCTTCCTGTTCTCCGAGTCGGCGGGACGCGCGATCGTCTCGGTCCCGCGCAGCGAGGAGCTCCGCTTCAACGACATGTGCGGGGCGCGCGGTCTGCCCGTGACCCGGGTCGGTGTCGTGGACGGCGAGGAGATCGAGATCCAGGGCGAGTTCAGCATCCCGCTGGGCGAGCTGCGTACGGCGCACGAGGGGACGATCCCCGCGCTGCTCGCGTAGGTACGCCGACTGCACGCGAAAGCCCCCGCCCGGTCCGACCGGGCGGGGGCTTTCGCGTGTGCGGGTTTGCCGTATCTCCTTGACGGGGATTACGTAGTTACGTAATTTGGATGAATGGAGCTGGAGGAACGGGTCTCGGAGCTGGAGCGGCGGCTTGAGGCGCTCGTGAGTGACCGCAGGGATGTGCCGCGTCCGACAGGGGCCGATTTCTGGGCTCTGGAAGGGCTCAAGCAGGAGCTGTCCGGGGCCGGGGCGGCGGATGGCGGTGTGCTGTACACGGGAGCGGTCCGACTGCCGACGGGCGAGCGGTACGAGTGGCAGTACGGCGCGCTCACGGACCAACTGCTGGGGGCCGATTCGGAGGCGGTCGGTTCGGGCGGTTCGGATGGTCCGGGCGGTTCGGGCGGGGAGCCGGGGGAGGGCGGTGGTCCCGGCGCCGACTGGTCGGATGCCGCCGAGTCGCTCGCCGCGCTCGGGCATCCGGTGCGGCTGCGGTTGCTGCGGGAGATCCTCGGCGGCCGGCGCACGGCCGCAGAGCTCGCCGCGCTCGACGAGACCGGTACGACGGGGCAGATCTATCACCATCTGCGGCAGCTGACCGGCGCGGGCTGGCTGCACACGACGGGGCGGGGACGGTACGAGGTCCCCGGCGTCCGGGTGGTGCCTTTGCTGGTGGTCCTCACGGCGGCCAGGCCCTGAGAGACGCGCAGGAGAAAGCGAAGAGACAGGCGGAGGAAGCGGAAGCGGAAGGGGAAGCGGGAGCCGAATGATGCGAGGAACGCGTTCGTCTACGCGTAGGACGAACACAAAAGACGAAACAGACAATCCAGGGGGAAGTCGTGTCCGTCCGTAAAGCTGTCATGGTGCTGTACCGGGTGTGCTGGATCGCCTTCTTCGTGCTGGTGGTCATCAGCCTCCTTCCCCGGCCACCGTTCCCTTACTGGCTGGCCTGGGTGCCGGCGGCCGCCGCGGTCGCCCTCGGTCTGACGGCGGGGCGCAAGGGCCGGGCCGCGGTCGCGGACCCGCCGCCCGCGGTGGAGGTCGAGCCGCCGGTGACGGGGCGCTGGACGGCGCTGAACAGCCCGGCGGACAAGGTACCCAGCCATGGGGTGCACGCCTATGGGCAGACGTACGCGATCGACATCGTGGCGGAGCCCGAGCCCGGGGCCGAGCCGGTCCTGTCCCGTCCGAAGTTCCGCGCCCTGTGGCCCGTCGCCCGGCGCAACCGCCACTTCCCGGCCTTCGGAGCGCCGCTTCTCGCGGTGGCCGACGGCACGGTGGTGCACGCCTCGCACGGCAGCCGCGACCACCTCAGCCGCAACTCCCTCCCCGCGCTGGTCTACTTGACGCTGATCGAGGCGTCCGTGCGGGACATGCGCGGTGCGGGCGCCATCGTCGGGAACCACCTCGTGCTCGACCTGGGCGGCGGCACCTATGCCATGTACGCCCACCTGCGGCAGAGGTCGCTCCGGGTGCGGGTGGGGGAGAGGGTCCGGGCCGGGCAGCCTCTCGCCGAGTGCGGAAACTCCGGGAATTCCACCGAACCGCATGTGCATTTCCAGCTGATGGACGATCCGGACCTGGACGTGGCGGTCGGAATTCCATTCACCTGGCGAGGGACGGGCGTTCCTTCCAACGGCGAGATATTCACGGTCGGGGAAGCTGCTCACGGACCTTGGGCCGGGGAATCGGGAGGGGCTCAGGTCTCCTGAGTCCGGACGGCCCCGGGCAGCCGGGTGGCCAGGAACACCGCGATGATCATCACGCCGGTGGCGCAGCAGAACACCACGTTGGTCGACGAGGTGAAGGCGTGCAGTGCCTGCTGGTGGGCTGCTCCTGTCAGCTTGCTGATCCCGCCTGCCGGGCCGCCCGGACCGCGGGACGCGTACGCCCGGCTCAGCACGGTGCCGAAGACGGTAGCCCCCAGGGCGCTGCCGAGGGTCTGGAAGAAGCGGACTCCGGTGGTGGCCACGCCCAGTTGGTGAGCAGGGGCGGTGTCCTGCACCAGTTGGATGAGCTGCCCGACAAGCTGGCCGAAGCCCAGTCCCATCAACAGCATCGCGGCGCGCACCGTCCACAGGCTGGTGTCCGTGGTGAGGGTGGCGAGCAGGGCGAGGGCGGCGGAGGCCACGACCGTCCCACTGACGACGAAGGTCTTCTGTGACCAGCCGGCCGCGACGAGACGTCCCGAGACAAGACCGACCGCCGCCATGCCGATGGCCATCGGGATCAGGAAGAGCCCGGCAGAAGACGCGCCGACACCTCGTACGACCTGGAGGTAGATCATGACGTAGACGATCGAGCCCATCATCGCGGCGCCGACCAGCCCTTGGATGGCGAAGCCGTTCCGCAGGGCCCGGACGGTGAACAGGGAAAGCGGAAGGATCGGTTCGGCTGCGGTCGCCTGCCGCCACAGGAAGAGTCCGAGGGAGGCGGCGGCGGTGGCGAGCAGGCCCGCGATCAGCGGCGAGGACCAGGCGTAATGCTGACCGCCCCACTCGGTGACCAGGAGCAGTGCGGTGGAGAAGGTGGCGGCGAGTCCGGCGCCGAGGAAGTCGATGCGGCGACGCGTCGTGCGGGCGGGAAGCTTCAGCAGGGCGACGGCCGCGACCAGCACCGCGATGCCGACCGGAAGGTTGACGTAGAAGATCCACCGCCACCCGGCTCGGTCGGAGAGGGTTCCGCCGATCCAGGGTCCGAGCGCCATCCCCGCGCCGGCGACGACCCCGCCGATGTTGCCGCCCTTCTCGCCCCCGCCGGCTTTGCCGCTCCTGCCCCCTTCGCCCGTACCGCTCTCGCGCTCGGCCTTGCCGTCGGCCTCGGCCTTCGGCGGTGCTGCGAGTTCGCGCAGGAGGACCATGGTGACGCTCATCAGACCGCCGCCACCGATGCCCTGGAGGGCGCGGGCGGCGATCAGTTCGCCCATGGACTGGGCCATTCCGCACACGGCCGATCCGGCCAGAAAAGTGGCGAGCGCACCGATGAACACGTTCTTCGAGCCGAGCGAGTCGCAGAGCTTCCCGTACAGGGGGAGCGCGGCGGTCGCGGCGAGTTGGTAGCTGGCGATCAACCATGCGATCCGGTCGACGCCGTGTACCGGATCGAGGTCGCGGACGATCGGCACGGTCGCTGAGGAAACGATGTTCGAGTCGAGCACAGCCAGCAGGATCGTGGTGATGCAGAGAACGAAACCGATCGTGCGATTCCGGCCGGCGGACCTTTGGCTGCCGGCCCCGGAGACTCCGGCGGCCCGGTCGGCCTTTCCGGTCGTGGCCGCTGTGTCGGCCGTGGCGGTCGTTGTCCCGGTCTCGCTCATCGTTTCGGGCATGGCGGGGCTCCCCTCCGGAGCGGCATGGCGCCGCTGTGGTCGGCACCACTCTCTCAACATAAATATACTGAGTCAATTTTTCATCCGCGATTAAGTTTCATCCTGGTACACTCATGTCATGACCGAGGGGCTGAGCCTGCGCGAGCGCAAGAAGATCCAGACGCGACGCCGTCTCCTGAGCGAGGCCACGAAGCTCTTCACCGAGCGCGGCTTCGACCAGGTCTCGGTCGCGGAGATCGCTGAGGCGGCCGACGTGTCGAAGATGACGGTCTTCAACTACTTCGACAGCAAAGAGGACCTGGTCTTCGCGCCGATGGAGGAACACATCGGTGACGTCGCCCAGGTGGTGCGGGACCGGGAGCCCGGTGAGTCCGCGGTGGCCGCCGTGCGCCGCCACTTCCTGACCGCCCTCGGGGACCGGGACGCCTCGGTGGGGATGAGCGATTCGCCGGTGGCGCTCGGGATCCTTCAGCTGATCCAGCAGACGCCCTCGCTGCTCACCCGGGCCCATGCCTTCTTCGTTCTCTCCTTCGATCAGCTGACCGACGTCCTGGTCGAGGAGGGTGAGGAGTCGGCCATCGCGCGCATCGTGGCCGCTCAGCTCATCGGCACCCGCAACGCCCTGATCACCGAGAACCACCGGCGGCTGCTGGCCGGGGAGTCGGTCGAGGAGATCGCCGCGGATGCCATGGTGATTGCCGGGCGCGGGTTCGACCTGCTCGAAAAGGGGCTGGGCGACTACGCGACCCGGCCCCAGGGCGACATCTGAAAGGCGACATCTGAAAGCCCCGCGCCGGCCCGGGGGCTGTGAGCTTCTGCATCAAACTGCCCGCTCCTTGGCTCACCTGGCCAACACCAAGCACGGGCGCTACCGCCTCACCGGCATGGTGGCGTTCGCGCACCGGGGTGTGGAGTGGGCCGACCGCATCGTAGGCAACCGGCGTCGGACGACACCGCCCCCACAGCACCGGCGCCATGCTGTGGGGCACCGGACCGTCCAGGCCGCACCAGGTACACGAAGGCGCGAGGAAACCCGCCCACCCGCAACGGAGCGTGCACGTGATGCACGTCGCGGAGCGGTGACACCTCACGGAACGCGGGGGCCAGTGCATCCAAAACCGTTCGGGATGCGCGCAGTGCCAGGCAGTGGGTCCAGGACTCACTCCTGCTCACTGAGTAGGAACGGTGAAGCCGTAGGCTCCTCGTCATGCCGCCGTCCCAGAAGCGCGCCCGCCGCTACGACCCGGTCAGGACCCGCACCGCGGTCCTGGCCCAGTTCGCCCATGTCCGAGCAGCCGTCGGCGCTCTGACGGCCCAGCAGTTGGAGGGTCCGAGCGGCCTCGGCAACTGGACGGTGCGTGAGCTGGCCGTCCACCTGACCATGGCGCTCTCGCACGTCAGCCGGAACCTGGAACTCCCCGAGCCGGCCCTCGCCAAGCCCGAGGTCACGCTCCTGGAGTGGCCGTTCTCCACCGCCGGGCGGGCCGGGCGGATCGCGTCGGACACGGCGGAGTCGGCTGCGGACCACCCGGATGTGGACACGCTGTACGGGGAGGTGGCGGACCGCTTCGAGGCGCTCGTGGCCACTGTCTCCGATGACCGGTTGCTGCCCACCCGGGGCGGCGTGATGCGGCTCGGGGACTTCCTGGTCACCCGGACCGTGGAGCTGGTCGTCCACACGTATGACCTCAACGAGGCGGCCGGGCTCGACATCCCCTACGACCGCCAGGCCCTTGCCGCCTGTACCCGGTTGCTCGCCGACGCGCTGGCGGAGAAGGCGCCGGGCGGCTCGGTCGAGGTGCGGGTCCCGCCGTTCGCCGTCGTCCAGTGCGTCCAGGGCCCGAAGCACACGCGGGGTACCCCGCCCAACGTCGTCGAGACTGATCCGGTCACCTGGTTCCGACTGGCCACCGGCCGGACGGAGTGGGCGCGGGCCCTCGACGCGGCGAAGGTCAGCGCCAGTGGCGAGCGGGCCGACCTCGCCGCCCTGCTGCCGCTGATGGGCTGACGGGCCGGGACGGGCCAGGACGGTCTGGGGCGCTCCGGCGATCCGGCGCCCGGACGGTCCGGCGGGCCGACGTGAACCGGATCAGCCAGGCCGGCCACGACCGGTTAGAGACCGACCGCCCGGTCTGTGTCCTCACCACCGCAGAGGCCTCTCCCGGGCCGCGGACCCCGCCTCTCGGAGTCCCCCCACCCTCGGAGTCGCCCGCCCCCCGGAGTTGCCCGAGTCCCGGGGTGCCCCGAACCCCGAACCCCGAGCCGCCCCCCGCCCCCAGATGCCGCATACCGGTCTCCCCACAGGCATCCCGGTGTGAGGCTCACCACGAAACGAGCGTTCGGCCACCCCCTCGAACGGCACCGGGGGCCGGCTAACGGAGTGCCATGATCCGGTCCGCCGGGTCCCGAGCCGGCTGGCCGGAACCGGTCGTTAATCCGCCGCTGATCCGGGCGACGACTGTGCTCCAGCCCTCGACACGCGCCGCCCGCCCCAAGCGGCGATCACCCTGCGTGACCTATCCTGCGGCATTCGGAGGCGGCCGTGAGGGCCCCCGCCCCGGGCTCCGGCCGGGTGTCCCCATTCGGACCAGTGGTCGATCTCGCCTACACTCGGTGGCGTGCCTCGTGGTGATGGACGACTCAACCACGACCTGCTCCCCGGAGAGAAAGGCCCCCAGGACGCTTGCGGCGTCTTCGGTGTCTGGGCTCCGGGCGAAGAGGTCGCCAAGCTCACCTATTTCGGACTGTATGCCCTGCAGCACCGTGGACAGGAGTCCGCGGGCATCGCAGTGAGCAACGGGTCCCAGATCCTGGTCTTCAAGGACATGGGACTGGTCTCGCAGGTCTTCGACGAAACTTCCCTGGGATCGCTCCAGGGCCATATCGCGGTCGGTCATGCCCGCTACTCCACCACCGGTGCCTCGGTGTGGGAGAACGCGCAGCCGACGTTCCGTGCCACCGCGCACGGCTCGATCGCCCTGGGTCACAACGGCAACCTGGTCAATACGGCCCAGCTCGCCGAGATGGTCGCAGACCTCCCGCGCAAGGACGGCCGGGCCACTCAGGTCGCCGCGACCAACGACACCGATCTGGTGACGGCGCTGCTCGCCGGCCAGACCGATGACGACGGCAAGCCGCTCACCATCGAGGACGCCGCCACCAAGGTGCTTCCCGAGGTGAAGGGCGCCTTCTCCCTCGTCTTCATGGATGAGCACACCCTCTACGCCGCCCGTGACCCGCAGGGCATCCGCCCGCTGGTGCTCGGTCGGCTGGAGCGTGGCTGGGTGGTGGCCTCCGAGTCCGCCGCCCTCGACATCTGCGGTGCCAGTTTCGTCAGGGAGATCGAGCCCGGCGAGCTCATCGCCATCGACGAGAACGGTCTGCGCACCTCCCGGTTCGCGGAAGCGAAGCCCAAGGGATGCGTCTTCGAGTACGTGTACCTGGCCCGCCCCGACACCGACATCGCCGGGCGGAACGTCTACCTCTCCCGCGTGGAGATGGGCCGCAAGCTTGCGGCAGAGGCGCCGGTCGGGGCCGACCTGGTCATAGCGACGCCGGAATCGGGCACCCCCGCCGCAGTCGGTTACGCGGAGGCCAGCGGAATCCCGTTCGGCGTCGGGCTGGTCAAGAACGCCTACGTCGGCCGGACCTTCATCCAGCCGTCGCAGACCATCCGGCAGCTGGGCATCCGGCTCAAGCTGAACCCGCTCAAGGAAGTCATCAAGGGCAAGCGCCTGGTGGTCGTCGACGACTCGATCGTCCGCGGCAACACCCAGCGTGCGCTGGTCCGGATGCTCCGCGAGGCGGGCGCCGCCGAGATCCACATCCGGATCTCGTCCCCGCCGGTGAAGTGGCCGTGCTTCTTCGGCATCGACTTCGCGACCCGCGCCGAGCTGATCGCCAACGGCATGTCGGTCGACGAGATCGCCAAGTCGATGGGGGCCGACTCGCTCTCGTACATCTCGATCGACGCGATGATCGAGGCGACGACGATCGACAAGCCGAATCTCTGCCGCGCCTGCTTCGACGGCGAGTACCCGATGGAGCTTCCGGACCCGGAGCTGCTCGGTAAGCAGCTGCTGGAGACCGAGCTGGCGGCAGGCCCTGCGGCGACCGCCGCGGCCGACGCGCTGCGCCGTCCGTGACCCGGACCGTCCGGCAGCCTTTCCACCAGCCCCGTATCTCCACACGAAAGATCCCAGGCAATGTCTGAGACAACAGGTGCTTCCTACGCGGCAGCGGGCGTCGACATCGAGGCCGGCGACCGTGCCGTCGAGCTGATGAAGGAGTGGGTGAAGAAGACCCAGCGCCCCGAGGTCGCGGGCCTCGGCGGCCTCGGTGGCTTCGCCGGACTCTTCGACGCCTCGGCGCTCAAGCGTTACGAGCGTCCGCTGCTCGCCTCCGCCACCGACGGTGTCGGCACCAAGGTCGACCTCGCCCGTCAGATGGGCGTGTACGACACGATCGGCCACGACCTCGTCGGCATGGTCGTGGACGACCTGGTCGTCTGCGGCGCCGAACCGCTCTTCATGACCGACTACATCTGCGTCGGCAAGGTGCACCCCGAGCGTGTCGCGGCCATCGTGAAGGGCATCGCCGAAGGCTGTGTGCTGGCCGGCTGTGCCCTGGTCGGCGGCGAGACCGCCGAGCACCCCGGTCTGCTCGGCCCGGACGACTTCGATGTCGCCGGTGCCGGCACCGGAGTAGTGGAGGCCGACCGGCTGCTGGGACCCGACCGCATCCGCGAGGGTGACGCCGTCATCGCGATGGCGTCGTCCGGGCTTCACTCCAATGGGTACTCGCTCGTCCGTCACGTCGTCTTCGACCGGGCCGGCTGGGCGCTCGACCGCGAGGTCGAGGAGTTCGGCCGCACGCTCGGTGAGGAGCTCCTGGAGCCCACCAGGATCTACTCGCTGGACTGCCTGGCGCTGACCCGTACGACCGAGGTGCACGGCTTCAGCCACGTCACCGGCGGCGGCCTGGCCAACAACCTGGCCCGGGTCATCCCGGACGGACTGCACGCGACGGTGGACCGCTCCACCTGGACGCCCGGCGCGGTCTTCGACCTCGTCGGCAAGGCCGGTCAGGTCGAGCGGCTGGAGCTGGAGAAGACGCTCAACATGGGCGTCGGCATGATCGCGATCGTCCCGGCGGAGTCGGCCGACGCGGCCCTGACGACACTGGCCGACCGCGGCGTCGACTCCTGGATCGCCGGCGAGATCACCGACCGCGGAGCGCACGCGACGGGTGCGGAGCTCGTGGGCGGGTACGCGCGCTGAAGCGCGAGCACGGCCAACTGTCCCGGACGCCGGGCGGGTCGACATGGCCCGTCCGGCGTCCGGGGACGGCATCCGCCCCGGATCGGGACAGCACAGAACCCGGTCCGGGACAGGCCCGGACCGGGTTGGTGTGTCAGCGCGAGGTCAAGCGCCGCGGCGCTGTGACGACGGACCGGACTGGTCGTCCTCGTCCTCGTCATCGTTGTTGTACTGATCCGCGTACTGTGCGTACGGGTCATCTTCCTCGTCGTCGTCCTCGAACGGCTCTACGTTCGGTGGTTGACTCGAAGGTGATGCGCCCAGCTCATTGGCCAGACGCGACAGGTCAGTCCCGCCGCTGCTGTACTTCAGCTGACGGGCGACCTTGGTCTGCTTGGCCTTTGCCCGGCCGCGCCCCATGGCTCGACCCCCTCGGTGACGGGGCTCGATGGCCCCAGAGTCTTGACACGCGTTCATGTTTCAGGACGGACTCTCGGCAGAGAGACCGCGCCTGTAGAGCTTTAACGGTACCTGCTTCCGCGGCCATACGGTACGCCGCCCGCGTCACACGCCCCGGAAGAGGACCCGCGAGGAGCTCTGTCCTCGCTGGTCAACTGCGATTTTAACCTCTTCTGGGCAGGCGACCCGCCGACCGGGGTGAGGCATGTCTCCCTGACCGGCGGGTACAGCAGGCTGTGCGCAGGGGATGACGCCCTGTAGGGGCCCGGCGCGGTCGGACGGTCAGCCGGATGGTCAGCGTCGGGCGGCGTCCGCCATCCGCTGCTCGGCGATCCGGTCGGCTGCGGCGGCCGGCGGAATGCCATCGATCTTCGCACGTGCGAATATGGCCAGCGTCGTGTCGAAGATCTTCGTAGCCTTGGCCCGGCACCGGTCGAAGTCGAAGCCGTTCAGCTCGTCCGCGACCTGGATGACGCCGCCGGCGTTCACCACGTAATCGGGGGCGTAGAGGATCGAGCGGTCCGCCAGATCCTTCTCCACGCCCGGGTGAGCAAGCTGGTTGTTGGCCGCGCCACACACCACGGAGGCGGTGAGCACCGGAACGGTCTCGTCGTTGAGCGCGCCGCCGAGCGCGCACGGGGCGTAGATGTCCAGGCCCTCGGTACGGATCAGCGTCTCGGTGTCCGCCGCCACGGCGACCCCGGGGTGCCTCTCGGTGATCCGGCGCACGGATTCCTCGCGCACATCGGTGATCGTGACCTCCGCGCCGTCCGCCAGCAGGTGCTCGACCAGGTGGTGGCCGACCTTGCCGACTCCGGCGACCCCCACTTTCCGGCCACGCAGCGTCGGGTCGCCCCAGAGGTGCTGGGCCGAGGCCCGCATGCCCTGGAAGACGCCGAACGCGGTGAGCACGGAGGAGTCGCCGGCGCCGCCGTTCTCGGGGGAGCGGCCGGTGGTCCAGCGGCACTCGCGGGCCACGACGTCCATGTCTGCGACGTAGGTGCCGACATCGCAGGCCGTCACGTAGCGGCCGCCGAGCGAGGCCACGGCCCTGCCGTAGGCCAGGAGCAGTTCGGCCCGCCGGTCACCCTCGAAGGCTTCCGGGTCCCCGATGATGACGGCCTTGCCGCCACCGTGGTCGAGCCCGGCCAGGGCGTTCTTGTACGACATGCCGCGCGCGAGGTTCAGCGCGTCCACGACGGCCGCCTGTTCGGAGGCGTACGGATAGAAGCGGGTACCGCCCAGGGCCGGGCCCAGGGCGGTGGAGTGGATGGCGATCACGGCCTTGAGGCCGCTGGCACGGTCCTGACAGAGCACGACTTGTTCGTGGCCCCCCTGATCCGAGTGGAACAGGGTGTGCAGTGCGTCGACAGGCTCGCCGGTCACATCGGTCACTGTGGTGACTCCCAATTACGAAGCGGCGGAAAGGCCCTCCTGAAGGTGGGGAGAGCCCCGGACCGCCCGGCGCGGACAGTCCGTGGCAAGAGCTTAAGGCCGCCCGTGCCGCCCCGGCGGAGATCTGATCCGGTGCCGCGGATCACCCACGACCGGAGTACGGGCGTGACACGATCGCTGCATGTCGGTGGTGTCTTCGGTGCTCGTCCCATACGCGTCCTACCTCCGGGTCTACGAGCCACTGGCGGCCTTCCCGGAGGCCGAACGCGCGCACTGGGCGCGCTACGCGGGCCGTGACCTGATCCCCACGGCCCAGGACGAACTGCGCCGTTCGCTGGCCGACTTGGCGGCGACCCCGCCGGTGGGTGTGCCGGCCCACGAGAGCGCCGACGCGTTCGTCGCGGAGGTGGACGGGGTGGTGTGCGTCTGCCCGTGGCGGACCAGGCTGCGCGGCTGGCTGGCGCTGGACGGCCTCGTGGACATGTTTCCCGGGCCGGTGCTCGACGTGGTGCTGCCCCCGGTGGTGCGCGGGCAGGCCGTCGCGGATCACGAGCGCTGGTCGGAGCGCAATCCGGACGCCCGGCCCTGGATCAGGACGGCGGTGTGGCAGGTCCCGGTGCGCTGGTTCGTCCTGGTCTCGGACGAGGAGCGCGAGTACCGGCCGGGGGACGAGGACGGCGAGCCGGCCGTGCTGCGGTACCGGACGCCGATGGTCCAGGCGCGCCGCCGGCTCGCGCGGGGGCTGAAGACGCTGCGCGAGACGATGGACGAGGGGCCGCTCACCGAGGGCCTGGTGGACGTCGGCCGGTGGCTGGAGGAGTTCCATCCGCGCGCACTGGTCGAGCTGGACTACGGCGGGCTGGTGCACGCCCTGCCGGCGAAGCATCTGGCCGCGGACCGGAGTGCCGCGGATGTGGCCGAGAGCATCGCGGCGCTGCGGGCCGGTGACGCCGAGGGAGCGAGCGAGGCGTACTTCCGCCTTTCGGAGCGCTGGAGGTCCGTAAGGGAGCGTCAGTACGCGAACTGACGGCGAACTGACGAGCGATGAACCTGCGTCCCGTGTGACACGTGAGGGTGAAGAGGCGGAAGCATACTTCCGTTGTCGTAGGACCTACGTCCCGAACCGGGCCTTTGCCTCAAGCGTGATGGATAGCACTTACGGGGCTCTTGCGCCCTTACCTACTCCTCGTGCCAAAATAGGACAAGGAGTCCGGTGAGGGCTCCGTTCGTCCAAGTATGGGCGAAGTGCTCTGCATTGCGCTCTATAGGGGGTCTGACGACTCCTGATCGCTCTGTGACTGATCGTCACGGTGGTGTGACTGTCCGCTATGGCATGGTCCATCGGCATCCGTCGCTGATGAACACCTGGGAGGGCAATTCCATCGGTTTGGCCGACGTGGCTGGACGGATGGTGTAGTTGTAGTGCCGAGGACAAGCCGTTCGTCCTATAACCGACTCGGCCCGCGTCCGCCATTTCGGGCGACGTGGGTCAAGGTGCAGAATTTAGAGGAAAGAACCGAGATGGTTCGGTTCTCCCGAGGAGGCCGCTCATGACCGCTCGCACCCCTGATGCCGAGCCGCTGCTGACCCCGGCTGAGGTTGCCACGATGTTCCGCGTGGACCCGAAGACGGTTACCCGTTGGGCCAAGGCTGGCAAGCTCACGTCCATCCGCACGCTCGGTGGACATCGCCGGTACCGCGAGGCAGAGGTCCGCGCACTGCTTGCGGGTATTCCGCAGCAGCGCAGCGAGGCCTGAAAAACCCCTGTCGCCGCAGCACAACTGGGCTTTTGGGTCCCCCAACCCGTATAGCCCACCCATAGCTCCATATGACGGGCGCCCGCCCCAACGGGCGCCGTACCTGTGCGATGCAGGTCACGTCGTCAGATCGCGCTGGACTCCGCCGGGTCCAGCGCGATCTTTTTTTTGCGCACGTGTCCGGCCGCGATCCGGGCCCCGGTCCGTGACTTCCTGCCCGTTCGGGCGCTGGGAAACCGGACGCCCGGTTGGCTCCCGATGGGTCTCGTGCGGGCTTGCTCGGGTCTGTGCGGGACTGTGCGTCCTCGTCCCGGGAAGGTCGGGCCGGGACGGTTCGGGGCCTCCTGGGCGGGTCCCGTCGGAGTGGTGCAATTGCACATATTAAATTCGCCAGTTGTAGGAAGGGTGTAAAGCCACCCCTTCTCGAAACTGTTTCGGTGACTCCCGTCACACGACAGAACTCTTGCCAAGTACGAGCCTGCCACTGCATGGGGGTGCGAGAGCACGCCATTGGTCACGTGGCGGGAGGACTTTCGTCCCCTGCCCGCCGGTCGACGGATTGGCCGTCACGGAGCGGCCCCGAGCATCCCGGTGACGGTGCGTCGACGCGCGGCGGTGGTGGGGCGGTGCCAGGGGTCGCCCCGACGGCCCGTGTCGCGCCCTTCCGGGGCCCTGTGGGCGGCCCGGACGGACCGGCTGGCTCCTCGGTCGGTCCGGTCACCGGAGGGGCCGTCACAGGCTCCATGGCGAGCCGCAGCAGCCGGGCGCAGACCGCGCAGTGCCGGGTGAGGTGGCGGTAGCCGGTGGCGGCCGCCAGATGGGCGCGCAGCAGGGCGCGGATCTCGTGCCGGGGCGTACTCCGCGCCCCCATCCGGCGCCGCACCGGTTCGCGGGAGCCCGCCGCGGTCGACGGGCCCGTCGTACCCGCCGTGGCCGCCGTGGCCGTTTTGGCGGACGTGCCCGCAGCGGCCGTCCCGAGCCCCTCGCCGGCCCGGAACCCCTCGCCGGCCCGGAACCCCTCGTCGGACCGGGGCTCGCCGCCGGCCCGGATCTTCTCGTCGGACCGGGGCCCCTCGTCGGCCCGGAACCCCTCGTCCGTGGATGCCGCCATCCGCGCCACCTCCCGGTGGATGCGCGCTGCCCCGCGCCGGGAAAACAGGGGCAGCCCCTGTTTTCTGAGTACTCGTCGGCGGCCACCGGAGTCAATACGCGCGAAAGCCCGGATCCAGGGGATCCGGGCTTTCGTTACTGCGGTCCTGACGGGATTTGAACCCGCGGCCTCCACCTTGACAGGGTGGCGAGCACTCCAAACTGCTCCACAGGACCAGGTTTTCGCTGCTGCCTTGCGGCTGGCTGCGAAGACAGACTCTACAGGAGGTCAGAGGGTGCGGTCGACCTCACTTCCGGTGGCCGGCCGGTCACCCGGCCACCGGCGGGCCGCTACGGGGCCGCGGCGTCGATCGCCTTCACGATCCGCTTGTCGGAGACGGGGAACGCGGTGCCCAGCGCGTGCGCGAAATAGCTCACCCGCAGCTCCTCGATCATCCAGCGGATGTCCAGGACCTCCTGCGGAACCGGCCTGCCCTGCGGCAGCTGTTCGAGCAGCCAGGCGTACTCGTCCTGCATCTCGTGGACCTTCTCCATGCGCGCGGTGTCGCGCTGGACGTTGGTCGGCATCTGCTGGAGCCGCCGGTCCTCCGCGACCAGGTAGCGCATCAGATCGGGCAGCCTGCGCAGCCCGGTCGCGGTGACGAACCCGGGCGGGACGAGACGGGCGAGGTGCTCCCGTACGTCGGTGACGTTGTTGATCAGGACCAGACTGCTGGTCGCCTTCAGTCGGCGCTCGCACGCCTGCCAGGCCGCCAGGACCTGCTGGACCTGGCCGACCGTGCGGACGGTCAGGTCCACCAGGTCGGCGCGCACCTTGTCGTACAGCTTCCGAAACGACGCCTCGTCCCAGGCGGGGCCGCCGTGCGCGGCGATCAGCCGGTCGGCCGCGGCGGTCGCGCAGTCGTCGAAGAGCGCCTGGATGGAGCCGTGCGGGTTGCGGGACAGGGCCAGCTTCTGCTGGTTGGTCAGCTTGTCGGACGCGAACTTCGCCGGGTTCACCGGGATGTTCAGCAGGATCAGCTTCCGGGTGCCGCGCCACATCGCCTGCTGCTGCTCGGCCTCGGTGTCGAAGAGCCGTACGGCGATGGTCTCCCCCTGGTCGACGAGGGCCGGGTACGCCTTGACCGGCTGGCCCGCCCGCCGCGTCTCGAAGACCCGGTCCAGCGTGCCGATCGTCCAGTCCGTGAGGCCGGAACGCTCGATGGACCCGCCGGAGGGACCCGCGGTCGCCGCGGCGGCCTTGGAGAGCGCCTGCCGTGCCTTGGGGCGCAGCTGCACGCGCAGCGCCTCCAGGTCCTTGTCCTCCGAGACCTTGCGGCGCCGCTCGTCGATGATCCGGAAGGTGATCTTCAGGTGGTCCGGGATCCGGGTCAGGTCGAAGTCGTCGGCCGTGACCGGGACGCCGACCATCCGCTGGAGTTCGCGGGCCAGGGTGACCGGCAGCGGCTCCTGGAGCGGAACGGCCCGGTCCAGGAACTTGTCCGCGTAGTTCGGGGCGGGCACGTAGTGCCGGCGGATCGGCTTGGGCAGCGAGCGGATCAGCTCGGTGACCACTTCCTCGCGCAGCCCCGGGATCTGCCAGTCGAAGCCCTCCGAGGTGACCTGGTTGAGCACCTGGAGCGGGATGTGGACGGTGACGCCGTCGGCGTCCGCGCCGGGCTCGAACTGGTACGTCACCCGGAACTTGAGCTTCCCCTGCCGCCAGGAGTCCGGGTAGTCGTCCTTGGTGACGTTCCCGGCCTTCTCGTTGATGAGCATCGAGCGCTCGAAGTCCAGCGCGTCCGGTTCGTCGCGGCGCTTGTTCTTCCACCAGGAGTCGAAGTGCGCACCCGAGACGACGTGCTCCGGGATGCGCTGGTCGTAGAAGTCGAACAGCGTCTCGTCGTCCACGAGGATGTCGCGGCGCCGGGCGCGGTGTTCGAGCTCCTCGACCTCGCCCAGGAGCTTGCGGTTGTCGTGGAAGAACTGGTGATGCGTGCGCCAGTCGCCCTCGACCAGGGCGTTGCGGATGAACAGGTCCCGCGAGGCCTCCTGGTCGATACGGCCGAAATTAATCTTGCGCTGGGCCACGATCGGTACGCCGTACAGCGTGACCCGCTCGTACGCCATCACCGCGGCCTGGTCCTTCTCCCAGTGCGGCTCGCTGTAGGTGCGCTTCAGCAGATGCTGGGCCAGCGGCTCGATCCACTCGGGTTCGACCCGGGCATTGACCCGCGCCCAGAGCCGGGACGTCTCCACCAGCTCCGCCGACATCACGAACCGGGGCTGCTTCTTGAAGAGCGCAGAGCCGGGGAAGATCGCGAACTTGGCGTTGCGGGCGCCGACGTACTCGTTCTTCTCGGTGTCCTTCAGCCCGATGTGCGAGAGCAGACCGGACAGCAGCGAGGTGTGCACCGACTGCTCGGGGGCGGCGGCGTCCGAGGAGTCATCGATCTCCAGCCCCATCTGCTTGGCGACCGTGCGCAGCTGGGCGTAGATGTCCTGCCATTCGCGGATGCGCAGGAAGTTCAGGTACTCCTGCTTGCACATCCGGCGGAAGCTGGAGGAGCCGCGCTCCTTCTGCTGCTCGCGGACGTAGCGCCACAGGTTCAGGAACGCCAGGAAGTCGGACGTCTCGTCCTTGAACCGGGCGTGCTGCTGATCGGCCTGCGTCTGCTTCTCGGACGGCCGCTCGCGCGGGTCCTGGATGGAGAGCGCGGCGGCGATGACCATGACCTCGCGGACACAGCCGTTGCGGTCGGCCTCGATGACCATCCGGGCCAGCCGCGGGTCCACCGGCAGCTGGGAGAGCTTGCGGCCGAGCGGGGTGAGCAGCTGCCCCTTCTTTCCCTCCCCGGGGGACCTCTCCTCCTGCTCCAGCGCGCCCAGCTCCTGGAGGAGCTGCACGCCGTCGCGGATGTTGCGGTGGTCCGGCGGGTCGATGAAGGGGAACTTCTCGATGTCGCCCAGGCCGGCCGCGGTCATCTGGAGGATGACGGAGGCCAGGTTCGTCCGCAGGATCTCCGGGTCGGTGAACTCCGCCCGGGTCAGGAAGTCGTCCTCGGAGTACAGCCGGATGCAGATGCCGTCCGACGTACGGCCGCAGCGGCCCTTGCGCTGGTTGGCGCTGGCCTGCGAGATCCGCTCGATCGGCAGCCGCTGGACCTTGGTGCGGTGGCTGTAGCGGGAGATACGGGCGTTGCCCGGGTCGATCACGTACTTGATGCCGGGGACGGTCAGTGAGGTCTCGGCGACGTTCGTCGCGAGAACGACCCTGCGCCCGGTGTGGCGCTGGAACACGCGGTGCTGCTCGGCGTGCGACAGACGTGCGTAGAGAGGGAGTACCTCGGTGTGTCTGAGGTTGCGTTTGCCGAGCGCGTCCGCGGTGTCACGGATCTCCCGCTCGCCGGAGAGGAAGACCAGGACGTCACCCGGCCCCTCGCCCTGGAGCTCGTCGACGGCGTCGCAGATCGCGGTGATCTGGTCGCGGTCGGAGTCCGCTGCGTCTTCTGCGGCCCCCTCCAGGAGGGGCCGATAGCGCACCTCGACCGGATACGTACGCCCACTGACCTCCACGATCGGCGCCTCGCCGAAGTGGCGCGCGAAGCGCTCCGGGTCGATGGTCGCCGAGGTGATGACGACCTTCAGGTCAGGGCGCTTGGGCAGCAGCCGGGCCAGATAGCCGAGCAGGAAGTCGATGTTCAGCGACCGCTCGTGGGCCTCGTCGATGATGATCGTGTCGTACGCGAGCAGCTCGCGGTCCGTCTGGATCTCGGCCAGCAGGATGCCGTCCGTCATCAGCTTGACGAAGGTCGCGTCCTGGCTGACCTGGTCGGTGAACCGGACCTTCCAGCCGACCGCCTCGCCCAGCGGCGTCTTCAGCTCCTCCGCGATCCGCTCGGCCACCGTGCGGGCGGCGATCCGGCGGGGCTGGGTGTGCCCGATCATGCCGCGGACGCCACGGCCGAGCTCCATGCAGATCTTGGGGATCTGGGTGGTCTTGCCCGAGCCGGTCTCGCCCGCGACGATCACGACCTGGTGGTCGCGTATCGCCTCCAGGATCTCGTCCTTCTTCTGGCTGACCGGGAGCTGTTCGGGGTACGTGAGGGCAGGCAGCCGCCCGGCCCGCAGCGGGAGCCGCTCCGCCGCCTTGGTGGCCTGGGCGGCGATCTCGTCCAGCACGCCCTGCTGGGCCTCTGGCTTACGAATGCGGCGCGCGCCTTCGAGACGTCGGCCGAGCCGGTGGGCGTCGCGCAGCGAGAGCTGCCCGAGCTGGGACTGGAGATCGGCAAAGGAAGTAGACATACGGGTTCCAGGATCTCACCCGGGCCCGAGGAACGGCGAACCTATTTAGCGCGGGCTCCGTCACGGGTCTGCACGGTGGGGGCGGTGACGGTCACAGCACGTACCATTCCGGACAGTTGATCTCCCCCTTCAGGAAGGCCCGCCCCGTGTCCCGTTCACAGTGGTGCTGCCTGGTGGCGGCGCTCGCGGTGGTGCTCGGGCTGTTCTGCGGACCGTCCACGGCGGTCGCCGCGGCGGCTCCGGCCCCGACGGCCCCGGCGGCTTCGGCGGCGGTGTCGGCGGTGTCGGCGAGAGTGCCGGTCGCGGCCGACACCGCGGACGGCGGGCACGGGGTTCCGGGCTGCGGCAGGAACGGAAAGCGCGACGGCACCGGGC